>CANFPP010000013.1 GCA_947449005.1 Holosporales bacterium | reverse complement strand
GTGATGACTGCGATTGACGAAGCGCTGCCAATTTTATTCTTTCTTCATATCCTAATTGTTTGTATTCTCTCATTTGCAACGCCTTTCTGTGCCTGTCTTATCAACAAACACTCTAATGCGTTGCACCTCATTTTAGAACACGGCGAGTAATTGCTGGTTCAGCAATTGTGTGCGGCCCTGGGTATCCGATCACAACTGTTGAGAGACTACCAATAAAAAGTATGATTAATGTCGATATGCTTTCGATTACATAACGTCGATCGGTACGATGTATCAAAAACAAAACTAGGAATGGTACAATGATTAGCATCGGGATTGTGTTCAGAAGATTTGCTCTTTGATTTTTATCATCCATTAAATTACTAGTTTTGATAAATTGCTGTTTGAGACTATCACCGAACTGCCTTGAAACAAATACTTCTAAGTCTGGAGGGTATTGCTTAAAGCCATAAACCCAAGCAATGTTTCCAAAGAATGAAATCGGCTTATAGTAGAAAAAAGCACTGGCACACTCAAGCGGATACTCACGACAGCGATCGATAAGCATTTCCAACACTACCTTGTCATATTTTGACCATTTTACATTATAAGTTTCAAGATTTCCTAGCAGATGAAGCTCACTGGTACGATCTTTTTCAAGCAGGTAATTCTTAGTTGCATCAACAATACTTACATCATCGATACGCAGTTTATATCTGTCAGCAAATTCAGGTTGAAAAGCGAATCCAGAAAAAATATTATGCCAAAAAACTCGGGTTAAGATTTGATCACCACGCTTATACTCAACAGGGAATGCCCAGGATCGATATCCTTGTAGGCCAAGTTGCGCCACAATGATAACAACTAGCACTATCAAAGGCTTCAATAAAGTGAACTTCATATCAGTATTTCTTAATGAATTGCTAATATAATTATACGTTTTAAATGCCAGAAGATAAAAAGCAACACAACCGATGATTATTGGTTGCCATAAAGCTGTGGTTCTTATATGCAGGGTGAAAAATATAAGAATAACTTGTATGGTAAGAAGAGCCACCTCTTTGGTAAATAAAAACCTATTGAACTGCATGGTTTGTGTGCGTAACAAAGTCCCTAAGCAATGTAAGCACGCTACAAGCGACAATATGGGAAAGGACCTTAGTGCCATAATAGAATTTAGTTGTGGGTTATATTTAATCGAGGGTAAAATTAAATAACTTACCGTTAAAACACATACCAACATAAAAATATGAGGCTCTGATCTGTGAAAACTTGCAAGAAATACCAAGCAAGAAATAATACAAAATGAACATTGATTCAACATTGTTGCCAAACAAGCTGAAAGCTAAATTTACATAATCAACTATTCCTTTATCATCGTTACCTAATACTTCGTAGGAAGTTGTATCTAGAATTTGTGAGTCTTGAATCTTTTTTATCACAGAGTTTATTGCAAGGTTGAAACTTCCCAACGCACTGTGTTGATCGGCAAATGATTCTTTAACTTCTTTTATAACTAAATATTTTTTGGAATCATAATATTTATTCGATAATACGGATGGTATTGCATCTACCGCCCATGAAGAAGGCTGTTTATACATATCCAGATTGATAGCTCGGTGCACATTAAGAGAAAATATTAATATTACAAGTATAAAGGGAAGAAATTTGGTATATTTTGTAGCTTTCATTGAAACTCCCAGGCTTTCTTTCTATCAATGCTGTGTCAATAAGTAATCCTTTAAAGCACAAAAGACTTTATCTTTACTACGAACAATCTCTTGTAATCTAAGAGAATCGATTCTTTGACCGCCCAACAAATCAGCTTCAGTTGTTCATCCTTATTACTGACGCTCTCACGATATCCGGAATACTAACGCACAAGTCTTATCTATATCTACCAAGCCAGCGATACAAAAATCTAGAGCTTTACGAATAAGCATATAAAATTCTTGCCTTGCAGAATGTGATTAATCCTACCTTAGCATGGACATAATCATTACGATAATGTACTAGAAAATTCAAAAAAATAAGTGTAGGTCTGAAATTGGCTCCCTGGGACGGATTCGAACCGCCGACCCAGTGATTAACAGTCACTTGCTCTACCGACTGAGCTACCAGGGAATACTTATAAATGACTATCATAACGTTTACAAAAGCACAAAGTTTTTTTTCAAATTATTTAGATAATTATTTAGGTAACGTAGATAGTGACTCGAAAACTAAAATCGTTTAGTCTTAAAAGATCATGGAAAATTCACTCAATATCAACCATCAACAGATGAAAAGATCTCCTTTAAAGATTGCTGCGTCTATTTTAGCTGCAGACTATGCTTGCCTTGGAGCTGAAATCGAAACTGTAGCCGCCGCAGGAGCCGATTGGGTTCATATTGATGTAATGGATGGTCACTTCGTACCAAATATTGCCTTTGGCCCTGATGCGGTCAAAAGCTTGAGAGATTTGACGCGTCTTCCTTTTGATGTTCACCTTATGATTTCTCCCATTGATTCCTACATCAAAGCTTTCGCAAATGCAGGGGCTAATGTTTTAACAGTGCATCCAGAAGCTGGACCACACCTTCATCGAACTCTCCAAGTCATTAAAGATTGTGGAGTTAAAGCTGGTGTAGCTTTAAATCCTGCAACCCCTATTGAAATGATTTTACCTGTAATCGATGAGCTAGACCTAATTCTAGTAATGTCTGTTAACCCAGGATTTGGTGGGCAAAAATTTATTGAAGCATCTCTTAAAAAAATCAAAGACCTAAGACACATCATTGACCAGAGAAATTTACCAATTTCCCTAGAAGTCGATGGTGGTATCACAGTTAACAATGCTGCAGAAATTGTTGATGCCGGAGCAGATGTCTTGGTTGCAGGTCATGCAATTTTTTACAACGACGGTCAAGCAAACAAATTCCAACACTATTCAGATAGAATCATGTTGTTAAGAGGAAATATTTAACATTTTATGGACACACACACCTTCACAAAAGAACATAATCCTCGTGATCCATTTCAGAGACTCAGGAAGTATCTTCGCCTAAAGTTAGAAAAAACGACACTTTATGGCATCACTCTGATGGGTGGGGGATTTGACGAATTAGTAACAACTCCAACAGATCCATGGCCAGGCAATCACAACTTAGGCCAAACAATGTTAGAGGGAAAATTTCAAATAGAAGATGAGTTTTTAAATCTTAATGATATTTTAGACTCTCCTCTAAATGAAAATCTCAGCAAAAATAAGATAATGCGTCTGCACGGATTTGATTGGCTCAGAGACTTAAGAGCAATTGGCGACAATGCTTCACGTCGCCTTGCGCGTCAGTTAATTAGTCATTGGATTAACAATAACAGGCGTTGTTTATCCAAGTATTGGCTCACAGAAGCTTGGCAACCAGATATTGTTGGCCATAGGCTAGCAAATTGGATTGGTTTGTATGATTTTTTTTGCTCAAGTGCGGATGAAAATTTTCGTCATTATTTCTTCAAAAACTTAGATCAGCAATATCGCTATCTTAAAAGACGCTATAGAGATATTGAAAATCCTTTGACGCGTTTGTATGCTCTTAAAGGACTTATTTTTGCTGCGAGTACATTTCCAAAACAGCAAGAACATCTTTCTGAACTTTTAGACGTTCTCGAAGAAACTGTACAAGAACAACTTCTTCTTGACGGGGGACATGAAAGTCGTAACCCTGAAATTCAGCTTTTAGTTTTAAAAGACTTAATAGATATTCGAGCAATCTTGCGAAATCTAGATTTTAAAGACCCTGCATTCTTGCAAACAAGCATCAATCAAATGGCTCCAATTGTAAGATTGTTTCGTCATGGCGATGGCAGCTTAGCGAATTTTAACGGTATTGTGAATGAAGAAGACAGTCAAATTGTGAGAGGCTCTCCTGGTCTCATTGATATGGTTTTATCTTTATCTGATGTTAGAGGACGCCCTCCTAGTCGTGCTAATAATATTGGTTATGAAAGATGCTCTGTAAAAAATGCTCTTGTTTTATTAAACAAAAAACCTTGCTTAGATCCATTCACTCTAACCAATTCCTTCGGACCAAGCACTCGCATCCTTAATTTTGAATGGAGCGTTGGGAGAGAAAGGCTTATTCATCGCGGAGATTTAATTATACAATCTTCAACTGAAGACTGGGTTCAAGCTGATGATTTTACAGAAGACAACGATGATGCACAGGTTAAAATTGAGAGAACAACTCAAGACGGCCATGGTTTTCTCGAAGCATTTTATAAGTCTACCTCACAAAACGCATCTTTCTCTCATAATCGTCAACTTTATATTTCTATCGATAATGATGACTTTCGAGGTCAAGATTCAATCAGTTTTTCAAATGATGGTATGAGCGCCTTACGTTTTATTTTTCACCCAGGCGTTCAAATAAGTTTGGTTGCAGACGGTGCAATCATTAATCTGCCACAGCCAATTAACCAACCACGTGGATATCATCCAGAGCGAAAAGAGCACCCTCAATCATGGCGTTTTATGGCATCTGGGCATCAAGAAATAACACGCCAGATTTGCCCAACAACAAACGCTCAGGCTATTCTATTGCTGAGCCCATTAAGTCCAGATCAAACAGTAGTTACTAAATGGGCGTTCCACCTGAGTCATTAATGACTTTGTCATTCATTGACTTTTTAATTTAAAGAAAATTAACAAGATATTAACCATTTAAGAGTCTAATAATAGGACAGGGTTTTCTTAACACAGGATGGTGTATTTTGCAGATTTATCTTCGCTCTTTAGCTCTAAGCAGTTTGCTGTTGATCAGCACAACAACAGTTGATGTAAATGCAGCCGCAGCAGCTCCTGTATTACCTGCAACTCTTCCACAAACCCCTGATCAAGTTTTAGGAGCAGTTAGCGGTCTTTTTGGATCCAAACCTTCACCAGCCGGAGCCCCAGCAGCAGCTAATTCATCCACTCCCTCGCCTACAGCACTATTTGCGAATCCTTTAGCTGCAGGAGTAGCTGCAATTCCACCAGCAGCAGGAAATATAATAGCAGGAGCAGGAGCAGGAGCAGCTGCTTCAGCCCCAGTACAAGCTGGAAGCCCAGCAGTAGGAGCACAAGCCGTAAGCCCAGCGGCGGCAGGATCACAAACAGTAAATCCAGCAGCAATAGCACAAGCTGAAAATCCAGCAGCAGCAATAGCACAAGGGGGAGAACCAGCAGCAGGAGTGCAAGCTGGAGAACCAGCGGCAGGAATACAGACAGGGGATCCAGTAGTAGGAGCTCAAGCAGTAGACCCAGCAGCATTAGCGGGAGACTCAACAACTAATCCATCTGCGCAGCCTCAAACATCAGAACAAATACTAACAGAAATAGAGGAGTTGAAAAGGAAATTAGCAGCGGAAGAGTTACGACTAGGACCAGTTGTAAAAGCTGAAGCTAAAGAAATGTTAAAAGATATTAGTGCTGATAAAAAAGATGCAGAAGAAAAACTAAAAGAAGCTAAAGAACTACAAGCTCAAGCTGAAGCTGAATTAGCGGCAGCAAAGAAAATTGAAGAAGCAGCAAAAATTGAAATAAAAACAGGTGAACCAGCCGTAACAGCGCCAGTAGAAGTTATTCTTGCGCCCTCAGAAGAGGCAAAGAGTGATACCTCAATAGAGTCAGTTACCCCACCTGAAAACACTCTAAAATCAGATTCAAGTCCACTGGACAACTCTTCTTCCTCAGGGAATGAAACAAATCATGAGTCAGAGTCAAATTCTGATGTGACGAAACCAATTTCATCAGATAAAGAAATGAGCAATGAGCCAGAGGATAGTAGCTCAAAGATAACGCCTTCAATTTCTGAAAAATCAGCTGTACAAGATAGTGCGGTGGATACTGAGTCAGGTGATGAAACTTCACAGAAAATTGCCTCAGTATCTAAAGCTCCAGCTGCAAAAACCGTAACAAAGACATCCTCAGCCAAAGAATCAACTTCCTCATCAGAAGAAAAAGCAGATGAAGTAAATCCAATGAGCTCAGACGACTTAAAGGAAGCAGATGATGCATTAGAGGGAATTTTCGGGAAAGATAGTAGCTCAAAAAAGCCATCTTCTGCCGCTAAAACGCCAGCGGAAAAAACTGAAGCAAAGACATCCTCAGCCAAAGAATCAACTTCCTCATCAGAAGAAAAAGCAGATGAAGTAAATCCAATGAGCGCAAGCGACTTAAAAGAAGCGGATGATGCATTAGAGGGAATTTTCGGGAAAGATAGTAGCTCAAAAAAATCATCCTCTCCCGCTAAAACGCCAGCGGGAAAAACTGAAGCAAAGGCACCTACTACTGCCAAAAAACCAACTGCTTCATCAGAGGAAAAAGTAGATGAAGTAAATCCAATGAGCTCAGACGACTTAAAGGAAGCGGATGATGCATTAGAGGGAATTTTCGGGAAAGATAGTAGCTCAAAAAAGCCATCTTCTAAAAAAACCACTGCCGCAGCAGCAGCTTAAAGACAATCTCTGCAACTAATGAAGAACATGTGTGAGTTGTTATAATCCACAAAGCACATTATTAGATCGGTTATGAATGAAGATACCTGGGTTTTAAGGAAGACCTAGATCTGCCTGTCTAATAGTGTGCTACTAAAATACTTTTGTTCTGGGAATGTTGTATTTTCGTCTTTTATACAATTAAGTTCTTGCATATAAGATTTTAAAGACTGATCCATCAACTCAGCTGCATTTTTTAAAGCAGCGGCAAGGTTTTCATTATCATTGTATTTATCTGCCATTTTGATCAAAGACTGATGATCTTCTGTCAGAACATCAATAGAAAAAACAATTTCTAAAGCTCTGCCTCGTCTTTTGCCATTAATCGCTGTTATGCTCATGTAGCCCCCTGAGATTTTTGAAAACTATGAAGCAATGCTTCTCAATTTTCTAGCTATAATATAATACAGCTAAGCGCATTCATAAACCCTGAAATTAATCTTGTTTTAGAGAAAGAAAGGCTCTATAAATAAAACTTACGTTCCTGATAGTTTGGGCAAGAGTAGTGAGTTCTACTCGGGCATGCCTACCTATCATCAGTATTAATAACACTCAAAAGTGAGAATAAAAATGCCCAAGATGAAAACAAAAAGCAGTGCAAAGAAAAGGTTTCGCCTTACTGCAAGCGGAAAAATAAAGATGGGACAAGCTGGTAAACGTCATGGTATGCGCAAGCGTACTAACAAATTCCTAAGCAATGCACGTGGTATGACCATTATGCACCCAAGCGACGCTAAAAGAGTTAGCGCTTATTTTCTACACGTTTAAGGAGAAACCAGAATGTCACGCGTAAAAAGAGGTGTAACAACCCATGCCCGTCATAAAAAAATTCTAAAATTAGCTAAGGGTTACCGCGGTCGCTCAAGTACATGTTATCGTGTTGCGATTGAGAAAGTCGAAAAAGCTCTACAATATGCTTACAGAGATCGTCGCAATAAGAAGAGAGAATTCCGCGCTTTATGGATTCAGCGTATTAATGCTGCAGTTCGTGAATATGGATTAACTTACTCTCGCTTCATTAATGGACTTTTAAAGTCAAATGTTGAAGTTGACCGTAAAATTTTAGCTGACTTAGCAGTTCATCAACCAGAAGCTTTTAAGGCACTTGTTGATAAGGCTCAAGGCGCACTCGCAGCGTAGAGTTTTTCGCTTAATAAGATAAAACGAAAGGGTTGGCGAAATTCTCCAACCCTTTTGTATTTTGGTTTTACACCTATGTGAAATGAAGATGTGGAGATCTGATAGCAGTGAGTTCTAATCATCTGGAAAATTGGAAAAATGAAATCGAATCTTGCGAAAATTTGCAGGATTTAGATAATTTGCGAGTTCATCTTTTAGGAAAAAGTGGAGAGATCACTCAAAAACTAAAAGAATTAGGAGGATTGGATCCTGAATTGCGCCGTCAACGTGGCGCTGAGATCAACCAACTCAAAGAGCAAGTTACCGACTCTCTTGATAAAAAGAAAATAATTCTCAATCGATTAGCTATGGCAAATCGCCTACAAAGCGAAAAGATTGACGTCACTCTCCCAGCGCGACCTGAAGCGACGGGAACTCTTCACCCCATTACTCAAACTATCCAAGAGTTGATCACTTATTTTGATCGTCTCGGCTTTCAAATTGCTGAAGGTCCGGAGATTGATGATGAAGAACATAATTTTAATGCTCTTAATATCCCGGCCCACCACCCGGCCCGCCAGAATCACGATACTTTTTACTTTGATCCTGAAACGACAGATATTCCTTATCTCCTGAGAACACAGACATCAAACGTACAAATTCGCACCATGCGGAATCAACACCCCCCCTTGCGAATTTTAGCTCCAGGTCGTGTTTATCGCAGTGATTATGACGCCACGCACACGCCAATGTTTCACCAATGCGAAGGCCTCATTATTGAACCAGGCATAAACATGGGGCACTTAAAAGGATGTTTGATTGATTTCATTCGTCACTTCTTTGGTGTTAAGGATTTACCTGTGCGTTTTCGTCCTCATTTTTTCCCTTTTACGGAACCCTCAGCCGAGGTTGATGTAGGCTGCACCAGAACTGCAGATGGTTTAAAAATTGAAGCAGGCTCAGATTGGCTTGAAATTTTAGGTTGCGGTATGGTTCACCCGAAAGTTCTTGAAAACTGTGGCATTGACCCAGAAAAACATCAAGGATTTGCTTTTGGTATGGGAATTGAGCGTTTAGCAATGTTGAAATATGGTTTGCCGGATATCAGAGCAATGTATGAGTCAGATGTTCGTTGGTTGAATCATTATGGTTTTACCCCATGGGGTGGCAAATGAAACTTACGCTTTCCTGGTTAAAAGACCATCTTGAAACAAACGCAACTTTAGACCAAATAACAAAGACTTTAACAGATTTAGGTCATGAAGTTGAAGGCGTTGAAGACCCATCTACAAAACTAAATGGTGTTGTTATTGCTGAAGTTATTGCAGTGGAACGTCACCCAAATGCCGACAGATTAAATGTTTGTCAGGTAAAATATGGTGAAAACGAAGCTATTCAAGTTGTTTGTGGTGCATCGAATGTTCGATTGGGCATGAAGGTTGCATTTGCAACCGTTGGTACAGTCATTCCAGCAACTGGGCAGGCTCTCAAAAAAGGCAATATTCGCAGCGTAGATAGCTTTGGAATGCTCTGCTCAGCCACAGAATTACTTTTGGGCGAAGATTCAGAAGGCATTTTAGATTTAACAACCACCTACGCACCAGGGACACCTTTTGCAAATGCTTTAGGATTTAATGATCCCGTCATTGATATTGCACTAACACCAAATCGTTCTGATTGCTTTGGCATTAGAGGAATTGCGCGCGATCTTGCTGCTGCAGGATTGGGCACATTAAAACCTTTGAACTATTCAAAAATTCAAGGAGAGTTTGAATCTTCAATCCAAGTCGAGATTACAGATCAAAAAGCTTGCCCTCATTTCGTTGGCAGAGTTATCAAAAATGTTGTTAATCGAGCAAGTCCAGAGCTAATTCAAACCCGTCTGAAAGCCATCGGACAAAAGGTGATTTCTGCCTTAGTTGATGTTACGAACTATATATCTATTGATTTAGGTCGTCCATTGCATGTTTTTGATGCGGATAAGATCCAAGGAAACCTACAAGTTCATCTCTCAAAAAAGGGTGAACGTCTTCTAGCGTTAGATCAAAAAGAATACGAACTTAATGATGAGATGATTCTCATTTCAGATTCTTCTGGACCACTATCCCTTGCAGGCATCATGGGGGGAGACTCAACAAAGTGCACAGAAGAAACAGTGAATGTGTTTGTTGAATCAGCTTTATTTGACCCCATTCGAACAGCACAAACAGGACAGGCATTAAATATATTAAGCGACGCTCGCACACGCTTTGAACGCGGCGTTGACCCCAGTGATGTTGCTAATGGACTTGAGATTGCAACGAATTTAATTCTGCAGTGGTGCGGGGGACATCCAAGTCATATCGTTGAAGCTGGCCATGAAATTAAAAAAAATCAGCTTGTAACGCTTCCTTTCAAAAAGTTGGCAGATTTATCTGGCTGCAATGATTCCAGCGATGTGAAATCTATTTTAGAAAAGCTAGGATTTGAAACGCAAGAACAAACGGCTGACAGTCTAACCGTTTTGGCACCAACATGGCGACATGATATTGAGGGTGCTTCCGACCTTGTTGAAGAAATTTTACGCCTGAGAGGGTACGATGCAATTGTACCCGTCTCATTGCCTGTTAATTCAACTCTTCCACAATCTGAATCAAATCGTTTCACTATCTCAATTGCCCTTAAAAAGCTTTTGGCTAGCCGTGGAATGAATGAAGCAGTCACTTGGACATTTTTAGATAATGTTACAGCAGAATTGTTTGGCGGAGGACAACCTGCCCTCACCCTTTCGAATCCAATTAGCCAAGACTTTGCGACCATGCGTCCAACTCTCTTACCAAACTTAATAAAAGCGACTGCGAACAATCAGGCACGCGGCCAAACAGGATTACGGTTTTTTGAAATTGGAACTGAATTTAAAATTGCTAAAGAAGCCAAGGCAAAACCAATTGAACAAAATGCTGTTGCTGGTCTCAGATGTGGTCCGATAAGCCCGCGTCATTGGACAGGCTCAGGTCGTGCTGTTGATGCTTTTGATGCAAAAGCGGATGCTTTAGCTGTTCTAGATTTACTTGGTGTTTCTGAATCTTCTTTGCAAATTGAGGCAGTCGCTCCTTCATATTATCACCCCGGCCGCAGTGGTTCCTTAAAACAGGGACAACGTATTCTTGCCTATTTTGGCGAAGTTCACCCAGAAATATTAGAAAAGATGAAAGCAACCGGCCCTGTCGTTGTATTTGAAGTTTATTCTGATCTTGTTAATATTTCACAGAAGCGCAAAAAGTTTTTAACGCTCTCCCCCTATCAAGCTGTCTTAAGAGATTTTTCATTTATTGTTGATCAAACAGTATCTTCGGATCAAATCATTAAAGCTGTTCAAAAAATTGATAAAGTTTTGATCACTAATGTTGATATTGTTGATGTTTATACAGGATCAAAGCTTACTTTAGACAAAAAATCTGTTAGCTTTCAAATTCGGTTGCAATCTCTTGATCGCACCTTAACAGAAGCTGAAATTAATAGTATTAGCGATAATATCATCGCTAGTATCACTCAATTATTCGGCGGAATTTTACGCGATGGTATATAATGGCTACTGATCCTTCTTTAATTCGCAATTTCTCTATTGTCGCTCATATTGATCACGGTAAATCTACGCTTGCCGATCGTTTAATTGAGTTTTGTGGTGGCCTTGAATTGCGAGAGATGAAACAGCAAATTCTCGATTCAATGGACATTGAAAGAGAAAGAGGCATTACCATTAAGGCGCAAACAGTGCGTCTTCGTTATGCTGCCAAAGACGGTAAAATTTATATTCTCAATTTAATGGACACCCCAGGTCACGTTGACTTTGCTTATGAGGTGAGTCGCTCTCTTGCAGCTTGTGAAGGTTCTCTTCTTGTTGTTGATGCAAGTCAAGGCGTGGAAGCACAAACATTAGCAAACGTTTACCAAGCTATCGATAATAATCACGAGATTATCACAGTCCTAAACAAAATTGACTTACCTGCTGCAGACCCTGAACGTGTAAAGAATCAAATTGAAGAAGTTATTGGTTTGGACACATCAGAAGCTGTAATGATCTCTGCCAAAACAGGTATAGGTATTGAAGATGTTCTAGAAGCCATTGTTAAACGTTTACCCGCTCCAAAGAATGACTTCGCACCAGATGTTTCTTTAAAGGCCCTGCTTGTTGATAGTTGGTATGATTTATATCTTGGCGTTATGATTCTTGTGCGCGTTATCGAGGGAACATTGGTTCCTGGTATGAAAATTCGCATGATGGGAGTAAGCGCCAGTTATGAAATTGATCAGGTGGGCGTATTCACACCAAAGCCTATAAGAGTTGAAAGCTTAGGACCTGGAGAGATTGGTTTTATCACAGCAGGCATCAAGCACGTTGCAGATTGTAAAGTCGGAGATACAATTACAGAAGAAAGACGACCAACGGCTAACCCTTTATCTGGATTCAAACCCTCAACACCAGTTGTTTTTTGTGGTCTCTTCCCTGTTGACGCTGCGGATTTTGAAAAGCTTAGAGAAAGTTTAGCAAAGCTTCATCTTAATGATGCCAGTTTTCACTACGAAGCAGAGAGTTCTGCGGCTCTTGGTTATGGTTTCCGTTGTGGTTTTCTAGGGCTCCTACATCTTGAAATTATTCAAGAACGTCTTGAGCGTGAGTTCGATCTAGATCTCATTACAACTGCCCCAAGTGTGGTTTATCGTTTGCATATGACCAACGGCGAGATTGTTGAAATGCACAATCCAACCGACATGCCAGATGTTGTAAAAGTTGATTTTATTGAAGAACCTTGGATTAAGGCAACGATCTTAGTTCCTGATGAATTTTTAGGTTCTATTCTCACGCTCTGCTCTGACAGGCGCGGTGAGCAATTAGATCTCACTTATGTTGGTAATCGGGCAATGGCTGTTTATCTTCTCCCTTTAAATGAAGTTGTTTTCGATTTTTATGATCGATTAAAATCCGTTAGTCGTGGTTACGCTTCTTTTGATTACCAGATTGATTCCTACAAAGAGGGTGATTTGGTTAAGGTTAACATTCTAGTCAATGCGGAAAGTGTTGATGCTTTAGCAATGATGGTTCATCGCGGTCGCGCTGAGTCTAGAGGTCGTACTCTTTGTACCCGTCTTAAGGATCTTATCCCTCGCCAACTTTTCAAAATTGCGGTTCAAGCAGCAATTGGCGGCAAGATTATTGCGCGCGAAAGTATCTCTGCCATGCGTAAAGACGTCTTGGCAAAATGCTATGGTGGTGATATCAGCCGCAAACGCAAACTCTTAGACAAGCAAAAAGCGGGTAAAAAGCGTATGCGTCAATTTGGCAACGTTGAAATTCCACAAAGTGCCTTTATCGCAGCTTTAAAAATGAATGACGACTAGCTTTTTTTAACTGATTACGCGCTAATATTTAGGACATGGTCGCTCTTGCAAATATAGACAAGAGCCCTTATCTATAGGTTAATAAAATTTAACCAGCAAAGTGATGAACATGAAATATTTACTAACCGTATTATTTTTAGTCCTCTCTGCCATTATCTTTATATCAGTTAATAAGTCCGATATTTCTATCCTACAAAGAGCAGCCTTACAGGGAAAAGCTGAAGCCCAAAATAATCTTGGAAATTGTTTTTTAAAAGGAATAGATACAGAAAAGGATGAGCCAAAAGCTGTAGAGTGGTATCAAAAGGCAGCGAATCAAGGGCTTGCGAAAGCACAATATAATCTTGGGAATTGCTTTTTTTATGGCCTAGGTATTAAGAAAGATGAGAAAAAAGCCGTTGAATGGTATAAAAAAGCTGCAGATCAAGGCTATGCTGATGCAGCATCGAGTCTTGCCCTTTGTTATGATTATGGCCTAGGTGTTGAAATCGATAAAGAAAAAGCCATTGAATGGCACAATAGAGCTAAAACTCTGAAGAATTAATATTTTTTACTTGATTACTTGTCGCAAGAATATTACAAACGTACAAATTTTTAATTACCCCATAGAAGTAGAAATGTTGAATAAAACTCTCTTAATATGCTTTGTGTTAGCTCACTTTCACATCAGTTTCGCTACAGAAACAGATGATGAACCAACAAGATCATGCTGTAAGCTGTTTTCATTTAGAGTTATGCCAGGAGAGGAAGTCTTAAAGACAAAACCAGCATCTCAAATAAAGGGATGCTCACTTATTGATATTATTAAATCAATGTTTAGAAAAAAAGCTAATAAAAATGTGTACCCTGTACCAGGCAAGCGATCAAAAATGCCATATTCAGTAATAATTACAAACTGCCCAAATGAAGATTGTCTGCCTAATTTTCCTTGCACCACTAATCATCAATACATTCCTGTCGCCGATTTACTCTTTCAAGAAAATACAGAAAATCCAAATGCAAAGTACTCGGATAGTGACTTAACACTCTTTGCAAACAATCTTATTAATGGTGATGGCTCCTCTTGTACTCTTGGCAGATATGGCAAATTTTGTCTTAACGGCAGCAAAGAAGACTTTCTAGAACTTCCCTTCGATACCTATTGGGATGCCATAGTAAGTTATGAAAAAGTTATCGGTTTCTTTGCAGATTTTTATGAGAAAAATGAACATGATGAAAGATTTACTGCTTACAGGAGTAAAGTTTTAATCCTAGCTTAAAAGATGTACTCCCTAATTCTAAATACATAGTGCAACACATGAGACGTTGAAACTGATAAAGAAAAACATAATAAAGCTATATCTTTCATTCATGAAAGGTATAAGAATTTGAAGAATTAATATTTTCTGATACTTTTTACTTGATTACGCGTAACAAGAATATTATAAACATACAAACTTTTAATTACCCCCCAATAGAAGTAAAAATGTTTAATAAAATTTCCTTAATATGCTTGTTATTAGCTCATCTTCAAATTGCAGTCTTTGCTATAGAAACAGAAGGAAATCAAACAAATTCATGGCGCTGTTTTTTCCCATCTCATAGAATCAATAGAGTCATGCCCCAACCACTTTTAATCCAGCCACAAAGAATGCCAAGGCCTAAATTAAAAGAAGTAAAAAGATGTTCATTTTCAAGTGCTTTTAGAACATTGTTCAAATCATCTAGAAAAATGGCAACAGATAATAGAGCTATCTCTGTCTCTCTATCTATAATAGAAACAATGCCTAATGAGGTAGAAAACTATTCTCCTATTTTTATTCAAAAAATCAGACCAAAAGGTATTGAATTCATTCCGATGTCAGAAGTGGCAATCTTTCAAGAACAGGGGAAATATTTTGATGGATTTCCATATACTACGGATGAAGAGCTAACATTCGTTGCAAATGATCTTATTCATGGCAATTTATTATCTTGTAATATTGGTAAACTCGGTAAATTCATTCTTAACGAAGATCATGATCAATTTACAGAAGAACTTCCTTACAATACCAGTTGGTTCATAAAAAAAAGTGGCTCAGAAATAATAGGTTTAGCGGTCAGATGCTATGATGAAGACGATGATCTAGCTGATGAGCACCTTGCTGTAATTCACAAGACACTCTTAATCCGTCAGCAGCCTTAGAAACACAACTGATGCTGCGCCATATATTCGATTTTGAATCTCTTGAAAATTTTTGTTGATGAGTGGCTCAACCTTAGAAGATCTTTCAATACAAATCAGGGTATCCTTGCCAATCCAACCTCGTTCTTTTAAAAGACAGAGTGCTCTGTTCTCTAAGTTTTGATTGTACGGAGGATCCATAAAAACCAAATCCACTGGATGCGTTGCTGTTTGAATTGCTTCAATGTCATTTTTTAGAATTTCTGATTCTGATTCAGCCTTAAGTTTATGGATATTCGCCTGAAGAATTTTTAAGACTTCTCTGTCCTTTTCTAAGAAAATAACTTTCGAAGCGCCCCGCGACAAAGACTCTAATCCCATTGCACCCGAACCGGCAAAGGCATCAAGAACAACTGCTCGTTCAAAATCAATATCAAACGAATGCACAAGCATATTAAAGATAGCTTCCCTCACACGATCGCTTGTTGGGCGAGTGGTTTTAGGATCAGGGAGGAGTAATGGAGTTTTCCGAAATTTTCCAGAAATGATGCGAATCATAATTCAACTAAAATAACGACGATGCAAACTGTTCATAGTTGCCAACTCTGGAGAGAGAACGCCACGTTTTATTTTTATTTCATCAATCATTGTTTGCAGGAATTTTTGCGTGTCCTTTTGGTTGAGTGGCTGGTTACGTAGATACTGACCTGCTATCACGCGGAGCATATAAATGGAGTTTGTTTTCAGAGAATTCTTATCTAATCCAGCTAAGAAACTAACCTTAACTGGCCCTTCTTTAGCAGGCACATTATAAGATTGAGTAACAACCGTTTTCTCAGCAAATAAGTTAGTTTGGCTTAATGTTATTTTCATAAGTTATCCCCCTCTGGAATGAAGATATATGAGAATTTAAGACAGAGATTTTGATAAGTTATACCTATACTAGAGTCTTTAAAATCGCAGACAGCTCATTCTATCTAAGGTTTTAAAGATGATGGTTAATGATCAAAAGATCAACTTAAAAATCGATGTCTTCATTCCAGAGGAGTATAGCATTACAATTTTGATAGAAATAATGAAAGGAGTGTTTTTATTAATTAACTTGTTGTTTCTTATTAGGATAAGCATAAATGTGCCCTGCTCTAACTCTATTGTAAATTTCTTCTACTAGAATTGTATCTTTTAACCTAACAACTGGCGCAAAATTACCTTGGTTTAAACGCTCAAGAAAATACTCTAATTGAAAATCATAAGTACTTTTATTAATTTCTGATGGCTTTTGGAAATGGCCAACTGTTGAATGAACTTCAAAAATTTGTGTAATAAAACCATTTTGAACTTTCGCAGCATTAAAACCATTTAGCACAAATGCTTTTCCCTTTGTACCGATAACTTCAATTGATGTGTCCATTTTAGGTTCTTTTAAACTGCACCAAAAACTAGCTTTGCTTTTAGAATTATCACCTGACAAAATCCCTGACGTCGTCAGATCTACATTAGCACCATAGACAGCATTCATATTACGTACTGATAGCTTTTGCGTATCCATTGCTTGACTAATAAAATCAATACAATAGCAGCCCATGTGAGTAAATGCTCCACCTTGAAGTTCTGACTGTAAGCGAATATTCGGGAATGATTTTAAGTTAAACCCCAGCCGTGCCTCTATTTGCAAAATTTCACCAAAAACACCTTCATGAATCTGCTGAAGCAATGACTTAATCACAGGATGATATTGATAGTGTAGCGCCTCCATAAGAAAAAGATTCTTTTGAGTTGCAATCTCAATCAATTCCATCGCATCGCCATAACTAATTGAAAGAGGTTTTTCACAGAGCACATGTTTATTCGCCATTAATGCTTTTTTAGCAAAGGTTGCATGAAGAGAATTAGGCGTTGAAATATAGACAGCATCAATTTCATCGTCTGCTAATAGCTCTTCGTAGGTTCCATACCACTTAGGAAGAGAATATCCTTGAGCATATAAGAGAGCTCTTTCTTGAGTACGTGATGCAATAGCAACCACGGATGCCTGCTGTATTTTTTCTACAGGCTTTATGATAGCCCTTTCATTAATTCGGGCTGTAGACAAGATTCCGAATCTTATCATTGATTTTTTAAACCTTCATAATAGGAACACATATTGTTATCCTCGATAATACTTATGAGCGACAAAAGGCATTGCTGTAATCACGAAAGGGTATCGCTGCCCCCTAATTTCTACAAAAACTTCAGTTGAATATGAAGAATAATCTGATTTCACATACCCCATAGCAATTGGATACTCAAGGGTTGGACTTAAAACTCCACTTGTAACCTCACCAATTTTCATATCTTCTTTTGAATAAATTTGATCACCCTCTCGTGCAATCATTTTCCCAGAAGTTGTTAAACCAACACGCCTTTTTTTTGGCCCACGGTCTTTCTGTTTTAAATTAGCCAGCTCATCTAAAATAACATCTGAATCTAAAAATTTTCCCTCACGACGACGACGCACACCAATTGACCACGTTAATGCGGCTTCGACAGGATTTATCGCATTGTTCAAATCATGACCATATAAACACAAACCAGCTTCCAGACGCAAAGAGTCACGCGCCCCAAGCCCAATTGGCTTTACTTCTTCATAGGACAATAACGTTTCAGCGAGCTCTAGAATTTCATCTTTTGGCAAGATAATCTCAAAACCATCCTCACCAGTATACCCACAACAGCTAATCCACCCCTTTCCTTTGGAAAGAGAGCTCATGAACGGTAATTCTTTTACTTCAGGAAAAACCTTAGCCATCACAGAGCGTGCTTTCGGACCTTGCAGAGTAATAAGCCCAACATCACTCAATAACGTACAACTCAAGAAACGGGAAAAATACCGATAATCCGCTTCTTTGCGTCCTGCATTTACGACGAGAAGAAAATATTCTGGAAAACGCGTTATCATTAAATCATCAAGAATTCCCCCCTCTTCACTTAACAACAAGCCATAACGCATCTGGCCTACCGATAGCTCTTTGATCTCTGAGGGAATAAGTTGCTCTAAAACTTCAACTGCATCTTTGCTATAGGGCACAGAAATTACCCCCATATGCGACATATCGAATAACCCTGCATGATTACGTGTGTGATGGTGTTCTGCTATAATTCCGATAGGATAGTGCAAGGGCATTTCATATCCAGAAAAGGGCACCATTTTTGCAGATAGTTGATGATGCAGATCAACCAAGGGTGTCTGTTGAAGTGAAGATAAAGAGGGCAATTCTTCAGCTACAAATGTCATATATAATTTTTAAAAGTTAAAGTTACTTTAGAATCTTAAGAGGCATCTTATTCCTTGAATTCTCCTGCAGCAAGAATATTTTACATAAATTTATCTAAAACCTTAAAACTTACACTCTTTTTCTCTAAATAAGTTGCTCTTAAGCTGATTCTAAGTATACGATAAATTATTAATTTCTGATTTGTAGTAAAAAAATATGAATGAATTCTTATCTCAAGCGTTTGTTACTCTGTTGGTCATTATTGACCCGTTTGCAGTTGTGCCTGTCTTTGTTTCTCTAACTCGAAATGAGACTGCTGCTGTCAAACTGCGTACAGCAAAAAAAGCTTGCACCATTGCTGCAATTATCCTTTTTTCTTTCGCCTTTCTTGGTGATAAACTTTTGGACCTTATGAGTATATCTGAACCAGCATTTAGAATCGCTGGGGGGTTTCTTTTGCTACTCGCAGCGATTGAAATGGTTATTGTGCATGATTCTGGGTTTAGATCTCCGACAGGAGACGAAACAAAAGAAGCAGGCAACCGTAATGACATTTCAGTTTTTCCACTTGCCATTCCTCTTATCGCTGGACCTGGTGCTTTAACATCTGTTGTCGTTTTGATGCGTCAGGCTGAAGCTATTGATTATAAAGCACAAATTGGCGTTGTATTCTTAATGCTTCTTGTTGTTGCCATTACTTATTTCAGTCTTCGAATTGGAAATCGTATGATGAAACTTTTAGGTATTACAGGAACAAATGTTTTGACTCGTGTTTTTGGCGTTATTCTCGCTGCTTTAGCCGTACAAAATATGATTCATGGAATAACAATCGTTCTTAAGGGTATTATCAAAGCGTGATAGAATAATACTTATGAAGAAAAAAGATTAACGCCAACCACACGCTCAATTTGCGCAAGATCTTTATACACGTCAATAATATTAAGCTTTTGGTTAGAAGCCATTTCGCAAACCTTTGCGGCTTGTCCTTTACCAACTTCTAAAAAAGCCATTCCTTTAGGATCAAGGAAATGAGGGAGTTGAGGGATAATTTGACGATAACAATCAAACCCATCTTCACCGCCAAATAAAGCCTGATGAGGATCATAATCGAAAGTCTCAACACCAATCGACTCTGTTTTGCCAATATACGGTGGATTCGAGATAATAACATCGAATTTATCTAGCAATGTTTGAGTCCAATCACTAAGTGCAAACGCACACTGATCTTCAAAACCCAATACTTTTGCATTATAACGTGCAATATAAATCGCCGCTTCACTTTTATCAACGCCAACGCCCCAAGCATTAGGGTATTCTGATAACAGGCTAAGCAATAAACAACCACTTCCAGTACCAAGATCGAGAATCTTCAAAGGCTGCGCTCTATTGGGGAAATTAGAAATCACAGCTTCAATAAGAGTTTCACTGTCTGGGCGTGGGTCAAGCGTATCTTTAGTGACTTTAAATTCAAGCCCCCAAAATTCACGCTGGCCAATAATTTTTGACAAAGGTTCTCTTTGAACTCTGCGTTCACAAACATTTGAAAAATGCTTTATTTGCTCTTCTGTCAGAGTAAGCTGTGGATCTGAGAAAATTGCTTCATAGGATTGACCAACAACGTGTGCTAAAAGCAAACGACTTTCTCTCCATGGATTATCAATTCCAGCAGTCATAAGCTTTTCCGCAGATGGCTTTAAAAAGGCACTAGCGTTGATAGCATTACTGACATTCATTATTATTAAGCTTTTTTGAGCAACTGATTATAAGAAACACTTGGCCACTTATTCTTGTGATAAAATTTAATGAACAGAATTCTTGCTTTGAAAATATTCCATGACATGCTGATCTTAAAATTTTCTATGTAAGTAATCATCTGTGCAACCTCAAAATGTTAGTTTTTACACCACTTCATAACCTAATATAAATTATAGCTACAAAACACTTTAAGAAAACCCCGTAATTTCTACGGGCATTAGCAAAACTAATGAAAATGCTACTTAATCGATATCTTCAGACATCCGCGCCGCTTGATCTTCAGATGTTAGCGCATCAATAAGTTCATCCAAAGCTTCCCCATCAGTGATCTGCTGAATTTTATAAAGAGTGAGGTTAATACGATGATCGCTAACCCGTCCTTGGGGAAAGTTGTATGTACGGATCCGTTCAGAACGATCACCAGATCCAACTTGATCCTTACGATTAGCAGCACGCACAGCGTCTTTTCTTGCTCTTTCTGCTTCATACAAACGTGCACGCAGAATCTTCATGGCTTTTGCTTTGTTCTTATGCTGAGATCTTTCGTCCTGCTGAGTCACAACAACGCCAGTTGGTATGTGTGTAATACGAACAGCACTGTCTGTTGTGTTAACGTGCTGACCGCCTGCTCCTGAGGCTCTATACACATCAATCTGCAAATCTTTTTCATCAATCTCAATATCAACTTCTTCAACCTCAGGAAGCACAGCAACGGTTGCCGCTGAAGTATGGATACGGCCACTGGACTCAGTTTCAGGAACGCGTTGAACCCGATGAACCCCAGACTCATATTTCAAACGTGCATACACACCTTTGCCCGTAATAGAAGCACTAGCTTCACGGATAGCACCAAGCCCTGTATCAGCAGAGTTAAGAAGTTCAAACTTCCAGCCCTTAACGGCTGCGTAACGCTGATACATTCTAAGAAGAGTCGCAGCGAATAAACCGGCTTCTTCACCACCCGTTCCAGCGCGAACTTCGAGAATAACGTTACGTTCGTCATCAGCATCTTTCGGGAGAAGAAGAACACGTATTTCTTGCTCTAGAACAGCAACATCAGCTTTTAAGTTGTGGAATTCGGTCGTTGCCAAATCTCGCATTTCTGCATCAGCGGAACTATCCACCATCATTTCGGCTAAGTCTTTACTCTCTTGCTCTAGATTTCTAAGCTTCGTAATTGTTTCAGAAATATCCGTTAAGTCAGAGTACTCTTTTGATAATTTGGCAAAATCTGCTGGGTCTGACATTGTGTGAACCGCAAGCAAATCGCGCAACTCATCATGACGCAACAATATTCGATCAAGCTTATGCGCCAAAGACACTGTTCTGGACTCCTTTTTACAATTTCGTTGAGGTAGCTACAAGATAATCAGATAACGCTGAAATTGCTACAGTTGTTTGCTCACCTGTGTCTAAATTTCGCAATGTCACCATATTTTGAGAAATTTCATCCGTCCCTAATAACACAGCATACTGAGCATTTGCCTTATCCGCACGCTTTAGTTGCTTTGCAACATTTCCAGTGAAAGAGAACTCAATTGGAATCCCCTGATTCCTTAATTGAACTGCAATCGCAAATGCTGCATCTCTTGTCTCATCGCCCACAGAAACAACTGTGATTGGGCGTGTCTGATTTGGCAATTCCGTTAATAGCATCGCCAATCTTTCAACGCCTAAAGCCCAGCCGATTCCAGGCAAATCTGGTCCGCCCATTAGCTTCATCAAACCATTATAACGACCACCTGCAAGCACTGTTCCTTGGGCACCCAAATGATCTGTGACAAATTCAAATGCAGTGTGATTATAATAATCCAGCCCCCGCACTAGGCGCGGGTTAACAACGTAAGAAATTTTGAGATTTGTGAGGCCTTCCAGAACTTTTCCAAAGAAATCTTTCGACTCTTGGTTTCTAAAATCTTCAAAAGTAGGTGCCTTTGCCACGATTATTTGATCATTAACGTTTTTAGAATCAAGAATCCGCAGAGGATTACGTTCTAACCGCATTTGACTATCTGGCGACAATTCATCTTTATAAGGAGAAAAATACTCAACAAGTGCTTGTCGATAACTGGCCCGGCTCTCAGCGTCACCCAATGTATTAATGTTCAAGACAGTGTAGGGCAAGACACCAAGCCGATCTAAAATCTGGGCTGCCATCGCAATAACTTCAGCATCGATTAAAGGTTCTGCAACACCAATGCATTCCGCCCCCACTTGGTGAAACTGACGCGTACGCCCTTTTTGTGGCCGTTCATAACGGAACATTGGCCCAGAGTACATTAATTTCAATGGTAGATTCTGTGTCAGACCTAAAGAGATCGCAGCTCTAATAACGCTCGCAGTTCCTTCAGGCCGAAGCGCAAGCTCTTCACCACCACGATCCAAAAATGTATACATCTCTTTTCCAACAATATCCGAAGTGTCGCCTATTGTTTTCAGAAAAACAGATGAGTATTCAAAAATAGGTGTCGCAATGGATTGATACCCATAGCAGCTCGCTACTTTTTGTGATGTATGAATAACATGTTCATGTCGCAACAAAGTATCTGAGTAAAGATCATGCGTGCCGCGAACAGGTTGTAGAGACATAATTTTATCGTTTCTCAAAATAATAATTAGTTACAAGAAATTTAAACGTGTACATGAAATCCAATTTTATGTACATGCCCCCTTAAACGTGTACATGAAATCCGATTTTATGTACACAGCTTAAAAAGGAATCTAATCTGTAGTAGAATAAGATCCTACATTGAAAAGCAGATTAAACAAATCATGATTCAGATAAAAATTATCGTTTTTGATCTTATGCTTCGTAATTAATCCTATGTGAGAAAGTTGATTCAAATATTTTCCAGCTGTTCGACGTTCAACATTCAACTCTTCACTTAAAAATTCGATCTTTGTGTAGGGGTGTCTAAACAAATTATTCAGCAAGTCTTGGCTATAAATTTTGGGAAGCTCAGTTCGTATTTTATTTTTATGATCTTGCATCAAATTTTTAATATTACGAATTAAGTGCGTTGTTTGATAAGATGTTTGCTCAATCCCATTAAGCATGTAGAGAATAAATTCTTCCCAGGTATTTTCCGTTCTAACGGTTTGTAAAAGCCTATAATAATCTGCTTTTTTCTGATTGATATAACGCGAAAGATAAAGAATTGGACTCTCCAATAAACCACTTTTAACAAGGTATAGAATGTTAATAATGCGTCCTGTGCGACCATTCCCATCATAAAAAGGATGAATGCTTTCAAATTGATGGTGAATAACAGCCATTTTAACTAAAGGGTCATTATCGCATAAAGTATCTTCATTAATAAACTGCTCAAGATTACTCATAAGACTGAGAATTTGTTCTGGTTCCTGGGGAGGTGTATAAATAGTCTCACCTGTTTGCAAACTCTTTAATGCTGTTCCAGGAAGCTTGCGAAAACCAGCATTATTTTCTTCCAAAGTTGACTGAATTTCCAAGATAGTATTATTAGTCAAAAGTCCTGATTTTTGAACAATTTTATACCCATTACGCAAAGCTAACGCATAACTATGAACTTCCTTGGCGGCAATACTAGCAAATTCTTTTTTCGAGGCATCACTCGCGTAAAGATCATCTTGAGTTGTGATAATATTTTCAATCTCTGAACTGTCTCGCGCTTCTTGAAGAGATAAAGTATTAATCAAAATACTTTGATCAGGAATGATCTCCATAACCCCCTTAAGTTCAGCCAAAGCTTTGTGTGCCTTCGCGAGCTTCTTAAGAATCACTTTAGTTTCCAGATCATTTTTGAGAGGCAGCAAAGAAAATGACGTCATATTATTTTTTTATTAGTAAAAGTTAGAATCAATGTAGTTTACCCTTCTTTTTCTAGCATTTCTGCATAAATCTCTCAACAACACGAACATCTACCAGTTATTCGTTGCATTTATAAGCATCGGCATGCCTGAAACTTGCTGAGTTATTTTTGTAGGCGTATTGAGAAAAAGCGGCTTGTTAGTTAGAATATGACCAAATTCATTTGAGTGAAAAACAGGGATTGATCTCTCGTCCATTTGTTTAGCAAACATTTCTTCTACAAGAGAAAATTTTTCCTGATCATCTTCACCAAGCTCTGAAATAAAATCTCCCAGGATAATTGCTTTTAATTCCTTGAACAATCCAGCCCTATCAAAATGTGTAAATAATTCATTTATACGCGTTGGAGCTTCTTCAACATCTTCCATAAAAAGGATTTTATCCTTTGTATCAAGCATCGTATCTGTCCCAATACTTCTTTGTATAAGAGATGCATTCCCACCAACAATACTCGTTTTATCAACTAATTGCACCTGCTCAGCACATGTATTTATAGGCGTCAGTTTATAATGCAGCTCCTTTACATCACCTTTTAATATAGAGGTGATTTCATCAAGAAAGACCATTTCTCTCCCTTCTTTATAAAATCCCCAATGAAGAGAGGGCCATCCTAATGCTGCACTTACATACAAATGAATTGCTGTTATATCACTAAAACCAATGAAGAGTTTTGGTGTTTGCGCTAAAACCGTAAATCGATCAGCCCCCTCAGAGAAGAGTGATGAGCTCCCTCGCCCGCCTCGCATTGACCAAATAATTTTTGCATCAGAGGATATAGCCTCAGCAAGGCTATCCATCCTGTATTCTACGGTATTGGAATACTCAAGAGGCTGCTCATCAATAAGATCATGAGCTGCCCGTGCCTGAAATCCTAAGCTTCGTATAAACTCTTTGATTTCATCAAGTTTTTGGGGAGATCCATAACCAGAGGCAATAACATCAATGATCTCACCATCGTTAAGTGGTACCCATGCAGGAAGATTATTCTTAATTTGGATATTCTCCCGTCAGAGTTTTATACTGGCAAATCTCATAAAAAATGCGCGCTAAATTATCGAGAGCAATCGCCGATTTCACCTCTGGTCGCAATAAGTTCCGCTCTGATGATTGCAGAGAAGGACCACCAATCTCAAAGGAAACGTTTTTATATCCCTTCATAAAAGCAATCCGCTTTATGATCAGATATTGATATAAGGTGAAGATATGAGAGGAGACCGCTAAATAGCGTTTTCCATCTGCTGGTTTAACCTTATCAAAGAATAGCTCAACTGTACTTATCGTTGTCGCTCGTATTCCTGTCGGAGAGGCATCATTAATAACAATCGGTGTAAATTTTAAAAGAGCATTACTCTTCTCGTGATTAAAAACCCATTCCATCCCTTCTTTCTCATTATTGATCAAAAGAAGTCCTGCTGCATCTTGATTCTGAAGTAGCTTTTTCTCTTGCTCATTAAAAGCACGTTTTCCAGTCAGAATATAAACTCCACCAATCTTTACTTGATGCACATCAACAAGCTCATTCAAAAATTGAACTCTTTGTTTAAAATCTCCTAAGGTTGTGCCTAAAAGAATAACGCCATCAAAAGCCTTAGAAGGAGGAGATACAGTTGCCCCCATGTCAAGCCCACCAAACTCCAAAACCAGTGCTAAGATTTTTTTAAGGCTGGCATCAGGCAATTCATATTTCATATCCCAGCGCTCTGTCTTATCGCCTCGAAACCATGAATAAGAAGGGTATCGTGTGTCTTTACCTTGAATAAGATCGCAGATTTTCTGACAATCGGCTGAATCAAGTTCTGCTTGCATTGGTGGCCAGTCTGAATTTGCCTCCACACCTTTTATCCGAACGCCTGCTTGACCTAGGATTTCAATTACAGGCTTGGTAACTGTTCCATCTTGATTAATAAGATTCCGCACCGTTATTGCATGTGCGCTGACAGATAGCACACAGACCAATAAAAGCATCTTCATATAATGCAACATCGTCACTATTCTTTCTTGAAAATTACTCACTCTTATCTCGTAACATATCAGCAAAGCTATCTCAATCGTATGAATGTTTATTAGCTCAGATAAATACTTCCTTAATCATCTAAGAGTATTTTAATTATTACTTGAAATGCTATTTTTAAAACTTCATATTATGATCATAATGAATTATACCTCCTTTATTTTTTCTAGATTTCTCTATGTCCTAATATTTCTTGTTTGCACAACTCATACAGGAATTGCAAAAACTGTTAGCTTAGAAGAAAGCTTTAGCGCACTCCATTTAGATCATCAAGCTGTGCTAAAAGTCCACAATGTTGGAACAGGGAACCTCGTGACAGTTGAAATCCCTTCTGCTGATGGTGAAGCAGAACCTGAATACATGATTATTGATGCAGGATCACGAGCTTACACAAATGAAATGCTATTTTCTCATGAAGTAGTGCACTCAGGAACAGCAATCATAGCAACTCCTCTAAAAGGTCCTGGCGGAGAACCTCCTGCCTCACTACAAAGACCTATTGATCCGGTGAAGAGTGCAAGTGCTTCTGATAAAAAAATCATTGGCATCAAAAATAAGCAGGAAATTTTAAATGATATCAGAAAATCTCTTAAACCTATAGGAGCAAAAGCTAAGAAGGCGCCTATTCACGTTAAAACGGTTGTCATTAGTCACCCTGATTCAGATCATTATGGCTGGCTACTTGATCTTTTGACTCATAAAGATGACCGTATTGATCATCTGATTTTAGGAGGCTGGCCCTGTCATTACTCTCTTAATGAAGAAGTACTAAAGGAGTTCTTAGACAAAGGAACCACTATTTATTTCCCAGCCATAAAAGGAGGAAAAATCACATCTGAAAATCAGGATAAACTGGAAGAATTTTTCAACTTACCAGAGCCTTCTGAAAGCTTATTTGTCTTTCCGGAGCCTTATGAATTAGCTCCTTATTATTCAGATACTTCATCAGAGCCTTCTTCAAACACCTCATCAGTTTCTTCTTATACTGTTCCCAATTTTATTCAGGCATTTCAGTTTCACAATCAAAATTTTCGTGTAGCCTGCCTATCAGTAAATGCCAGCCACGTTGAAGAATCAGGACAAATTATTAGCCACCGATACGGGGAAGATGATAACATGGATAGCATTGTCCTAAAAATTATGTTTGGGAAATCAAGTGCAATTATTGCAGGAGATGCAACTGGTTTAACGGAACAACGCATTCTAAGATCATTCAGAGACTGTCACCATTTGTTAAAAACTAATGTCATTATCCCCAGTCATCACGGTTCAACATCTCATGGTTCAAATGGAACACCATTCATCATTGCCACTTCTCCTGAATATATTTTGAATAGTAGCGGCCACCAACATGGGCATCCTGCAGAAGCTACTTATACTCGTTTTAAATTATCACCTTCTCTTAAATCACACGTTACGCGCCACTCTATTTTATTAGGAAAATCTTCAACTGCTAAATCTAAAGCAGAAAAACGTTATTTTACCAACGAAACATCAAAGGGAATTTTTTCAACACTAATGAGCGGCACAATAACCGTAAACCTCCCTATTTCAGGACATGTAGCCCTCCATGCTGAACATGAAGGTCAAATTGAAGATCGTTCAACTGCTGCCCTAATTAGAGAAGATAGCGAAGATCAAGATGATATTGCAGATGATGCTGATGTTGTTGAAACTGAAGAAGGAGTTGAGATTACACCACAAAAAGCAAAAGTTTCCTCCAATTCTGTTGGTGCAGCAGTACCTTTTTCACTGTCTTCAACTGCAGAGGATGATTTTTAAATTAAGGATTAACCTCTTCTATAAAAGTTTTTAAATCTTTCCAAAGATCAGACTGGAGAGGAGCACCATAAGCCTGTATAAACGCAGAAAACTGATCTTTAAAATGACGATAAAAATCAGTATAAGATTGGGTTGAACCTAATTGACCAGCTTTTTTTAAACCTTCAAAAGCAGTTACACGATCCTCAGAATTCTCGGTTTTTTTATATATTGCTAGATGAAGATCAACCAGTGCTTCCCATCCCTCAGGAACATTACTTTTGCCTGCTTTCTTAAAATAATTACTAATCCGGCTAATAGTTTCTTGATGTTCTTCCAAAGGAAGAGTCCCGTTATATGTTTGGGAATTCAGATTAAACCCAATTTTCCCTGCTAGAACATACCCAGCCTCTACATAGCACAAATACAACCCCTTATCGCCTGCTTCTACATATTTTGCTACAGCTCTTTCATATTGCTGCTTACGCGCTAACTTCTCTGCTTCGTCTGATAAACCAAGAGCTTCTGGTAGCACAATCATTTCAGATATATCATATGGAAATTTCCTGGAAGCTCTGTTTAAACGATATTTCGATAAAACCTCTCTTAAATCCGATCTATCAACAGCTTTCTCTAACAACGGAACAGACTGATTCTCTAAATCTGTATAATATTTTGGAAAAGCAGCATCGCTATAGCTTCTCCACAGTTTTTGTAACGTCGTAGCTAATAAATAACCGGCTAATGGATGATGATATTTCTTCGCTGCAGCCAATGACCAAATCATGTCAATGCGTTCAGTAGCAACGCCAATCAATGGATTGTCCAAATAAACATTTAAGTCGTGCGGGAAAAACAGATGCGCACCCACTCTTTGCTTCCAAGAATCTTGTTCCGGCCACTGAAGTGCCTCGTTACTTTGAGCCACTCTTTGCCATTCAGTTTCTGTGAAAGTCATTTGATCAAACTGAAGAGATGCGTTAACAATCGAACGAAAATCACATGTTTCATGTGCAATTTTAAGCTGCGATACAATATCTGCTATACCATCATCAAGAGGATTCGCCACACGCACCATCTTTTTGGAAGATGATTTCACAGGAGATTCTGTAACCGACTCTCCACCAGGACGAATGTTTTCTTTATTAGCCTCAGCCGCATTTGCAGGAGAAAAAGAAAGAATTGCCAAACTCATCGCCGTGCAATTAAATACGTTCTTCAAAATATTGGCCATAGCTAACTCTTATTATGATATTTATCTTTAAATCATTTTTACTACAAAATGCTGTTTCATTAAAGATAAATATTTTATCAGAACACTCACTAATTAACCACTTCTTAACTCTCACGATCTACATCATCTTATGAAGAACCTCTTTTGTGAATAGGTGTCTGATGTGTAGATTTATAATGATTATAGCTCTGCTACTGAGCCAGAATTCAATGGCTCATTCTAGTGATTTTCCAGATGAACACATTCCAAAAAAAATACGCACTGGATATGTTCCTCTCCATATCATAGAAGAAGATCAACGGCAAAATTACATCCAACGCGTTAAAGCTAAACTTTCACCAACAATACGCCAAGCTATTCCAGATGAACTTGTTTTATCCTCCAGCTTTACAGATAAAGATCAAGATTATTTAGAAATGGCTGGGTGCTATATTCGACTCGGTTCTGCGTTGAGGGCTTATGATATTGAAACAAATTCAGGCAATTTAGCAGCAACGTCATTTCTAGCTAGCGGCTACCTATATGCCGCCCAAGCACTGCGTACAGAAGACACAGAAAAACGTGTAGATTATCTAGCTTCAGCAGCACAGTGTTATTACTGGGCATTTTGCAATGAGTATAAACCTCTTAGAAAAGAACAAATGCACAACTTAGCAATGATTTATTTTGAAAGAGCGAGCGACGACGCTAATCTATTACCAGAAAATTCAAAAGTTACTTGGCTTAATGCAATTAGAATAATGAATACTAAATTAATACCCTAACTTTTCACCTCAATAAACACATCCAGCTGTTGGCCGATAAAGATATTTTTGGGTTCACTTTCAACTTTATAAACAATTTCAATAATCCGCGTATCAACTAGATCTTTACCTGAACCGCTAAGTTGTTGTTTCAACACTGCAAAAGGTTCAATGCGGACAAAGCTTAAAGGGAGAGAAATGCTTTTGTTGCCTCTAAGATATGCAACCGCCTTTGCTTTTGCATCAAAACGCCATGCGTCAGTTTCATCAATTTGCGCACGCACATAAAGTGGTTTATGGTTCCCCATCGTTAAGAGTGGATTTTGCGTACTGTCGCTGATGTATTCTCCGGACTTAATAAAAACCTTTAAAATAATTCCATCAACAGGTGCTTTTAACGTAAACTGATTCAAGATTGCCTTCGAAAGGCTAAGCTTATTTTTTGCTTCTTCAAGTTTTGATTTGTCTAGATTAAATTGTGCCTCAGCTCTTTGTGTATCAAATTCTCTTTTTTTAACTTCTTCCTGACTCAGGATGCCTGCTTTTAATTTTTTTGCTCTCTTTAAAAGATCTGAAGCATAACCCAAGTTTGCCTTAGAGATTTCGACACTATACTCTGCACTACGAACAACATGCTCATCGATGACAACCTGAATCGTTGCCACACGTGAATCCAAAGCAATAATAGGATCCCCATATTTAACAAGATCCCCCTCATTAACGAGAACCTTCTTTACCACTCCAGGAGAAAAAGAACCCACACTGATATTGCGTGAATTTGCCTCTAGAACACCAATACCAAAAATATGATTTTCAAAAGGAGAGGAGGCTGGCAAACTTAGTTGATGTGATGGATTATGCGCCACAATCCCTTTAGTAACACTAAAGATAACACCGCTAATTAACCCTACAATCCCCAGAGTTGCGAGTGTGTTTTTCTTCATCAACTCTAAAATGTCTTGAATTGTCATTATGCTTCTTTATTAATACCCAACCACCATTAAATGGTAACAGAGTTCACAAAGCTCTTACAATCTTAACTTCTTGCGGCGTAACCTCACAGCAATAGGTTAGAAATTCAACGCCTGCTGCTTTTGCAATCACCGCAGCATTTGCATAGTTCACATCAATATCTGCAGCTAAACTAAATGCATCACAGTCATTCCGCTGAATCACATAAAGCATCACACACCGAAATCCTTCGGCTGTCATTCGCGTTAATTCTTGCAAATGTTTCGCCCCTCTAGCCGTAACACTATCCGGAAATTGCGCCGTATTATTTCGCTTAAGATGAACATTTTTAACCTCAACATAGCAAGACGGCTTCCCCTCTCCCTCAAGCAAAAAATCAATACGTGAATCTACACCATATTTCACTTCACGGCGTATTTTATGATATCCATTTAACTCCGGAATAACTCCAGCTAAAATTGCTTCATGCGCCAGCAAATTAGGCAAACTTGTGTTTACGCCAATAATGGTGTTTTCACATTCAACCAACTGCCAGTTATAGGCAAGTTTACGGTTAGGATCAGGTGATTTATTAACCCAAACCTTATTGCCTGCATCAAGAAGACCCAACATTGCCCCCGGATTGGCGCAATGTGCCGTTACAATTGATCCATCTTCAAGCTCAATATCTGCCATAAACCGTTTATAACGTTTAATAAGACGACCAATAGTCAATGCAGGTGTGAATTTCATTTTCTATCAACTAACATGAAATATTAAGTTGTTTGGGAGGTTCTACGATTATCATTTTTAAAGCCGGTAAAATATCATGATGGATAATAGCTCTGGGGTGTGCAGGAGTTCGTCGAGAGCGCTGATTCATAACATACTTTTTCGTCATTTTTACTCTTTAATGATAAGACTCTAGATCAACCAGTTTATTATCAAAACCTTTTACTTGCCTTACATGGGGGTAACATCAAAATTCAACATGAATCAACACAATCGTGCAATATTAATACAAATATATCGCACGATTATGCACGATCTTCAATTGATAGTTTATACTTAACGCAGTGTCTAAATTTGCAATAAACAAGACACAAAGAAACTTGCACTCTGCATAATTTACTAGTTTTCAGAAAACAGCTCTGAAGTGTATAAAGAACCAGATGTTCATACGAGGAAAATATAATGCAAAATTATCATCCAACTGCCGCCATCATTGTTATTGGTAACGAGATTTTATCCGGTCGCACTCAAGATACCAATATTCAATATATTGGTAAGCATCTAAGTGATTTGGGAATAGCTCTCGTAGAAGCGCGCATTGTCTCCGATGATGAATCCGCTATTATTGAAGCCGTCAATCACTTAAGGGCACTGCATACCTATGTTTTTACAACAGGTGGTATTGGCGGAACTCATGACGACATTACCTTTGCCAGTATTGCCAAAGCGTTTAATCAACCTTTAGAGGAAAATCAAGAAGTTATTGAGCTAATGAGAGCATACTATGGCGATGATCGGCTAACTCCAGCGCGCCGTAAAATGGCTTTGATGGCAAAAAATGTTACACTTCTTAAAAATTCCACCAGCAAGGATCGAGCATTTCAATTTGAAAATGTCTTTGTTCTAGCGGGCATTCCGTCTATAATGCGCTCAATGTTTGATATTTTATCACCGCATCTAAAGCCTGGGGATCGTTTCCATTGCAAAACCATTACCTGCAGCTTACAAGAAGGCGTAATTGCAGAAGCGTTAACACAAATCCAAAACCGTTATCCTGCGTTAAGCGTTGGCAGCTATCCTTTTTATAAAAATGAAGGTGTTGGTGTTAGTTTTGTTGTCCGCGGTCAAGATTTAGGAAAAATCAACAAAGCAGCAGATGAAATTATTGCAATGGTTAAAGATTTTGGGGAAGAGCCAATTCTTGAAAAATAAAAACCCGTCCTTCGGGTCGATAAGGACGGGATTAATTATTGCTAATAATTTTTAAGCATCTTGGACTACAGGAGATGATGGGGGCGCGACTGTACCTGCCTCAAGAGTTGCATTTGCTAAAATACTTGCAGCTTTTGGCATAGGATTATCTTGCTCTAAACTTTGAATTATATGCGCAATGCCTTCAAGAGTTTGTGGCGCCTTTGCATCAGAAAGCTGTGAGCTTAACTCCCTTAAAGCCTTAATAGTTTGTTGATTTTTATCTAAGAATTCAATGCCACTATTTACTGTATGAACAGCAGATAAAAGTGTTGCCTGATCTGGAGCAGCACCGAAGTTAATTCCCAAAACAGACTCTACCCCATCCACTACAATATTAACAGAATGTAGTATTCCTGAAACTGCTTTGATCTTAGGATTATTGCTTCGACCGGCTAGCATCGACAGTTCGTCATCAGCAAGATGACGAGCAAGATAGATATTAGGAGCCTGATGTTCAATAACAGCTTCAGTGTCTCTAACACACCCACTAAACGCACTACAAAATTTTTGCATACATGATTTTTTAGCTTTAGAGGGTGTTCCAGCAGCACTCTCAAGCTGCTCCATTGCTATTGTTGGTGATGTACTTATAGCTGCTGCAGCTAATAAAAAAACTGGCAAAGATTTACGAAAATTGTATGTCATGTGAACCTCTTCGATATTTGAATGACCCAATGAATGAGATAGGGCCAATCTCTTAACAAAAAGTTAATGTTTTGAATTTTCTCCCCCTTTCTATAAAAAATTTGTGGGTGGTTTTATAATAAAAATCTTGACATAATCGGGGGGGCAAGATAGACAAGACCTTAGTGTTGTGTGAACGAGTGGGCTTAGCGCTCAGAATCGTTCTTATCAGATTTTACAAAGAGATTTATCCTATGTTTGCAGTGATTAAGACTGGTGGAAAGCAATATCGTGTTTCTAAAGACAGCGTAATTCGCGTTGAGAAACTAGAGTTAGAGGCTGGAACATCAGTTGATTTAGAAAATGTTTTGATGATTGGCGATGCAACTCATGCAAAAATTGGCTCTCCAAATGTTGCTGGTGCTAAAGTCCAAGCAACTGTGATGGAACAAATGCGTGATCGCAAAGTTATTATTTTCAAGAAAAAGCGTCGGCATAACTATCGTCGTAAGAATGGTCATCGCCAGAGTTTAACTGTTTTAAAGATTACTGGCATTATTGCCGGCTAATTAAATTTTAAGGGAGATACCTAGTGGCAACGAAAAAAGGTGGTGGTAGTACCAACAACGGTCGGGACTCGGCAGGGCGACGACTTGGCGTAAAGAAGTTTGGTGGCGAGCGCGTCATCCCAGGAAATATTATTATCCGTCAGCGCGGAACAAAATATCATCCTGGTGAAAATGTAGGCATAGGCACAGACCACACGATATTTGCAAAAATTGAAGGTTCAGTTCAGTTTTCAAAAGGTCGTAAGGATCGTTCATTCGTTTCGGTTGTCCCTGCTCTATCTGCTTAGATTTTAGGCTGTGAGTAGCTTGAGAGTTTTAATAAGGCGCTGGTTTTCAGCGTCTTTTTTTTGGTAAAGTACTGTGAAATTTTTAGACGAAGCTAAGATTTATATTCAATCAGGCGATGGTGGCGCAGGCTCACATAGTTTTCGTCGTGAAAAATTTATTGAGTATGGCGGCCCTGATGGCGGTAATGGCGGCAAGGGTGGTGATGTTATCGCTGTTGCAGTTGGTGATTTAAACACTCTAATTGATTATCGCTATAAACAGCATTTTCGCGCTCAAAAAGGCCAACATGGCATGGGACGAAATCGAACAGGAAAAAACAGCGAGACTGTTATCTTAAAAGTCCCTGTTGGAACTCAAATTCTTGATGACGATAAAGAAACTATTATTGCCGATCTAACAATCCCAGGCCAGACAGTCTTTTTGGCAAAAGGTGGTGATGGTGGATTTGGCAACGCACACTACAAAACCTCGACCAATCAATCGCCAAGACGTGCTGATCCAGGATGGCCTGGAGCAGAACGATGGATTTGGCTTCAGCTTAAATTAATTGCAGATGCAGGACTTGTTGGCTTACCCAATGCTGGAAAGTCAACCTTTTTGGCTGCTTCCACTCGTGCAAAGCCAAAGATTGCTGATTATCCATTCACCACATTACAACCTCAATTAGGCGTTGTTTATGTTTACGACAAAGAATTTGTTATCGCCGATTTACCAGGTCTGATTGAGAATGCTCATTTAGGTGCTGGCTTAGGTCATCGCTTTTTAGGTCATGCTGAACGGTGCGGTGTCCTTCTGCACTTAATTGATGGGACTCAAGAAGATGTCGAGACAGCTTACACAACCATTCGCCACGAATTACAAGAATATCATGGCCATTTAGGAGATAAGCCTGAAATTATCGCTCTTAATAAATGTGATGCCCTCAGCGAAGAAGAAATTGCAGAAAAAACTGCGGCACTACATAAATTAAGCGGTGCTAAGATTTTTCCAATCTCTGGTGTTACCAAGCAGGGTGTAACAGATGTGTTAGGAGCCCTACTTGAACATGTTCAAGAGTTTCAAGCGCGCTCAAAAGCTGCTGAAGAAGATGCTATCTCAAAAACGTAAAAGCCTTATAGGATTTTCACTTGTTGGATTAGCGAGCGTCTTATTTGGCAGCCTTGGTTACTTTGGCTTAGAAATCATGAAAAGCGGTTTGGTTGTGGAGGAGATGCTATTTTGGCGTTTCTCTATTTCTACAATCCTTCTTCTCCCTTTTATGCTCTTAGAAAAATTTAAACCAATCTCTCTTAAGACTTTTTCTTTAATTGTTTTTTGCGTTGCTGTTTATTCCTTTGGTGCTTGGATTTATTTTCTTGCCGTTGTAGAAATCGGTACGGGCCTTAGCATGGTCCTCTTTTTCATTTTTCCAGTTATTGTTTGCCTTCTCAATTGGTCAGTTAAGGGAGAAAAATCCTCCTATACAACTTTCATCTCTTTATTTTTTGTCTTTATCGGAATATTTCTACTAGCGAGCATACATGTATACACTGTTAGCTCATTTGGAATTATATGCGCTCTCACATCAGGCATCGGCTATGGAGCATATATTTTCTGCAGTGAGTCTCTAGAAATTTCAACAACCCAAGCAACGTTTTGGGTATGTATCGGTAGCAGTCTATTTTTCCTAATTCTTATTTCATCGGGAAATTCACCCCAAATTCTTCCAAGAATGCCAACGGACTGGGTAAATGCTATTATTCTTTCGATTCTCTGTACTCTATTGCCTATTTTCCTGCTCTTGAGAGCAATGCATTATATTTCAACCACCCACCTTTCGATTTTATCAGTCATTGAACCAATCGCCACACTTTTGATTGGACACTATGTTTTAAGAGAACTCATCACCGGTCAACAATGGATCGGTATTTGGATTATTCTCATAAGTGTCGTCCTCTTGAAATTAGAACTTCTCCTCAAGGAAACTCCGCAGATAGGATGAGGGCCTGAGTTTACAACACAAGATGGCGTTCAAGTTCATCGCTCTCTCCTTTTCTTGCTAAATTTCATTTGAAAAATTATTGGATATAATCACAAAATATACTCAGAACAACAAGCGCACACCCAATCATGATATTTCAGCAAAATAGTCATGATTTACTTGCATGGATTACGCTAAATAGCATAATATTTTACAGTTGGTGTTAGGCTTATCTTTAACGGTGTTGAATGTCTTCTTCTTTATTTTTAACGCGTCGACAATTTACTTTAGCCTCGCTGGCTACAGCAAGTTTGACGTCAATAGGATTGAGCTCTTGTAAGCCTAAGCTAAAAGCTCCGTTTAGAGTTGGCGTTTTGCTGCCAAAATCTGGACTAGAATCGCAAGTTGGCCAATCTTGTATTCGCGGAGCAAAAATTGCTCCTGCCCTTCTAAAAGATATGGGGATGGATGTTGAATTAATTTTTGCTGATACGGAATCAAGCCCTGATGTTGGCAGAACAAAAGCAGAGCAACTCATCAATGAAGGAGCGCATATCCTCGTAGGCGCTTATGACTCTGGCGTGACATTAGCCATTGCACAAGTGTGCGAGCAGAAAAAAATTCCTCTTATCGTCAATATTTCAGCTGCGCCTCAAATTACAGAACAAGGATATCAATACGTTTTCCGGAATTTCTTAACAAGTGAAATGCTTATTCGTAATGGCTTAAACTTGATGAAAGAGCTCTTTGCATTAACAGGCTGCACACCTAAAACAGCTGCATTTTTTCATGTTAATGATACCTATGGTCAGGCGATGCGTGCTGGCATTGACACTCTTATGCCAAAGCTTGATATGCCATTCAAGATCATTGAAACCATTAGCTATGATCCGAAAACACGAGATCTATCAACAGAGATTGCCAAAGTTAAAGCATCAGGTGCAGAATTGCTAATTCCTGTTACACGTTTGAACGATGCTATTTTAATGATTCGTGAGTGCGTTAAGCAGCGGTACCAACCTAAAGGCATAATAAGTACCGGTAGCCCCGGCATGTATGAATCTTCATTTTATAAAACTTTAGGAAAATATTCAGATAATTGTATTACAAACTCAGCGTGGTATAATCCTCATTCTAGGATTACACAACGAGCTATGGAAATCTTTACGGAAACATTCCCAAGTGAGATGTTTGAGTTGAATGTTGCCTTTACTTGTGAAGCAATATTAATCGCAGCTGATGCTTATAAACGAGCAGGGTCTTCGGATTCAAAAGAATTGCAGCAGGCGTTACGTCAAACAAATATGGAGGAGCGTATCGTTTGTGGAGGCCCCATTCAATTTGATGAAAAAGGACAAGGTTTGAATTTACAGTCTGCTTCTTTGCAAAATAAGGATGGTAGGCCAATTATTGTGTTGCCTACTGCTATTCAGCAAGCTAAACCTATCTTGCCTATGGTTAGGTGGAAAGACAGCTGAAAGTTCAATGAATATTTATCTTAATTTAGCAATTAGTGGAGTTTTAATTGGCCTCGTGTATGGGCTAATGGCTCTCGGCTTATCTGTTATATTTGGCGTGACACGCATTGTTAACTTTGCCCACGGAGAGATGGTCGCACTTGGTATCTATGCAGCTATTGCTCTGAATAAATTTTTTGGCCTTGACCCATTGTTAGCCGCTCCCTTAATTGCAATAGGCTTATTTTGTTTTGGTTATGCTCTTCAATCTCTTCTTATTAACCGTCTCCTAAATCGGCCAGAGTATATGCAGTTTATTGTGCTAACTGCCGTTGCTTTGATCCTGCTTAATTTGCAACTAATGATTTTTGGTCCAGAGGCTCAAGCCATTACACGACCCTATAGTTTTAATTCAATTGCCTTTGATTCTATTTTAATCGATAAAGTGAAACTATTTACCGCTCTCGTTGCAATTACAACAGCAGTGATCCTTTTTTTGTTTTTCCGTTATACGTACTTAGGGAAAGCTATTCGTGCAGCTGCCGATAACCGCTTAGGTGGTCAGGTTGTAGGCTTGAATCACAAGAAGCTCTATGCCATAAGTTTTGGGATTGGTTCTGCTTGTGTTGGTATTGCCGGTAGTTTAATGAGTCTGTTAACAGATATGAGTCCTCATTTAGCGCCGGAGCTAACTTTATTGAGTTTTGTTATCGTTATCATTGGTGGCTTAGGAAGCATGCCAGGCGCCTTAATAGCAGGTGTTTTTATCGGGCTTGTTGAGGTATTTGCTGCTTTCTTTACCTTTGCTTCTATGAAATCTTTATTTAGTTTCGGTTTATTAATTATTGTTCTTCTTTTTCGTCCCCAAGGGTTGGTTGCTCAAAAGCTATGAAAAATTTAATTCTTCCCTTTTTGATTGGGGGCCTAGCTTTACTGTTGGCTGTTCCTTTTGTTGCAAATGATTATATTTTATCTGTCCTTATTTTAACTCTTTATAGTGCTTTTTTGGGACAAGCTTGGAATTTAATGATGGGCTTTGCTGGACAATTATCATTGGGCCATTCCCTATATGTTGGCATTGGTGCTTATGTTGGAGCAGGTTTTTTTATTCATTTTGGTCTATCTCCTTGGTTAGGGATGATTCTTGCTGTTTTGATAGCAAGTAGTGTTGCTGTCTGTATCGCTTTCTTAGGGTTTCGTTTTGCAATTAAAGGAGTTCACTTTTCTCTCCTAACAATTGCTTTTGCAGAATGCGGTAGAATTCTTTTTGATCACTGGAATTGGTTTGGCGCTTCTGCTGGTTTATTTTTACCAATCACGAGTGCTATGGATTTGATTAATTTGAGAGCGGCTCCCTATGTATTTTATTACATATTTTTAATGCTAACTATTTTAGGTTTTTTCTTTTGTCGATACCTTATGCAAACGAGATTAGGCTATGCTTGGTTAGCTTTGCGAGAAGATCAAGATGCAGCAGCAAGTCTTGGCGTTAATTTATTAAAAACAAAAATATTAGCTGTTGCCCTTTCTGCAGGAATGACTGCGCTTGGAGGAACTATTTACGGTTTTTATCAAAATGCCTTATTTCCTGATCAAGTCTTTGCTATGGCAAAATCTGTAGAGATTTTAATGGGACCAATTGTTGGTGGTATTGGAACGTTAATGGGCCCTATCGTCGGAGCGATTATTCTGACGCCACTTGGAGAATTTTTTTCTCACCTCACAGCAAGTTTTGAATTGCCCGGTCTTAAACATCTTTTTTATGGAATGGCAATGTTAGCAATAATGTTATTTGTTCCAAGCGGTATTTGGCCTAAAATTAAAGAACGCTATATAATTTTCAAGGAAAGCAATGTCATCTAACACCTCTCATTCACCTTATCTTTTGGATGTTCAAGGTGTTAGTAAATCATTTCGCGGAGTTCAAGCTGTTGATAATATTTCATTCAGCGTAACTGCTGGTGAAATTGTTGCAATTATTGGTCCAAATGGCGCCGGAAAAACAAGCCTATTTAACTTAATTTCTGGACATCTTCAAACAGATCAAGGCCACATTCATTTTAATGATAAAAAAATTACACGGCAGCGACCCGATAAAATATGTCTGCAAGGAATGGGTCGTACCTTTCAGCTGGTTAAACCTTTTAGGGGATTAACAGTTCTTGATAACGTAATTATTGGTGCTTTAGCGAAAGAAAATAATATTAATCTAGCTAAAGAGCAATCTATCGAAATTCTCAAACTCTTTTCTCTTGATCATAAAAAGGATCAGCTTGCAGAACACTTAACTCTTTCGGAGAGAAAAAGCCTTGAAGTTGCGAGAGCACTTGCGACAAAACCAAAACTATTGCTTCTTGATGAGGTTATGGCAGGTCTAAGACCAAATGAAGTTGATCAATTAATGCATATATTTCGTAGTCTTAATCAAGGAATGGGACTTACCATCTTGCTGATTGAACATGTAATGCGCGCAGTAATGACTCTAAGTCATCACATAATTGTTTTGAACTACGGTCAAAAAATTGCAGAAGGTAATCCAGAAGAAATCTCAAAAAACCCTGAAGTTCTAAAATGCTATCTAGGTGAAGATTATGCACTGCTAAGCCAGATGGAGACCCCAGCATGCTGAAAGTTCAGAATCTCAGTCTTCATTATGGTGATGTTCAAGCATTGAATAATGTTACTTTGCATGTGCCGCGTGGAAAATTAATTACAATTGTAGGATCAAATGGCGCTGGAAAAACATCATTGATCCAAACAATTTGTGGGATCCATCCTTCAAGTTCAGGAACAATTACTTTTAATGGTCAGGATATCACCCGCCTTAAAAATTATGAAATTTGTGCCTTAAGGCTCGGGCATGTGGCGGAAGGACGACAGATTTTTCCATCTATGACAGTTTTGGAGAATCTTGAAGTTGGCGCTTTTATTAATCACAAATTTTTTGGCAGAGAAAGAGACATCGCTCTTCAAAAAATCGAAGTAAATCTTGAATATGTTTTTTCGCTGTTCCCTAAACTTGCTGAGCGTAAATCTCAATTAGCAGGAAAATTATCTGGAGGAGAGCAACAAATGCTTGCGATTGGCCGTTGTTTGATGGCCATTCCAAAGCTCATTCTATTTGATGAGCCCTCGCTTGGGCTTTCCCCTCTTATGGCTAAGGAAATGTTTAAAATCATTAGCGATCTTCACCAGCAAGGAACAACGATTCTCTTAGTAGAACAAAATGTCGTTGCTTCCTTAGAGCTTGCTGATTACGCATACGTTTTAGAAAATGGATCAGTTGTTCTTTCAGGTTCTGGAAAAGAACTTCTCTGTGATGACAGAGTGCGCCAAGCATATTTAGGGATTTAACATCTTCTTCTAATCCCTAAATATCGTATATTTAGGGATTAGGTCGTATACCCAGTTCGCCATCACAATGACTCAGGCTTTGTTTTTTCGGGATGGCCACGTCCTTCAGACTCACCATCACGGCGAGAGTGCACACCCTCACCGTCGGCATGGCGAGCACAGTAGATGCGTGGCCATCCAATTAAATAATATCTGCATAACTTACAAAATCAACATCTTCAGTTTACATAGGTATAATACATGCCTACTCACTTAAAACCTCTTCTATAATCTGTTTCTGCTTTAAAGCATAAGGGCTATCTTTATCCCCTACGTTACAAAGTTCATAGGTTGCTTTCCATAAACACCAAGCTCTGGCTCTGAGCCATGTGTTTTTATCTATATTTACATTTTGTCTAAATATTTCTCGTGATTTACCCTTTAAAAATGTCCAAGTAATGACGAGATCACAGGCTGGATCTCCTATCCCTATGCCACCAAAGTCGATGACACCAGAAAGCTTGTTATCCTGAATCAAAATATTGCCTGATGCAAAATCACCATGAATCCAAACGAGAGGTTTTTGCCATTTCGTTAGCATTGCCTGCTCCCATAACATCATTGCTTTTTTGCTGTCGATGAGTCCAGAAAGCTGTTCAATTTGAGTTTGCGCGCCTTTGTCATAGACGCTGACATGATCGCCTCGATAGAAATTATGTTGACCAGGAGCTGGACCATAACTTGTATCTACACTTTGAAGCTCTCTCAAGAAGTTAGCTAAATCCAGAGCTATACATTCTAAGGTGCTATCCTCAATACTCATGCTATTCGCACTTTCACCATCGAGCCATTTATAAATAGAAAATGGAAATGGATAGTAATCTGATGAATAACCCATTTTTAAAGGAACAGGTATAGGAACAGTTAAGTATGATTTAAGATGAGGTAATAGCTGTTGCTCTTTGGGTACCTTCAAAGCATAGCTTTCTGCAGTTGGCATTCTGACCAACATGTCTGGTCCAAGACGAAATGTGCGATTATCGTGTCCTTGGATTTTTACAGATTGAATATCGAGATGTGCATATTCTGGAAACTGATCGACTATGAGTTTTTCGACGAGAGGTAATGTGATATTGAATGGTTTTAGTTCGTTGGACATACAAATCTCAAAAAATAGCCGAGTGGTTACGATTATTTTGTGTTGTTATTGCCCCCTCCATTCGTCATCCCCGGGCTTGACCCGGGGATCTGTAACGGAGTAGCTAGTAGCCTTTAGCGCGGGCTACTTCTTTCAGATCTTTTTCTATCACTTGGACATAAGATAGCTTTGCGCAAGCGAATTGATTTTGGAGTTACTTCAACTCTTTCATCATCTTGAATATACGCAATCGCTTGTTCTAATGACATGATGCGTGGAGGAACAAGTCGAATAGCTTCGTCTTTTCCAGAAGCACGCACGTTAGTTAGCTGTTTTGCCTTTAAAGGGTTAACTTCTAAGTCATTATCACGGTTATGTTCACCAATGATCATTCCTTGATACAAAGGAACGTTAGGAACAACGAACATGATTCCTCTGTCTTCAAGGTTCCACAATGCATAAGCAACTGCATCGCCATCACCATTGGAAATCAAAACACCATTACGACGACCTTCGATTGTACCACGATACGGAGCATAAGCATGGAACATCCTGCTCATAATTCCTGTGCCGCGTGTATCTGTCAAAAATGGACCATGATAACCGATTAAACCACGTGAAGGTGCATGGAAGATAATACGTGTTTTCCCACCACCAGATGGACGCATATCTGTCATTTCGCCTTTACGTAAGCTCAAGGATTCCACAACAGTACCGACATACTCTTCATCAACGTCGATCTGAACTTCTTCTATCGGCTCAAGACGGTGACCTGCGCTATCAGTTTGGTAAAGAACGCGAGGACGACTGATTGATAGCTCAAAACCTTCACGGCGCATTGTTTCAATTAGAACACCTAACTGTAACTCTCCTCGCCCTGCAACTTCAAAAGCATCTTTTTCGTCAGTCTCTTTAATATGAATAGCAACGTTACCTTCTGATTCTTTCATCAGTCGATCGCGCAGCATTCTCGATGTCAGCTTAGTACCTTCTCTGCCTGCTAGAGGAGAGTCATTAATAGAGAATGTCATCGCCAATGTCGGCGGATCAATTGGTTGCGCCGGTAATGCACTCATAACTTCAGGAGAAGCAATCGTTTCAGCAACGTTTGCTTTTTCTAGACCAGCCATTGCAATAATGTCACCAGCATTTGCCGTTTCAATCGCAACCCGTTCAAGGCCACGGAATGCCAATAATTTAGTAACACGGCCACTTTCAACGATTTCGCCCGCTTGATTCAAAACTTTAATTGGCATGTTAATCTTAGCAACGCCAGAATGAATACGTCCTGTTAGAACGCGACCCAAATATGAGTCATATTCACGAGTCGTGATTAACATTGAAAATGGAGCATCAATTTCAATTGTAGGCTCTGGAACATGCGAGACAATTAAATTAAACAGAGGAGAGATATCTTCTCTCGGATCGGTAAGCTCTCTTGCCGCCCAGCCACCACGACCTGATGCATAAGCTATAGGGAAGTCTAGCTGCTCATCATTTGCATCGAGTGCTGAAAATAGATCGAAAACTTCATTTAAAACTTCATCAGCACGCGCATCAGCACGGTCAATTTTATTAATGACAACAATCGGACGCAATCCCAATTTCAATGCTTTTCCAAGCACGAATTTAGTCTGAGGCATTGGACCTTCAGCAGCGTCAACCAAAATGACAACGCCATCGACCATACTTAGAATACGTTCAACTTCACCGCCAAAGTCAGCATGTCCAGGTGTGTCAATAATATTGATTCTAGTATCATTCCACATGAGAGAAGTACATTTTGCAAGAATGGTAATCCCACGTTCTTTTTCAAGATCGTTCGAGTCCATAGCTCGCTCAGCAACCTGCTGATTTGCACGAAATGTGCCGCTTTGTTTTAGCATTGTGTCAACTAGGGTGGTTTTTCCATGATCAACGTGAGCAATAATTGCTATATTACGAATAGCCGTCATATTTTATGTAAGCCTTATATTAAAAATGTATATGGAGTATTTTATAAAGATATCAAGATTCTTAAACTTATGGTATCTAACAAAAATTATTATATTATGTTTATAACATTACAATGGTCTAAAAACCAAGTAGTTTTGCACTTATGGTACTAAATAGAATCTGGGTTCTAAAAAAAATGATTGAGAATAATTGACCAATAGGGAATTTGGTGATTACATCGATCTGCATTATAATTAAAAATAAGATTGGAGGTTCCAATATTGAAAGCAGCACAAGCTAACTTGGTTGGATCACAACCAGCAGAACATTCGTTAAGGAATAAGAGCGTAGTCTCAGGGAATTATAGCTATTGGCGCTTCCGCATGATGTATTCAATGATGGCTGGATACGCTGCGTTTTATTTCATGCGTTCAAACTTCTCCGCAGCAATACCCTTTCTGGAATCAGAAATGGGATATACGAAAACAAAAATCGGACTCATTATTACAACTGCTGCCATGGCTTACGGGTTTGGAAAAGGCATTAGTGGCTTATTGAGTGATCGATGTAATGCGCGTTATTTTATGACCGCCGGCTTGTTATTATCTGCAATTGTGAATTTTTGCATGGGATTTAGCGAGGTTTGGTGGTTGTTTTTAGTTTTGTGGACTTTAAACTCCTGCTTCCAATCAATGGGTTGGCCTCCGTGTGCTCGTCTTTTAACTCATTGGTTTAGCCCAAAAGAAATCGGAACAAAATGGGCCATATGGAATGCTTCTCAACAAATTGGAGCCGGCACGATTCTGGCATTGTCCCCCTTCATCATTAGCTATTTTAATTGGCGATATGTTTTCTTTGTTCCAGCAATATTTTGTATTGGTTTTTCTTTTTTCCTATTTAATCGTTTGAGAGATACGCCTCAGTCTCTCGGATTTCCGCCAATTGAAGAACATCATGGGTTAGTCGCATCGGGAGCGAATCTTGATGAAGAAAATTTGTCCATGCGCGAAATTATTTTCGGAAGAATTCTAAATAACAAGCTCGTTTGGTACGTCTGTTGTGCCAATTTTTTTCTCTACTTTGTTAGAATGTCCATGTTTAATTGGGCACCAACTTTTCTTCAGGAGTTTAAGGGAAGCACATTACTCGCAGCTGGATGTCAGACTGCAGCATTTGATATCACAGGCATATTCGGGGGAATCTTAGCCGGCTATCTTTCTGATAAAATGTTCTCTGGCTATAGAGGGCGCGTTGGCGCTATATTTATGTTCCTTTTAGCTTTTTGTGTTGTGTTCTTATGGAAATCTCCTGTTAGCTCTACCGTATTACACACATTGGGAATGCTAACAATTGGGTTTTTAGTTTCTGGACCACAAATTCTTGTCGGCGTTGCAGCCACGGATTTTGCCTCTAAAAAAGCAGCAGGCGCAGCTTCAGGATTAACGGGAACAGTGGGATATATAGGGGCCGCTGCGACTGGCGGCATTGGCTATGTTGTTGATACTTGGGGATGGGATCGTGCTTTCTTTTTGATTGCAACTTCAGCCGTTTTGGGGGCCATATTTTTTGCCCTCACGTGGAATCATCGAGCCAAGGTTCTAGAAGAACAAACTTAGAAAATATTTAGGATGTTTCTTTCTTGAAATATAACACTATGTGATATATACTGAAAGTATAAATAGTCACGATAGTGAATAAAATCTTGCTGATATTTAAGACAAAACGATTTGATAAATTTGCCCAACAAAACAATATTCATGATTCAATGCTGATTGAGGCAGTAGATCGTGCTGAAAAAGGTTTAATTGATGCAAATCTTGGAAGCAATGTTATAAAACAACGCATTGCAAGAAAGGGACAAGGAAAATCGAGTGGATATAGAACCCTTATTATCATCCGGTCTGGTGAAAAAGCTTTTTTTGTTCATGGATTTTCGAAAAATGATCAAGATAACTTGAGCTACAATGAAGAAAATTGGCTTAAAAGTGCTGCAAAATATTTGCTATCAGAAGATATTCTCAGGTTGTTAGCGAGCGGGGAATTTTTGGAGGTAAAAGAAAATGACAAAAATATACAAAAGTGATGTTATGGCATCTATTCATGAGACCATGGAATCATTATATAAGATTGGAACTGTAGATAAAAAGACAATGCGTCGTTTTGATGAGGCTTGCTTGACATCTATACATCCTTTAACACCAGAAGAGATCCGCGGCATCCGTGAGAAAGAACAGGTTAGTCAATCTGTGTTTTCTCATTATCTCAATGTTACAACAGGATTAATAAGTAAGTGGGAGCAAGGAGAAAGAAAACCATCCGGTGCTTCTCTCAAACTTTTGTTAATTGTACAGAAAAAAGGCTTGTCTGCGATTGCGTAAAATTTGAATTGATAAACATAAAGGCACAATAAAAATGACAGTTCGCGTACGTTTTGCACCAAGCCCCACAGGAATGTTGCACATAGGCAATGCTAGAGCAGCTTTAACTAACTGGTTGTTTGCCCATCGGCATGGCGGATCTTTTATGCTCAGGATTGATGACACAGACTTGCAAAGATCTGAAGAGCGTTTTACTCAAGCAATTATACAAGACCTAGAGTGGCTCGGTTTAACTCACGATAGATTTGTTAAACAATCAGATCGCTTTGATCGTTATGCTGAAGCCATGCAACAACTGATAAGTAATGGGCGACTTTATCCCTGCTACGAAACTCCTGAAGAATTAGAGTTCAAGCGCAAACGCCAACTCGCTCGCGGAGAACCACCAATCTATGATCGCGCTGCCTTACAGCTTACTCAGCAACAAAAAGATTCTTTTGCAGCAGAAGGGATCAAACCACATTGGCGATTTTTCTTAAAATCAGAAGAAATGAGCTGGAATGATCTTGTACGCGGCCCAGTTAAATTCGAAGGAGAGCGCTTAAGTGATCCTGTTCTTATTCGTGCAGATGGTGCGTATCTTTATACGATAACTTCAGTTGTTGATGATTTGGATTTTGACATTACTCATATTTTTAGAGGTGAAGATCACGTAACGAATACTGCGGTGCAGCTCCAGCTTTTCTCTGCTCTTAATGATGATAAGCCTTGCGATATTACGTTTGCCCACACAACTCTTTTGCTTGATGTTGATGGACAAGGATTATCGAAGAGACTTGGAAGTCTTAGTCTAGCACAAATGCGAGAGGATGGCATTGAAGCCATGGCTGTGAATAGCTTACTAGCACATTTAGGAACATCGTTGCCGGTTGAACCATGCCTTTCACTAGATAAACTATCTGAAAACTTTGACCTATCAAGCTTTAGCCGAACGTCTCCTCGTTTCGATTATCAAGAATTAAAGATGCTGAATCATAAGCTTCTAACAGTGACGCCTTATGAATCCGTTAAGGATAAATTGCCGGCAGCTTCTGAAAAAATTACGTCGCAAATTTGGGATATTATTAGAGGGAACATTGATACGTTAAATGATGTTCCTGCGTGGCAGCAAATTTGTTTCGGCGATATAACTCCGAAAATTGAGGATCCTGACTATATAGAAATAGCTTTATCATCTCTCCCCTCTGATCCTTGGTCCGCTGAAACATGGGCAGAATGGACTAACACGCTAAAACAAACGACGAATCGCAAAGGTAAGCTTCTGTTCATGCCTCTTCGCCAAGCGTTAACAGGCCTTGATCATGGACCAGAAATGAAAGACCTTTTGCCAATTATTGGACATGAGAAAGCAGTTAGCCGCCTAAAAACAGCATAACTCATTTTTCGCAATCAGCATCCCTCAACCTCCTTCTCCTAGCTGTGATCCTGGTGCTCGACACCAGGATCACATGCAAGACTAGCCGCCCCAAAACATAATTACGGCCACTTTTAAAAATTGACATTTTTTCATTTTTTGATTTATTCTTTACTTGTAACCGACAAAAATACGGGGTTTTTTAAAGAAAAATAATAACTCAAAAATCCATTGAACTCTCAACATCACATTACCGGAATATGATAAGAAGTTTTCTGAATTCAAAGTTATTAGCCGGATTTTCTTAAAAAGCATAGAGTCTTCAATTAATGATGGGCTCTTCCCCAATTCATTCCGTATTCAAGTTAATACACCCTTAAGTTACTAAGTTTACTTAAAGAGCGGTGTCTGCTGCGTTTAAGGGTAGAGGAGTACAGATGGTTTTTTAAGTATTTTCTTCTAGTGTCGTCCCCGGGCTAGACCCGGGGATCTCTAAAAGCTGATTATGTAAAAAGACCGTATGTATGGGGAAGAGTTACT
>CANFPP010000012.1 GCA_947449005.1 Holosporales bacterium | reverse complement strand
TTAGTGATGACTGCGATTGACGAAGCGCTGCCAATTTTATTCTTTCTTCATATCCTAATTGTTTGTATTCTCTCATTTGCAACGCCTTTCTGTGCCTGTCTTATCAACAAACACTCTAATGCGTTGCACCTCATTTTAGAACACGGCCGCTTTCACAAACGCCAAGAAAAAAGAGAAAAGAAAAAGTGAAATTTAAGGGTATATTAGGTATATAAATTATAATCATAAAAAGACACATGGAAAGAAGAGAAGACCAGGAGATTACTTTTACATGATTATTAAGTTTACTAGCTAAGCACGCTGCGAGTGGAGATCCTATAGCTAATCCCAAGAAGAATAATGTATTAGCAAATGAAGACTCAAAATTACTTATAGAGTATGTTTGTTTTAAATAGGGGATACTCCACAATTCTGCAAAAACAGATATGGGTAAATACATGAAGCAACCACATAATCCCATTAGCCAGTTTTGGGGATTTGTAATAACTATTTTAATCGTCTCAAAGAAAGTTATTTGAGTGTTGTTAATTGGTGTTTGATTAGTGCTGTTTTTGTCTCGTATTATAAACCAAGAAGCGAGTGTAATAATTAATCCTATTAAGGCTGTGATTAATATAGAATTCCGCCAGCCACTTGTTTTTAAACTGGAAGCAAGATAAACCCCACCCAAGCTTGACCCCAAAGATCCTATGGCTGAAGTAATGCCCATCATAAAGCCAAATTTATGAGCAGGAAACCAATCTATAATTATTTTTGCGCAGCTTAAGAAAACACAAGCGGATCCTGCTCCTATTATAAATCTAGTAACTTGTGCTACAAATATACTGTCGGTTTGAGAAAAGACAAAACTTCCAATAGCACATAGTGCTGCAGAAAGTGTGATAACTTTGCGAGGACCTAACCAGTCAACAATTAGTCCACATGGAATTTGAAACAACACATACGTGTAGTAATAATATGAACTAAAGAGACTTAATGTTGCTGTATCTACATTGAAGTCTCGCATTAATTCATCTGCCATAACGCTTGGGGACACTCGTAATAAATATTCGTAGAGATAAAATAAAGCTGCTATTCCCCAAATTGCCCATTTATATGAAAAGGAAATATTTAAAAGCGATGAGGTTAGTGAAGGAGTATTTCTCAAAATTTTATTACCATTAGTTAATAACCTATTAAATCCATTATTATTTATATAAAACATAAAGATATGTCTTTATTATGACTTTTTACCTAACACTAAAGCTGATTAATTGTTTTTAATCAGCTAGATAGAATATATTTTTGCATTTGGAAAAATAGCTAAAATATTAGCCATATTTTTATTATAGTAAATATAACAGCATATTTATTATAATAATAGTTGAAAAATCCAATGAAAAACCAATCAGTATCCGTGCATGGAGACCTGCATGCCATTAAGTTAAGGAATGAGGGCATTAGAACGCTGCCTTTTGCTTCGTTACAGCTAACCCTTGCCGTGCTTCTCAAATAGCTTCTCAGCGGCGAGGGTAGGGCCAAAATCCGAATAATGTCTCTTGATCAGGGTAACAGCTAATTGCTTCACAGAGTCAGGCATTCTGTGATTACCGGGATATCCACGTTTCTTGGAAACCAAAGCATCTTGGCCTTGACGGCGGTAACAATACAAAAGTTTTTGCACTTGTCGAATGCGGATACGTAGAAATAATGCAGCTTTCTCTTGTGTCCATTGCCTGGAAAGAAGTTTTTGCATAACTTCTAACCGATTCATTTCCTTTTGACTTAAAGGCTTCATCTCTCGCACCTAAGGTTAAGTTGATAGTGCGAAGGCGACATTTCTATCTAGCAGAAACACGACATTTCTAAATGGGGCTTACACACATTGTCACCGTTAAGCTCAAATGTCCCCTCCTTAATTCTTTTCAAATGTCACCGCTGTGGCGGAGAGGAGAACAAAGGGGGATAAGGGGAGCTCCTAATACTACTCAAGTGAAGATCCCTTTGTTCTTTAAACCTAGAAAGAAAGGGTGTCGTCCTTTGTAATTTACATGAATAGAATACAGCAAAGGCATTTTGACTTTTCAAACCCTGTTAAGAAAATCACAAGTTAAGAATATAAAGCTTTCTCCACCAACTCAGCATTACGTGAGATAGCATATAAGTAAGTTTTAGTTGTTAAATCAGGGATACGGCGACCATACTCCCAATTTCTTAAGGTACTCAAATTAATGCCAAATCTTGCAGAAAATTCAACTTGAGACATTTTGAGATGTTCTCTAATTTCTTTAATATCAAGAGTTTCAGGAAGATTTATTTTTTCTACTCTTTCAGCATGTGAAGTTCTAACAACTTCAGTGTTACCTTGTGCATGTCCTAAGGCTTCTTGAAGAGATTGTGAATTAACCTTTGTCCTGTTGCTGTTTCCATATTAATCTCCATAAGCTTTACGAAGCTGTTCAGATAGTGTTCGAAGAACTCTTAATTCCTCTTTAGTTAAATCTAATTTTTCAGATTTAGAATATACACCATCAATTTATGCTGTATATTCTAAATAATTTTTTAGCCGTAATAATACGGAGGTTCGTCATGTTAAAGTTTTCTTTTTATTTTTTAATAATTGCATTTCAGGGTTTTAATAGTGCTTTTTCCTCATCGAGTTATGAAGATTTTTGTGATACAAAAAATTTTGATGTACTTGCCCATCAAGTACATCAAAAAATAGGTTATAAATTTCAAGATACCTCTTTACTATATGACGTTTTTACTCACCATAGTTTGGATCCCAAAAGTCGATTTAGAAAATTAGAATTTTTAGGAGACAAAGTTATCAATGCTGTGGTTGGAATCAGCACATTTAATATTAGTAAAGATGTTGGGAGTCTTGATGGTAGCGTGCAAGCAAAAGTAAACAACAAATATTTAGCTCAGCAATTCAAAAGATTAGGATTGGATCACCACGTTAGAGCGAATCCAAGTTGTGATAGAGAAACAATAGCGGCAGATGCGTTTGAAGCTTTAGTTGGTGCTATGCAACTTGACTTTGGTGTGGATGATCAAATATCACCAACTGCAAGTAAATTGATAGTTTCTGTGCTGGATATAAAACCATTACGTTCAAGCCAAGTAGTAAGTCGATATGGAACTTCTCAGGAAGAAGATGTGTCTTTTTTAATGCCTGAGAGGAGAAACAGAAGCAGAAATTCTAATTATAGTGGTAATGTAGAAACAGCCTTGTTGGCGGGTGCTGTAGTAGGTGCGGGTACAGCACTTGCTGCTAACGGATTCTTTGATATTTTGGGAGGCTTATTTGGTAGTAGTAAAAAACCTGATTATTATAAGCTTTACAGGTTTCACGAACAGCAACATTACTGTTATAAGAATGCATTTTTAGGATTGTGCTGTTTGACCGGGACAATGGGTGCGTATTCCCAGATGGGAACGGGAACTGTGGGGCAATTACTATATTGGGGATGTTATGCAGAAGCTGCTTATGTGACTTACTACACATGTCGAGTCGTAGGTCTTCTAGAATAGCTTCTTTACTTAATCATTAGGCTTGTAAATCGGATAGCCTACTCTAGGCAAAAACTACATAACGGGGTATAAAGTTTCGTAGGAATTACGCTTATTCTTGAACAAGCTTGTTTTTAGCGGATTTCTGGCGTTCTTTTAAATCAACATCAATATATATCTATCAGTAATTGCACCCGAACCCCAAGTAATTGGGAAATGTATTTTTAACACCTAAGAGAGATGTTTCTTCACAAAAGCGAGGAACTAATGAGTCAATAGTGTTTTTATGGAGCATTGGTCTTTTTTGTTAATAAGGCCTCCCGTTAAGGAGCGTGTAACCAGCCGCCACTTCAGCCGAGTTCGTTTTGTGACGGAACTTTTACCTAATCAATTATGCTTATTGTTTTAGAAATGTTCCCATGAATCATAAATGAGTCACTTACGGATTGCAAAATTCACAATTTCCTGGATCCGCATACTGTAATCCATGTGGAGGCTCATGCGTTTCTTCATAAGTACATCGAGTGCAGCCAAAAATTTCATGTTTGGTAATCTTTGTTTCTGAGTTGCACCACGTGCAGAGCAAACCAGATTCTGCGCGCACTTTACCCCACCCCGGGGTGTCGCATGCAGGGCAATGCACCGCAAGTCTATCCGACAGCTTTTCCCCTAGCTCTTTAATCACGGCCATTCTGGATGGATTAAATTGTGCACGCATATCGGTTTCTACCCATACGTTTCCGTTGGCCGATTGTTTCATGCATTCTTCAAATGCTTTCTCTAATTCTTGCTGAGAATTCACGCCCTTAAATATTGGCGTTTTTTTTCTCTGTCATTCGGACGCAGGATCAATGCATGCGATGGAAATTGAACCGCATCCGCAAATTTCGATAATTCTTCCAACGAATTGATCGATTCTTTTCGGTAATTTGTTTTTTCACTGACCTGTGACACATGCAGATGAAAATCGTGTCTTCGATCAATAAAATACAAAATTTCATGATCACACGGCAGGAAAGGAATAAATGGATGTGGTCCAAAGCTGCCCTCACTTGCCAAAGCAAACTCAACCGTATCGCCAAGCTGATCAAATGCCAACTCACACTTTCTCCGAGCGCATTGAAGCGCAGTTCCCTTACGTTCAACCTCACCAGAAAACGTGCCAAGCTGATCCGTATCAACGACGCATTCCAACACACCTGTATTTAATTTGTCAAAAAACGGCGGGGCTATCGCAATCGACTTGGCATGCTTAGTGATCAGCACGACGCACTTTCCAGCATAGGCAGACCGGGGTTTTAATGAATGCTTTGCCATGTGAAATCTCTATTCAATAAATAGGTTTTTCGCGTATTAGGTTCAATGCAAGCCAGCTTTACCCAACCATTGCCAAAAAGTTTTTGTAAAACCGGCTGCGCCTTGATAATTGAATCAAGCATATCCATCGGCGCATAGACAACTGTCATTAATCGCAGTGTCTGATGATAAGCCTCCGTATCGCTGCTATAGACCGATTGCAATGGCAAACCCGTCATCAGGTCACTTGCGTTGCCTTGCATAATCCCCATTTTACCCGTTATATTTTTGGTAATTTTACTGCCGCCACCGTAGGCTACATTATTCATCGTTGAAAAAAGATACTGTGCGTTTATCCACTGCGCCACAACCATAGGTGCTGTTAAAATTGTTGTAAGTGACGTGCCTTCAGGATCATTTGTATAATCATAGGAATGCAGAAAACAACATCCTTCTAAGTCAAGCGAAGCTGTGATTTCACGCGGCCCCACAATAAGGGCGGCATTGCGCGCCAATCCCCATTCAGGACGAACTTGCGCCCAATCTTGTGATCGCAATCTGGTCTTTGACGCAGCTTTGGTTTCAGCGATTCCTTTTTGCATCCTTTCAAGTCGTGTTGCGCTATTTGTAATTTGGGCCGTTTCTAAATCTTCCTTAAGCTTTTGTATATCGGGGCAATCTTGATGGCCATAGATAGTCATTTCATCTGTCGTTGTATTATGTTCAGCCGCAATAAAACGAGTTGTTTCGGGAATATCAATACCATTTTTGTGAAGATGCGCTCTAACCTTTGAACAATTTAGAATCGCCGCGAGTATTTTTGCATTGCTGCCCCCGTGCCTGCCACCGCAGGCTCCGCAATCAAGTCCCGTCGCATACGCGTTATTTTGTGTTGAACTTCTATGTCCACATAATACAACAATAGGGGCAAAATGGTGGGTTAGCCCCATCATGTTTAGTGCATTTTGTGCATAACTACATTGTTCAGCAAGCGTAATATCGTCCAGTGAGGGCGCAACTTCATAGGGTTTTCTTATGGTTTCAGTCACAGTCGTTTTTAATCGCGAAGCAAGTTTAGGCGAAAAACTGCGCAATCCCATCCAGATCCCGCTTGCAAGCCCAAGCGATTCCACCAATGCGAAAGGTGTGGTGAAGTTATATTTTAGGGATTGATACAGTCTTTTAAATCCAATAAGATGTTCGTATTCTTTGGAAACATGCTCACACTTTTTATGGTCACACGGGGTTTCCTTGACTTCATGTTTTGGGGAAAGAAGAACGGGACAAGACGCATACGATTCGCCCTTTACTGTATCGGTGATTTTGACGGGAATGCCAAAGAAACCAGCAAAACCAAAGGTTTGATAATCATCTGCTGCCTCTAAGGCTTTGCGAAAGGGTTCAGAACGCACATCGATGCAAAATACAAGCTGTGCCTTTGGCGTATGCGGAACGTGACATGTTTGAGCAGCTAATTTTTCAAGCAAGGGCAGATGATAAGGGTCTTCAAGTGTTGTTATCTTTTCAAGCGCACATGGGACCGCTTTAGATTTTTCCAAAGCGCATTCATGCCACAGAAGTAATTCCTTTGATTCAGGCCATAGCAACGTGGTGATACCAAGCCTAATTGCTAAATAATCTGCCTGGTTTACTGGGAAATGGTTCGAATCCACACCTGTCCATTCGGTACGATATTTGATGTGTGCAGCCCACCCCGGAAGCGTAGTTAGCATCAATGTTAAGAATTGTACATGATCCTTCTTGGTTAGACCAAGACGTAACAGACATGTTGAAATGGCCTGCTCAGCTGTTTGCGGCAAAGCTTTCAGCCAATTAATCTTTTGTTCATTATTGTTATGCAGTTTTGCATCATAAACAGCTAGATGACGCCATGCCGCATAGAGCCCCGACTCTTTAAATGGCATAGGAAGACTTGCCTGACCATCATCAAACAAAACCTGCAGCCATTTAATGGTTTCACGATTCACATCATCCATTTTCCCTGGAAGTTCAGCTTGTTCAAAATAGGCAGCGCCAATGTTAAGGGCATCTTCTATGGGCAAGTCTTCTAAACCTTGCAGGGGATTTACCGCGATTAGATTTTTAAGCGGCCAAAAGGGCGCAATTGTTTTGAAACTTTCACTTACCTGATTTAACGCTTCTCTTGTTTCAAAATTTTCCATTATTATTTCCTGCTCGTTCATACGTGCTGTTTTCATGACTGTTCTCATATATACTTATATTGGTTGCGATACGAAGTGACCGTTGATGGTGCAGGCTGACTGGCATTAAGTGCGGCAACGTAACCCTTTAGCATCCATGCAGGTGGTTTGCTTGTTTTTTTATAAAGTGAACTAAACAACGTGGCCAACCAAGTCAGTATCAAAGCAAATATCCCAGCCATATGAAAGCCATTCAAAGGCTGTGGTTGCATCAATTGCATCGGCTCCATTACCCAGCTAACAAGCTGAACACTGACCCCATAGAGCAACCCAAAAAGGCTTGTAAAAATCAAAGCTGTTATTAGGTTCTTTAATGTTTTACGCGATAAGATTGACAGTGCAAATTGACTGGCAGAAAGAAATGACACGACCAGCAGCAGAAGCGTCGTATCCCCTGAAGCCCAAGACTTACGACTGGCAAATGCAAATCCAAAACTGCCTACCATGCCGCACATAAGGGCGCACATAAACGCAAGTGGTTTTGGTGGATAACGCAGATCAAGGCGTTTTTCTTGGGCAGCACTTCCACACCCCAGAAACAGATATGCTTTAAACAGGCCGTGCCATACAAGATGTGCAACGGCAGCTGGAAACAATCCCAATCCGATTTGTGCAAACATGAAACCCATTTGTGCCATGGTAGAACATGCAAGCATACGTTTTACATCGCTTTGCATAAGTTTCCACAAAGTTCCAAGCAAAGCTGTCGTTATTCCAATCACAAAAATTGAGGTGAGCAAATCTGAATGTTGAAGATATAAAGGCGCAAAACGTGTCAGTAAGATTCCGCCGCCATTAACAAGACCTGCGTGCATAATCGCCGAAACAGGCGTTGGTGAATTGAGCGAGCTAATAAGCCAACGGTGAAATGGCCAAATTGCTGATTGTGTCATCGCACCAATAAGCAACAGTGATAAGGCGGTAAGTATTAGGGATTCAGCAGAGTGATTAGTCTTCACTAGTTCCTGCACGCTGGTTTCACCTGTTACATAATAAAATAGTGCAAATGCGGCCCCCATGCACGCTGCACCCAAAACATAATTTTTAAACGCAAGCACACCCGATGCTTTTGCAGCCTTCCAACTTGATTTATGAATCATCAGGCTTACAAGCAAAACGTTACTTAAACACCATGCCATGAACAAAAGAATCAGATTATCCGCGCCGACCATCACCGAAACAGAACCAATTAGCAGAGCAAGCTGAATAAAAAACGCTTGGTACTTTCTATCGCCTTTCAAATAACGCATGGCAAAACTACCAACACATAACCCAATGAAGGCAACTAAAGAAACCATAATCATGGCGAGTGGATCAAAGTTAAAGAACACAGCAGAGAATTTGTGAATCATAAAAAACTAACCTATAAGAAATATTTTTAACCTTGATCCATCTTATTAAGTTATCTAATATAAGTAAAAATCAAAATTCTTATAATATCTATTAGGAATTCTAATGAATCTAGACACCATAACCTTACAGTGCTTTATTGCTGTGGCCGAAACTGCCAGCTTTACCAAAGCCGCTGAACGTGTGGGGCGCACGCAATCGGCTATAAGCCAGCAAATCAACAAATTAGAAAATATGTTGAACACGTCACTATTGGTGCGCGGTAAAGTTCTTACCCTTACCCCTGAAGGACAAATGTTGCTCAGTTATGCACGTCAGATTTTTGCTTTGCATCGCGAGGTAATCGATCGATTTAAAGAACCGGAGTTGGAAGGGGAGGTGCGTTTCGGACTGCCGGAAAATTTTGCCAGTATTTATCTTTCTGAAGTTCTTGTTAATTTTTCCCGCATCCATCCACGCATTTTGCTTAAAATTGAATGTGATTTGACATTAACTCTTTTTGAGCGATTTAAAAGAAAAGAATTTGATATCGTATTGGTAAAAATGAATCGACCTGAGGATTTTCCAAATGGCGTAGATGTATGGTCTGAACCATTAAAGTGGGTCGGAGATGCAAACCTGATAGCCCCTAACAAGCCAATTCCATTGGTGTTGTCGCCTGAACCTTGTGTCTATCGTTCATCCGCAATTAAAGCACTTGAAGAAGCTGGTCGTCCTTGGCGCCTTGTTTTTTCTAGCCCAAGTCATGCCAGCACAGTTGCCGCAACTAAAGCTGGCATGGGAATTACGGTGATGCCGCACACGATGGTGCCTAAAGAACTTGAAATCACTGAATTACCACTGCTTCCGAGTCTTTCTGACAGTCATGTTTCCTTGCTTAAGCACAAAGCAGATAATGCAGCTGTCAACACACTTGAGGATTATGTTTTAAAAAAACTGAAGCATTAAAGAAAAAACTTATTTGTGTCTCATCCATTGACTTTCTCCTACTGTATCTCTTGTTCAATCTCAAACATAATTTCGTTTCGGCGCAGAAAAGGAAGTGTCCACGGTGGATTATAAAAGGCTAAAATTGCCTTTCCCCTTGCGTTAATTCTTTCTTTAGCTAAAAAGTTGATAAGATTTTTTTGATGTTTGCGTAGAGCCAACTCTGTTGGTAAACCTGAAAATCGAATAACAACATAACGTTTTCTGGGAATTGATATTATTTCTATTTGCTTATTTTTTGGCTGAGGAAGTGTCTTAATGCTGTATTCCTCTGGCATAACAAATGCTACATTCCAGTGTTTACTATCTTTCGATTCCTGTTGAATAACAGGAGCCGTCATTGAGATTCTTTCTCCATCCTGCTGGGCTGCGGGAGCTGCCCTATTGATCCTCGTAACTCTTTTGTTATTGCCAAAGATATAATCCGCCAGGATTTTAAAGCCTGATGAAATTGCGCTCTTTCTTTCTCCTGTCACCGCAACTTGGGCAACAAGTAGTGGAACATACTCACGTATTTCAATGTTTTTTTGAAAAGAAATTACATTATATTTTGGTTCATTTACTTGGCTCATGATTGTTCCGGCTAAAGCTAGAATAATTAATAATATGAAACTAATTATAAAAAACATCATCCTTTTTGTTATTTTTAATTTCATTTTTTCCAACTTAGGTTAGCTATTTTTTTTAATTACAATATTTGTGATAACGTTTAGCAACTTACGAGCCATAATACCTGTTTTTACAACAATTCCGTATGACCGTGTGATGGAATTAGTTTAATTTTATTATCTTAAGTATGGAATTGGCAACAGTCAGGCTATTTATAAACGCTGATTCGACACTAGCTTGAATACACCAATCACCACATGCAGCGAGCTTTTGATCCTTATCGATGAGTATTTTTTGAATACATTGTTTGTCAGTATTGGCATATCGCCAATGATGTAGATCTTTATGTGTTGCGCTATTAACATCATGGCCAATGATACGACTTGTTTCATGACATAAATATTCCATCACTTTTTCTCGATCATCATTCGAGTGTAATTCTGCCCAATTATTAGTAGAATGAACAAGAATAGAAAAAGACTCTCCTCTACCAGGCTTGGAACTATTAACTGATATCCAGCTAATGTCAGATTCTTGTACAAGGGCCATATCAAAATCAAGAGGTAAAGGTTGATGAAATCCAAGCATTAAAGAATAGCACCCAACCATTTTTGCAGAAGTGATATAAGAATGGTGATGAAATGACTCTGGCATCAATTCGCCTGTTTGCTGTACAGGAGCCGTAGAAATAACCCAATCAAATATTCCTATGCATTCACCCAATTCATTAGTAAGATGCCATTTTCCATGATTTTGAATGGCAATTATTTTTGTATTTACTCGAACATCAATGTCTTTTGCTAAGTATTTTGCAATCGCATTCATACCTGGAACGCCAACATAGTGATGCTCATTATTCAAAATAATTTTAGTTGCTAATTTGTTTTGTTTAAACTCAGAAAACCGTGCATTCCATATTTGAATGATCCCTTGATCTATCATTGGTTTTATAAAAGACTGAAAGTCCTCTGTTCTCGCTTTAAAAAACTGCGCGCCATGATCAAAATAAAAAGGCTCTGCGCGCCGAGTGGCTATTCGACCTCCCACACCACGCGATTTTTCAAAAACTGTTACTTTGGCAACGTCTTTAAGGATATTGGCAGCCGTTAAACCTGATATGCCGGCACCGATGATAGCAATAGTTAACATGAATGATTTATGTCCTCTTTAAAATATTGAAAAAAATGATAACAATTAATATTTATTGAGATAAAATCTTTAGCATCAAATTCTAATTTAACAAAAAACGTTTTATACAGCATATCTCGTGAGAACTTCCATTATTTTTCGCCACATAAACGATCATTTACGGATTACTTTTTTTCAGGTAAATTAACTTTTTTATGTGTCATGAAACTGACTTAGAATTATCATAAGGCAACTTATCTAATTCATGAAAAAATATTTTGGCATCATTTACAATACTATCAATTGAGGCTTTATCCTTTTTATCAAGAACAGAATAAATCATTAACAATCGGTGGTTTGATTGTAATTTTTTGCGATTTCGAATCAAAAAATCCCAATAAAGATAGTTGAATGGACACGCATTTAAACCATTTTTTTCTTTCACATTGTAGTGACAGTTTTTGCAGTAATTCGACATTTTATTGATATATGCGCCACTTGCAGCATACGGTTTACTTCCTAATAAACCACCATCAGCAAAGAGTATCATGCCCGACACGTTCGGCAGTTCAACCCATTCATGGGCATCTGCATAGACTATTAAATACCACTCGTTAATATATACAGGATCAATGCCTGCAATTAAGGCAAAATTACCAAGAACCATTAGACGTTGAATATGGTGTGCATAAGCATTTTCTTTTGTCTCTGAAATGCATTGCTTAAGACAGTTCATATTTGTATTGGCTGTCCAATAAAACTCTGGAAGTCTTCGCTTTGCATTAAGAAAATTTAGATTCTTGTACTCAGGCATTTTAAGCCAGTAAACACCCCGAATATATTCACGCCAACCCAAGATTTGTCTGATAAATCCCTCTGCTGCATTAATAGAAACACGTCCATCGTAATAAGCTTGTTCTACACTTTTGACGCAATAAAAAGGGTCCAGTAAGCCTACATTAATGTAAAAGCTAATATGTGAATGGTACATCCAAGGTTCATGTTCAATCATAGCATCTTGAAAATCACCGAAATCGGAAAGGCGCTCTTTGATGAATAGATTAAAAGCCTGTTGTGCCTCCTCGCTTGTCACAGCAAAATGAAAGGGCTGAATATCGCCAAAATGGTTATCAAATTCTCGAGATACAATCTTAATAACGTCTTGTGTTATAGCATCAGGCATTGAAGAGTACGTTTGTGGTATTTCTAAATTTTCTTTTGGAACTTTTCTATTTTCAGAATCAAAATTCCATTTTCCACCGCAAGGCTGATCATTATCCATAAGTATATTATACTTTATACGCATTTCACGATAAAAATATTCCATCCTTAACTCTTTACGATTTGAAGCCCACCGTTTAAATTCATCAAGATTTGACAGAAAGCGCTTATCTTCGCGAATTATAATCGGAATAGACCGTTCATTTCTTAATTTTTTAAATACTTCAATAGAACGATACTCGCCAGGCCACGTGATAACAATTTGATCAAAAGGTGTATCCGTGCATCTACGTTTGATTTCTGCAGCTATGCTGCCTCCGTTTAATGGATCATCTAGTTTAGTGTAGATAACGGTGCAGCCTTTATCGATTAATTCCTGTGCAAAATGACGCATTGCCGATAAAAGAAAAACAAGTTTTTTTTTGTGATGTTTTACGTGGGTGCAGTCATCTACCGTCTCACACATCAAAATGGTATCCATTTGCATGTCCAAATCAGATAGACTTGATATATCATGTGACAGATGATCCCATAAAATGATGCGTAAAGTCTTCATGATGTTTTTGTTTTCAAGCTTGAAAGTCCGCCATCAACACTTAAAACTTGACCTGTAATCCAGCTATTATCGGGATTAAGTAAAAAGGTGACTGCCCGCGCAATATCATCCGGATGACCAATGCGCTTTAAGGGATGCATAGCAAGCGAATAGGCTAGTGCTGCCTCATTTTTAGTAATATGCTCAGTTAAAGGCGTTTCTATTAATCCAGGACATACGACGTTGAATCTTAAGTTAGCTCCAGCGTATGTTGCTGCTGCTGATAGAGCAAGGCCAACAACACCTGCTTTTGCTGCCGCAATGGCTTCATGGTTAGCAAGACCAATAGCGTGAACAGCAGATGACAGTAATACGACAGATCCCCCCTTCATATACTTTCCAGCGCTTCTGACGGTTGCAAATGCTGTGGTGAGCGAATCTTTTATAACATCTTCATAGTTTTTTTGTGTAGTTAAGTGAGCTGGCTTGAGTAAAAGTGAACCTGCAAAATTAACAACACCATCGATTGCTCCAAAGTTATTCATGGCTGTTTTGAATACATCATCAACGGCATTAAAATCAGATGCATCAACAAGTTTGTCGGGGCGAATTTTCTCATGAGTGCGGGCAGTTTTAAATACACGATGACCCTCAGCTTCTAACATTTGAATTGTCGCTTGGCCAATTGCACTTGATGCTGCGATGACTAAAAAGTTTGCCATTTTTCACTTCCTTGGTTTAATTAGTTGACGATCGCTGTATGATAGTAGCATAGACCTCATGCTTAAGTGAGTTGAATGCCAATTAATTACAAAAATCAAAATAATCGTGAATGGTGATCCTTTTTCTGCGGAGTTTACGGTTTTGAACCGTGTCTTCTATGAGATAGAGGCGCTTGTTGTATTGTACGGTAAGATTGTGCGTTACAGTTCGATCTTCCTTCCAACATAAGGAGATTTTTAAATCCTCATCTGCAAGGAGAGGGCGGTGAGCATTAAAGGTACTCATCGGCTCTTTCCCAAAACGCTTGTTAAAATCTATTATAAACTCAGGAAGATAGACATTGGCTTCTTCCATGCCATTTATTCCTTTGAGCCGAAGTTCCTTTACCAATAGATCCTGCAGGGTTTTATTCGCTCTTTCCATGCGTCCTTTCGCTTGAGAAGAATTGGCACAGATAATTTGAATGTTGAGTTCATTTAAAGCGCGTCCAAACTGGGTAATTCCTTCTCCTTTTAACTCAGCACTCTTTTGGTTAACCCTAAAGACACCGAGCTTATCACTATAAAAGGCAAGGGGTTTACCATGCTGCAGAAGGTAATCTTTGGTAACCTGAAAGTATGTAAACGCTGACTCATGCGGTACAAACCGAAGAGCCATAAGTTTACTTGTTGCATCATCTATGTAAACGAGAAGGGTGCATTTAGGAGAGCGGCCTTCGAACCAGTCGTGCTCAGATCCATCAATTTGCAAGAGTTCTCCAAAGGCTGCGCGCCGATAATGTGGTTGAAAAGCTCGCTTAAGCTTGTTAGCGCGTGTCGTCCATATATGATCTTCAAGCATAAGCTTTCTGACAGTACTAAGGCAGATATCCAAGTTATGAATCTCTGTCAGTTTCTCCCAGGCGAGAGTAGGGTATTTCTGACGAATTAGATCTTTAACAATTTGTTTTAAAGGCCTAGGTAACTGATGATTTCTTGGTTTGCCACGTTTCTTAGAGGTTAATCTGTCAAAATCATTGGTGCGATAACGAGCCAATAACCTTTTTATCTGTCTGGTGCTGACATTAAGCATCTCTTCAGCTTTAGTTTGTCTTAATTCTCGTTTTTGTAATTGTTGGATAATTTCAAGGCGTGTGAGTTCTTTTGTGCTCATGGTTAAAATATCACCTATTTTATCTGTCCTTGCTAAGACATGCTGATCTATTATAGCAAAGGGGACATTTCTATTGAACTTAAAGGGGACATTACTACTGAATTATTACACGTAAATGTCGCATAATAAATATTATGGAAAGTGATAGAGAGATAAGTGGTTGATTTTAGGTAATTTTAAAACAGAACGTCGTCACTCAAAAATCAAGCCAGCCTTACTTTCTCCCCAAGCTGTTTTGATTTCTTCTTTTTCTTCTTCAGAGAAATTATTGTTTATCAATACAATCTCTTCTAGAGAGATATTATGTTGCATTATAATTTCTTTAATAAATTCTACGTGTCCTCGACTTCGACCAAGCTGATTACCAGACATAGATAAGCGTTTTACGCTTGTAGCATTTAAAATGCTATCTTTAATTTCTGTCAGAATTGTAAAATCAAAATCATTCAAAACAATATTTTCGATACTAGACGTAATGTAATGTTGGAGAACTGTTTGAGTATGCAGCGGCTGTGAAAGAGGCAAAGTAAATGTTGCTGGAATAGTATGAAGTTTAGAAATAGTTGAAGGAGAAACCTCTAAAACTCCAGTATCGTCAAAAACAAAACTTAGGTTTCCTTGAACTATAGTTGAAAAAAACGGCATTCTTAGAGCTGCGTACGTGTAATCCCCTTCTGTTCCAATAGGTATAAGAAACCCTGGGTGATCTGAAAGCTGTACATCCCCTTTTGTTGAAAACTTAACAAGATAAAATTCCTTTAAAAGATCTTGCTCTGCTTGAAAAAAGTTTTCAAACACTCCTTCATGGGGATGGCCGTATTGTGTTGTGCCAGAACTACAAACAAAATATCTAGATTGAATTGCCTTAAATAATTCTTTTGCGTTAGAGCGATGCGTAGAAGAACCGTGGTGCGAAAGCTGTAAAAGAGTAGAAGGTGATGTAAATTTTGGATGTCGTAGTGCAACTTCAGCTGTTTCATTAGGTGCATCACCTGTAAAAACAATAGATGTTTCTCCATGGACTAATCTCGAAATTATACTATTTTCATTTTTATTGGTAGATTTAAGAGCTGCCAGTATATCTAAGTGTGTATTATGCGAAAATTGCAATTGGATTGAAGCAGGATCTACAAGAATGTTTTCGACAAGAAAAGTCCCATGTCTGTAGACGGGTTGAGATGCTCTATCTTCCACATATTCAAAAAATTTTTTCCCTTCTTTATTGTTCTGGCAATAATCATTCTTTGTTCCTCCCAATAGAAAGCGGATATCTAATTCATGCCCTGCCCTTCTTTCAAGTTCTTGCACAATATCAACCAAAAAATAAAGATGATCTTCGTCTCCGTGCGTTACAACGATATAAAGATCAGGAAGACCAGGGTTCGTTTTTTCCAAAGACATATCAACTGAAAAAAAAGAATTTACCACTGATATAATATTTGTCTTGATAGTTGTCTTTCTCTTACTTGTGTTTTTAGAAGAGCCACTATCTACAATAAGAGCAGGAACTCTGGAGGGTTGCACAGGAAACTGAGAAAAAGAAGCATCTCCTTGACCAACATCAATCCAAGTGATTTCTAGCCTTGCATATCCAATATCTGTAAATATAAAAAAAATGCATAAAATTTTAAAAAACAAAGAGTAAAGTTTTGACATATTTGGACCTATTATGAAGAAATAACTTGATTTTTAACTCTCATCATCCTCGTCAGTTATTAAATCAAATAACTCCTCATCCTCTTCCACACTATCTGAAGTCATTGATTCGCGTGGAGTAAGGTTAAAGCCAACTATTTTTGAGAGATTTTCCCAATATGTTTCTAAAGCGTCAGAAATATATTCTTTCTCTTCTTCTGTAAAAATGCTTAATAGAGTTTCGTCTTGAAGTAGGGTTCCAGCCTGAAGGAGAGATTTCTTCGCGTATTCCCGATTACCTTGCGCTATCAACCTTTGATACTCTTGATAATGAGCGGACTGGAATCCATATTGAGATGCTAAACTATATGCATCCTCAGCTTCAGACGGCCTCTCCTTAGCTAAAGTGAGAGCTGCACCAAAAGATCCTCTCTTTATTGCCTCTTTAAGATAACTTATTGCTTCTGGAGAATTGGGCGTTTCTCGCAATATAAGCCCTCCTAAAGTGTGGCCAGCTTGAGCAGACCCCATTGAAAACGCTTCATGTAGTTTTCTTTTTTTCCCTTCGGGGGCTTTCTCTAAAGAAGCTAATAAAGCACCCGCATCCCCTTCTCTTGCGCTATAAGCTTTCAATAGCACAGCTTTTTTTGCTTCTGTATCCGTTATACGTTTTGCAATTTGAACAAGATATTCTGGATTTTCCGATTGAGAAAGAAATCTTACTGCATGAGAAAGCGATTCGCGCGAATTAGGGCGTTCCCCTTGTTGAGCAAAAATTTCTGATATATAAAAATGGCAAATTCCCATTAAATCTTTATTTTGAATTGTAGAAGAAAGAGTTTCTTGTTTTGCTAAAGTATTTGTAAAACTTGATTTAGCTGCCTCAAGAAAATGATCTGCAGCATCTTCATAATCGAACTCTAGGAACATTTTAGAGAGATAAAAAAATGCTATAGGATTTTGATAATGCGCAGAAAAAGCTAGAAGTGTTGGAATTGTTTGATGTTGAAAATATATTAAAGAATGATCAAACCCTTTTTCTAAAAGATCAGGAAAGAAGAAAGTTCCTAAAAAAGCCTGATCTGCAGTTTGGCCTTCAAAAATTAAGTAATCGACATTTGCTCTGTCTAAAATCTTTTGAGGTACCTTAGTTTTGAGATTTTCTAAAGAGCTCTGATACTCTTCAAGTTGGCTTTTTGAAGAATGTATTAGAGAGCTGCGAACAGAATTAGTAATCTGTACAAGACCTTCATATGAAAAACTTTGTAGAGCATTTATAAAGTCAAAAATGGGATATCCTCTAAAAAAATCAGCCATAAGACCTTTCTCAATCTTTCCTTTAAAAAAGGCATCCTTCCAGGGACGTTCAGTATGTGTTTTTTCACTTAAAGATTCTCCGCTATCATATAGATGCATGTTATAGATAAGGGCTAAATACTTTTGCTCTTCTAGATCGATCTTTTGCCGATATTCATGTAGAACTTGCCTAAGATCTTTGGATGTACGATCAAAAGTACATTGTTTCGGTCCAATAGGCTGCCCTCTATAAATGCCACTATTCCTATGCGAAAACTGATGAAGCACACTTTCCGCAACTGGACCGGCTTCCCATTTAAGAAAATCTTCTTCAAAAAGAGATTTCCCGAAAGAAGCTAAATAATATCCTTGTGCATAGTAGAGGAGTTTTTGAAGCTTTAATGGAGTAATATCAACTCCTGAAGCGTCTTTTTTAGAACGCCTTGTAAAGTCCAGAGCTAAAAAATAATTAGCAACATCTAAGGGTGTGTAAACAGTATTCCCCACCATTTGTGTTTTTCTATACGTAGCATCAAAAGAATCGATTTTAGATTCTTCTTCCATTGAATAAGCAGAGTTTTCTATGAAGGATGCAAAAAGAAAAAAAAGAAAAAATATTTTCATGACACAATCTTTCTTTTTAAGAAATTGAGAAATATATAATTGAATCTATATTTTTAGGTTCAATAGATCAAGTTCAAAATGACTCTTATGTTCTTAAGATTATTTTTAGTTTAATTTTAGCTGTTATGCAGAAAAAGGTTCTGTAGCATCGCTTAACTCAATTGTAATTTTCCAAAAAATGAGAGTAGCTATGTGGAGGAGCTGGAATACAAGCCGATTTAAAAACTTTTTCTGCTTTAAGATGTTATGGTATGAGTGTGATTACAGCCTTAACAGCTCAGAACACTCAAGGTGTTCAAGATATTCAATCTTTACCTGCTCCATTTGTTGCAGCGCAAATCCAATCAATTTTCACTGATATTGAAGTAAATGTACTAAAAATTGGAATGCTGGAACGAGAAGAAATTGTAATCACAGTTGCAGAGTTACTGCAAAGCAATCAAACAATCAAAAATATTGTTATTGATCCTGTAATGTTTTCAAAAACCGGCCACCAACTTCTTGAAGACAGTGCTATAGAGTCTCTGAGACGTGAAATTTTACCTTTTGCAACCATATTGACACCAAACACTCATGAAGCTGCCAAACTCTTAGGAATTAGCGCTATCAGCAATGAAGAAGAAATGTTATAAGCAGCCCGATCTTTAGTAGCACTTGGCCCACAAGCCGTTATTGTTAAAGGAGGATTTTGCTCACCAGGAAATGACTGCTTAGTCTTAAAAGGAATTGTTGAACCCATATGGTTTAGAGGGCCTTGCGTTGAAACGCGTCATGTTCATGGGACAGGCTGCTCATTCTCTGCAGCAATTGCTAGTTATTTAGCACACGGAGATGATGTTGTAAGTTCTATCCAAAAAGCAAAGCATTATATCAATGGTGCCATAGCAGCAGGCTCACACTATCAACTCGGCCAAGGAATAGGCCCAGTTCATCATTTCTATTCTGTTTGGCCCAATCAGAAATTCACACAAAAATCCTGGCTAGAAACAATGCCTCTTTTTAAACGTATTAGAGAACATTCCCTTATTCATAAAATTTCTGATAATTCTTTAGAGACTTCTGTCTTTGATTTTTATATACAACAAGACAGTATTTTCCTTGCTGAGAGAGCTAAGGCATTTGCTATTTTAGCCTCGCGTGCTCCTTCCGCTGATCTAACAGAATATCTAACCAATAGAGCTGAAGAAAGTAATGATGCTTCTCAAAAGATTTTCCAAAAATATGCCATCCCCCTTCCTTCTACGATCATTATGTCACCTGCATGCAGAGCCTATACACAATATATGATAGACATTGCTCAAAATGGCAGTTTTTTAGAAGGATTAGCAGCACAACTTCCATGCTCTCTTATGTATCAAAAACTTGGAGAACACGTGCGGCAACATGCTACTCAACCTAATAAATTTGAAATTTGGATAAACTCTTATAGCAATCCAGAAAGAAGACAAAAAGTTGAAACGTTTATAGATATAATTGATGGATTAGCTGAAATAGAAAGTTGTGAGACGTTAGATTCTATGAGAAGAGCATTTTATACAGCATCAAAATATGAATTTGATTTCTGGGACGATGCCTTCAATTTAAGGGAGAGTTAGCTCGATTAGCTACAATGCTTTGATAATTTCATAAGGGATAATAATAAAAAATTCAGGCAAAGTTTTATTTAAATACCTTAGGATTTTAAAAAATTTAGTCTCGTATAAAAAGTATTAAAACTCAAAACACAACTGATTTACTCATGTAAATTTGATCAAGTAAACCTGATAAAGTGGAGTAAGAATCTTTATTCTTTTGCTTCGACATTGTTTGTATATTTCTCAATTTCCACTGGATCGACGGGTAGTTTTTAAGAAAGGGAATCTCAAATAACAACCAATCTGGCCCTCCTTTTTTAAAACTTTTAAGAAAAGCTATATCCTTTTCTAAGAAATTCTGAAGCCAGCGAACGGGTAACTTCGTTTAATGAGTTTGCTTCTTCGTCATATTGATCTTGTTTAAGTTTTTTAATAGTTTGAGTGTTTAGATTAATCTTGAATCATGCTATCAATCAACCTAACGACTTACTCGACTGCCAAATCACCCAACCTTAGAAATTCTCTTCATTTTTCAATTAGATTTTCAATATCTAATTACATAACTATTTGATATCAGTATTTTATTATTTTGGTTCAAATAATATGAAAAAATCTAAAGATAAATTGGTACATACTAACGATATTGATTTATTATCGTGTTTGCTTGCAATCCCCCCCTCAGGACTTTCTATTTTAATTTGCAAAAAAATTCGATTTTTTACTCTGGTTAGTTTATTTTTTATTACTCTTATTTTTTTTAGTGTTAAAGCCTCAGAAATTGATGATAAGGAAGAAAGATTTTCGCTTCCTTCTCCCCAAAATGATTTATTATCCAAAGAATCATTAATTACAACAATAGACAAAGAAGAATTTTCTATTTCTAAAAATAGAAAAAGTTCCAGTAAAAAAAATCCTCCATTAGAAGGTGATAAATATCAGTCAGAAATTTATGAAAAATTTCCGTTTTCTAATGAAAATAATCTTAGAGTTTGCAGAAATCCTATTGTTTTTGTCCTAATCCTTGTCATAAGTGGGGTTGCTTTTTATTTAGGAGTCACGAATAAGCAAACCCAAAATTTTTCTATTGCCAAAATACATTCACCGGCATCCTTTCCGATTCAGGAAAACAGTAGGACACACTTATTTGATGCAGAAAAGAGTACCAATGATATTGAATTCTCTTTTATTTCAAAAGATCCTATTTTTTCTAAACTATCTGATGAACAAAATCTGCAAATAGAGAGCAATCCTACATGTGTAAGTGGGGCACCGCAAAGGGGATCAATACCCCTTTCTGTTATTGGCGCAGGCTATGGGGGAGTTTTAGCTGCTTTACAGTTAGCTAAGCTTAGAACAATTAATAATCTCTCAGTATTTGAAGTGCATCTTTTTGAAAAAGAGCCCCTTATTTTAAATGGAGCAAGCATTATTCCCGCACGTCTTCATTTAGGAGGAGAATATCCAACAGACTCTACTACTGCTTTGCAATGTTTAATCTCTGCTCTTTTCTTTCGACAAATGCTACCTACAGAAGCTATCTTAACGAGTCGTAAGCGTATGGATTTTCTGCTATCTGCAGAAAGTTTAAAAAGCCAAAAATTATCTCTTCTCGATCTAGAAAATCAGTATACACGTCTCAAGAAAGTCTATAGTTCTTTTTATGAAAAATTTGAAGAAGAAGGTCGACAACAGCTTGCGCAAAAATTATTTGGTTTGCCTGAAGAGTTTTTTGAATTATTGAATAGTTCTAGTAAAATAGAAGACCCTCAATTACGCACGCATTTTTCTGGGGGGATTCGAACTCCAGAACGTGGATTTCAACCCTTAACTCTTGGAGTGATTTTCGAAAGACTTTTAAAACAATACAATGTAACGATTCATTATGGTTATAGTATAGAAGATGCTATTTATGATGAAGAACGAAATGGGTACAACCTTCAATATTTCTCGAAAGAAAGCAGAGAAACAGGCGAGTTGTTTTCGAAATATGTGGTTAATGCAGCCTGGCATGATATTGCTCGTTTAAATTATAGAGCGTCTAACCAATTTAAGGAACGGGTCAAACAACAAGCGACGAAGGTTTTCGTAAGATCTATAGGGCTTTACGATGTTTCAGAATGCGATGCAATTCCAAAAGATCGAAGTTATTTTGGATTAGAAGGAAGCTCAGGAGGAATGGTCTCTTTCTTTAGTAATAAAGTTGCAAGCATCTACATTCCAAAAGAAGGGCTTTCTTGGCGTGATAGTATTGCTCTAGATTACAGTCAGGAACAAAGCGCAGCTCTGGACATAAATACTAGAAAAAAGTTAGAGATGTTAAACACGCGTAACAGCGATAAAGCCCAAAGAATTTTAAAAAATATATTAAAAGATGCTAAAGAAAAATATCCTTTTTTAAATAAAGCGAAGCCACTCTCTTTGTTTACGAGAACAACCCTTTCTTGGGATAATGATACAACTCAACGACAGCATATTCCTACGCAGTGGGTCTTTCAAAAGAGAAAATGGCTACAGGCTTGTGCGGTTAAGGCTACATTTGCTCCGGTTGTTGCATTAGAGATTTTAGGACATATAGTTGTAGATATTGAAAAAGAGGTTAATTTATCGCAAGAAACTATTACATTTCTAAAAAATATAATTTCTAAAAACCTTACGGATCTTATAGATGGTGCTCTGGAAGATTATATAAATTATCAAGATCTTGATAATATTGAACGCAATCTTGTAATGCCTCTTAAAAAAATTTCAAGTGACTTGATATTACCTAGTGAATTAGTTCTAACTAAGGATGAGTATGGAGAAGATCCAGAGTTTTGGGCTCAGGTTCAGTTGTTTGGATTAACACACCAATTACCACTATCAATGGTCGAACGTTTTTCTGAACTTCCTCCAATAATTTTACCTGATTTACAAATACCTTATATCGATTGGAATAATCTTCAAGAAATAGATCTACGTTCAATTTCTGCTAATCCTCAAACTTTAAAAGCTTTTGCTCAAATTGTACACACACTACCAAAATCTAAGCAGTTTAAAAGTTTACGATTTTGTTATTATAAAAAAGAGGAAAAGATAAACGAAGTTGTAAAAGAAGGAAATATATATGGATTGTCCTTACTTGCTGCATTAGCGGAGAAAACACTTTTTATTGAAACTCTCGAAATTGATCAATTATGGCTATCTGTAGTTTCAGAGGCTGAAAGTTTGAGGAATATTTTGCACCGTTGCAGGATAAAAAATCTAATTTTAACTGGTTTTGCATCATATATTACCGAGGATGGTGATTTATTACTTTCTCTTGATTCTGCGGGAAGTCAATTAACAACTGTCAAAATTCTTTTTAAAGAGCCTCCTTCCGAAAAGACGTTTATTGCATTATTACATGCATTGCGAGGAGCTAGAAACTTGAAAGAAATAAGAATGCCTCAGAATCAAATTGGGGCAGTATTAAAGACCGATGGGTTTCGGACATTGGCACAGTTTATTAGGAATGTAAGGCATGTTAATTTTATTGATTTATCAAATAACCAATTATTTGATGGGAGAAATAGAGATAATAAGTTTGAAATATTTGAAGCAATTTTTGCACATGATAACCTTAATGTTGATCTCAGCAATAATGGTCTTACACTCCAAGAAATTGAGGAACTTCATGAAGAAAAATTAAGAAAAAAAAGAACAGAATTAAAGAAAAGTAAAAACCAAGACATATATAATGTGAACGCCATAAAATGGAAGATAAAATATATATTAGATGAACAGATAAGACAGCATCGAGAAAATCATATTCGAGAAGAGAGAAAACGAAAAGAACAGGAAAATTTCAACTTTATAAATTTAGAAAATCAAAAACATCGCTTTGAATTAAAGTCAGGCTTTCTAAAACATGATCCTTTTTCTAATTTTCGGGATTATGTAAAACCAAGTAGACTATTTCAATCTTACACTAGAGAAGATCTTTCTTATTTTGATTTATTAAAACGTTGGGCTGAAAAAAAACGCCTCACTAGTTATTCGATCCCAGAGGTATTGTTGGTGTATGAGGCTGAAGATCAAAAATATGCTGATTGGATTTGTGACGCTTTTACTCGATCTGGGTTAAGGCATTTCAGCGATTTCTGTTATGAAGGATATAAAGGGCATTCCTGGCGAAGAGATAATATACAAGATTACTGGAGATTTATACTAATAGGATCGCCTCGGCTCAAAGAAAAATATGAGGCAAGAGAATTAAATACTAATAATAAGGATGGTATTTCTTATATTATTGATCATGCAAGGAAGCTAGAAATAATACGACAAGATGGAAATACAATTATACCAATCTACTTTTCTGGGACCTCTGAAAATATGTTTCCTACTTCTCTTCAACATATTCCAGCTCGGTTTATTAAAACATATGACAGTGATTTTGAGTGTTTCTGGGGTTTTCTTTATATAATAGACGATATTTTTCAATACTCCACCCGTTTTAAAACTTCTTTCAGAGAAACTTATTTTAGAGACTTAGTCACTTATTCAAATGAATAGCGGTGGGTGTTTCGACGATATCGTCAAGTTGTTGAGAGATAATTGTAGATAGGATATAAATTATGGAAGCCCAAAGGAACAATTAAAAACTTTAAAACAATGGATGAAAAGAGAGCTAAAAATTTAAAAAAATGACTGCAAAAAACGTTATTTTTTAAAGGCCAAATAAAGCCTGTCATTTAAAGGAGTTGTAAGTATTCGTTCAAATCTTATCTACGACAGCCCCAAGTTTTTAAATCGAAGGGTTGGTCGTGTTCTTTTTTGATGAAACGATGGTCTTTCTCGACGATATTATTTAAGTATTTAATTTGTCGAATCTCTATTTCCTTGTCCATTTAAAACAATACCAAAACTTGGAAAAGCGATCTCGTAAACTAAAAGAGGAGATACTTTTTCTTCACCTTTAGAAACAGGCTTGATTTCGAATGTATTGCCTTTTCCGCTCAACTGATTTGCGCATAATTTTCTATATAATTTTAAGGTTTCTGCAGCATAAACATTGACTCGAGAAATTGCCGTCTCTTTTAGAAAAGTACATGCGAATAATACTGTGTTTTTCTAATAAACTTTATAATGTTATTTGTTGACCTTTTAAATAATTATATGAACACAATGCGACGTTGAAACTATAGCCTAAGGATTTAAAATGGCAATATATATGAAAATAGAAGGCTTAGATGGAAATGTCACAGAGAGTAAACACCCGAAGTGGATTGAAATAAATTCTTTTCGTTTTGGATGTAGTCGTGAGATATCCTCACGAACACCAGGGAAGATGATAAATCGAGAAGCGTCTACCGTTTCAATTAGTGAAGTTAGCATTAATAAAGAGATGGATGGTATACATCCCCAAAATTATTTATAATGGCGTGCGTTGGCACTGGGAAAACTGTAAATATCGATTTTTGTCGTACAGGCGCAAATCCTGCCTCTTTTGCCACTTTTGAATTATCTAACGTGCTCATTAGTAACTATGGAATTGATGGAGGGAGGGCAGGCAGTCATCCTTATGAAAATTTAACTCTCAATTTTTCCAAAATAACCTATAAATACATACCTTATACCAGTAAGGGTGAAGCTGGATCCCCAATTGCTACAGCGTATGATTTAGAAACTGCTATAAGCTCATAATTCTATATAGGGCCTGTTCTGGTCTTGTGTGTCGGGAGCTCTGACTCAGTTATCTTAGGAAGCTCAACGACTTTGTGATGTACAAGTATGTCAGCCACTTGTCTCCGTCATACAGTCGCATGTATGATAGTAATCACCATGGGTATCAAATCTTTCTCGTTGCTTGAACTGAGAAAGCACAATCTTGAAGATCAATCACAGAATGCAATCAATACTCATGCGGAAAAATAAGGTAAATACAACTTTTCTTAAAGCTTGAGATTGATTAACTCTTAATAAATAGATAAGCATGATTTGACAGGAATTTTGTGATCTTAAGTACAAATTTGAATGTTGAGGCCCAATTAAATTAGATTGAAGTCATTAACAATTCTAACAAGATTCTCTCACATATCAAGTGATTGACCAAATTGTTGAGCCGTCTAATGAAGAATACAACTACATATGATTCATGTAATATAGAGGGGATCAGGTAAATGAACCGAAGCATAGATGAGTTATTTGAAAAAAATAAAGCCGATAAATATCGGATCTCTCAGAAATATTATTCGGATGAGGACTCGGAGCAAGATGATGACCCCGTTGTACGTAATGCTAGCGTATCTGACCCAATATATTCATGGGAGTCTTTTCAGAAATTAGCCGAGGAATACATTTCACGGGCCGAGACGCTATATAACATGGATAAGCCTACAGAAAAAGATGAATCTCCCTTCATCCAAGAGTGCGCCGCAAGGATAAAGGGAGTGTGGAAAAATGAAGGCTTGCGCGAAGCTTCGGGAACATTCGTACAGGTAAAAGGAATCATTCGTATAGGTGGGACGGGAGGGCATCCACCTCTTGCTGGATGGGATGGTGTACTGTGCGCTGGTAATTTGACATTCGATGAATGTGGCACATTATTGAGTGTGGGCACCCACAGTGGACACTTTAAACCTTTTCCTGAGAATGGTGTTGCGTTTCTATGTGGGCTCGGACTCGCTGAGGAGAGAGTACTTGATCCAAGGGAAATAAGGTGGCTAATGGATATTCCCATTACCGTATACAAAACATATGGAAATGAACTACAAGGTTTAGAAGAAAGTACTATCACCTTAGCTGATGTAGCTCGAAATGGCCTCGAGGGCGCACAGCGAAACATTTCCGTAACATACAACAACGCCCTCCCCCAGAAAGCAATCAATTTTGGGGGGATCGAAGATTCATTTAGTACAAAGAAAAGTACAAAAAGATGGGAAAATGATAATGACGTGCGCGCATGTCGTATTTGTGGGAGACAATTTATTTTTCTTTTTTTGCATCGGCATCATTGCCGCAGATGCGGGAAAATTATATGCAATAATTGCTCTCCTTCAAAACGTTTGTTGAATGAAGTGTATACGGAGGATTACCCAGCGGGCAGAACCTTGAAGAAACCTGAAATGGTAAGGGTATGTCGTAATTGTGAGGGTTGAGTCGCATCTGTGAAAGATGGACAAGCATGACTCAAAGCAATCTTTATCTGGATGCATTACGCCATTAGAGCGCAAAAATTATGAAAGACAGAACGAGTAGATTCAAATCCAAAGATTTGACCTTTCTGAATCATACGAATGTTTTCAATACCACTAATTGTAGCTGGTGCTGAGTAGAAGTTTTTAAATCCTAAAGTTGGACGTGTACGTTTTTTGATGAACCTATGAACTTGTTCCACGATGTTGTTCAGGTACTTAACTGCCTGATCTCCATTTAGTTTGATATACGTTTCATCCATGTGCCAATTTCCATTAACAGATTTTTTGCGTGCACGAACTCTTTTGTCAATGAGCCGCGTAAAGCGTCGAAACCATCGTTACAACGTAGAATGATCAACACTCTCCCCTCTCATAATCATCATTTCTTCTAGTTCTCTATAACTAAGAGAAAAGCGTGATTTCATGTAGACAAAAAGCATAATGACGCTTGGTGATGAGCAAAAATTTTTAAAGTATTTGAGATGATCATCAAAAATCTGAAGCAAGCATTTTTCCTAACTTATTCATAGAAAAATAGTAGCTTTTGGGCTTAATGGCAACAGATGCGACACAACCAAGAGATCTTCGCTTGAGCTACTACGCATTGATCCGCTCATCTCCCTTTGTTCTCTCTCCTACAGCAACAGAGTTTGAAAAGAATTGCGGCGGGGACATTTGAGCTTGCCGTTGACAATGGATGTAAGCGCTATTTAGAAATGTCGTCAGTACCCATTCATGATAATTAGAGAGCGAGTAATCAGTTGTCTTATTACCTATTGTCGAAATCGTCACTCGTGGAAAAATAATCAAATCTATTTCTAAAAATTAGAAAACTTGGGGTGTTTTCAGCTGGATTTTTAAAGTGGCTAGAATATCATTTGTGCTGACCATCTTTCTAAAAATATAGAAGTGGTGGGTAGTGGAAAGTACAATAAAACGAAAGGAAAATCGTTATGTATAAAAAATTTCTTCAGACATTATCATCCCTGTTTGGCTTAGAATCTAATGATAAACAGAGCAAAAAATCTTGGGTAGGCCAATCCGTGAGCGGTTTAGGGATGCGAGCAAGTACCCAGACACGCGGATGGTATGGTGACTATCTTGAGGCCTACGAGGGCGGTGAGTCGAACGTTGAGCCGTGATAATTTTGCCTCGCCTTACGCAGCATGATTCCAGTTACATGATGAAGATGCGTTCGCATGTGCTTGATTTATGACTGACTATGCTTGATGGCACACTGTTTTTGCGTGTGGAGAGAAATACGGAAAGAGAACCGTAAGCGAGTAACACCAAAAATCATTTTAACAAAGAGGGCACGAGGTAAAACTTATACTCTCTCCCTCTACTAAGTTATTGATACAAGAAGCATAAAAACAAAAAAACGTTTAGTAAGGTTACAACTATGTACTATCATCTCTGCAATCATATTTATATTGCTCAATTTAGAGATGAACTGATTTTATTAGACTTGAGACAAGATACGTATACGATTTGTTTCCAACAATTTTCAGACTTATTAATGAGTCTTCTTGGGGAAAATAAATCCTCTACAAATGACAATTACCTTTCATACAATTTGCAATTGAAATCAGATGAATTAGCCTTTGTTCAACACCTTGTTGATGATGGTCTCATTGAAAAACGAGACTCTCTCTTTCCCTTTTGCATTGATCGAAAACCAAACACTCCCGGAGTTTCAAACATAGATTGGAGTCTCCCTCTAGAGAACAAAATTGTCTCTTCGAACACTAAGGTATTGAAAGCCTTTGCAACACTCATCCAAATAAACTTTTATATGAAAGTAAGAGGTTTTTATCCAACAATTCAGTTGATCAAAAAACACCGAAAAAAACACTTAGATTATATCATTCCATCAGATGAAGATCTCAGAGATCTGGCAACTATCGTCAACAAGGCCTGCCTTCTTTACCCCACACGAATAAAATGCTTAGAGTGGGCAATGACTTATGTTTTATTGGCTTTAAAGAAAGGCTGGAAATGTAATCTTGAGATCGGTATTCAAAACTATCCTTTTATGGCTCATGCATGGGTTGAATGTGACGGAAAAGTCGTCATGGATTCACAAGAGGTAAGAGAGGGTCTAGCTATTATTTTGAATGAGCCTTTCCGGAGAATGAAAACATGATTTATGTAGGACTTATCCATTTTAATGAGACAAGCGATAAAATGGATAAATTGTGTGCTGTTCTGGAATCGTACACACAGACACCTCCCACAGTTATCCATAAAAACTCTCTGACCCTTTGTTATGGCAAGCTCTCGAATGAGCAAGATATGGATGATATCTGGCAAAATGACTGTGCCGTTTCAATGGGACGTCTGTTTGATAAGAAACATCATTGCGCTTTTGCAAAAAAAGACTTTAAAAACTTATCGTCTCTGAACAAAGAAGAAGTTTTGGCAAAAATATGGGGGAAATATGTTTACATCCATGCCAATGAAAAGGCATCTCAATTTGACATTGTTGTAGATTCAACAGGGAAACTTCCTTTTTTCTATACGATTTTTCCTAACGGAAATATTTTATTCGCCTCTGATATCGAGATTATTTTTAAAGTGCTCGGTCAGAAGCCTGAGATTAATTGGATGTATTTATGCTCCTATCTTACCTATGGGAATAGTAGTGCGATCCAAACACCTTTTCAGAACATTTATGAATTACCACCTGCTTGCTGGCTAAAAATTACAAAGAATGAGAGGACAACCCAACCATTCTGGAATCCCTTATGCTCGTACAAAAACTCTCTTTCTGAAAAGAAAGATGCTGTTCGTGTTCTCCAAGAAACTTTAAAACCATGGATTGAACCCTATAAGAATATATGCGTCAGCCTTTCTGGAGGGCTCGATTCTTCTTCCCTTGCGTACTGCCTTAAAAGCATCAAGAAGGAAGAGCAAACCTTGAGTGCGCTCAACTATTTTCATGGCCAGGTTAAATCCTCTAATGAGCTTATACACGCCCGCAAGGTTTGTGAAGAAACAGGCATAGAGCTTATTGAACTTGATGTTTCTCAATCTCTTCCTTTTGATTCTTTTTCTTTCAAATCCCCCTTAAAACCGAATAAACCTTTCCCTGGCTTAATAAGCTTAAGAAGTCAAAAAATTAAATCTGAGAATGTTCCTTCTGAGAGTTCTTGCGCTTTTCTGAGCGGACATGGAAGTGATCATATATTTATGAGACCCCCTTCCAAAAAATCTTTTTCCGATTATATTCTGGAGAAAGGGCTCAAGGGATCCAAAGAGCAGCTAAAAAATGTCACGCAGTTCTACAGAGATCCCATTTTTTCCATTCTCAAAGAAAATTCCGTAAGCTTATACTCTTATTTTTTTTCTCGACGTTTGGAAAAAAGACATCCTAAAAATACAAAAGATGAAACGCCAGAGTGGATCAAACAAGTTTTACACAAACAAGCTTCACCTGATTTTGTTCATCCCATCTATGCGACTTTGTCTAAAAAGATTTTTCCGGGGAAATATGCTCAAATTAATGCCCTTTATGAAGGGCTTGCTTCTATTCATATAGAGACGAATCCCTTTATTCCTACTGCTTATCCCTTTCTGTTTCAGCCTATAGTTGAATTTGCCCTTTCTTTCTCAACCTATGACCTTTTTGATAAAGGATATGACCGATATCCTCTCCGTAAATCTGTTAGTGATCATTTTAAAACAGAGACTGTGTGGAGGCGCGACAAAAGCCAAACAACAGGGATATTTCAATTAGGTATTAAGAAAAATTTAGATCATGTCTTAGATATTTGTTTGGAAGGAAACTTTGTCAAGCAAGGTCTTGTAGACAAAGATGGATTGCGTCAAACGATCCATCTGATTGGCAATGGGGGTGTCGAACATCTATGGCCCTTTATACATCTAGCTTCAGCTGAGATCTTCCTCAATATTTGGAAGGAATAACCTTTATGAAGGGAGGCGTAAGTTATAAACAGCATTTTCAATGCATAAAAGAAATCTTCATTTCAGCCTTTATCGATAAAAAAATTCGTTTGAGCTTCTGTTTCTCCTTGGCCGCGTTAGTCGTAGGGGTCCTATCAAACCTAACTTTGCCCCTTATTCTTAAAAAAACTGTCGATTCATTCTCTCTTCCAAATCCTCTGCTGATTACAGTGATTCTTCTCAGTTATGGTGTTATTTGGATGGTAAGCCGGATTTTTATGCATGTTCGTACAATGCTTATTTACAAGGTCGAGCAGCGCCTTACCTTTATCTTGGGAGCAAAGGTTCTTTCTCATATTTTTGGCCTTTCTTTAAATTACTTCATTAACCAACAACCAGGAGCTCTTACAAATATTATTCGAAGAGCACAACAGAACGTTCCCCGAATTGTGCTAGGTCTTTTTTTTCACGTTCTCCCTACCCTCATTGAGTTATTATTTGTCGTTAGTCTTCTTTCTTACCTTTACCCTTTTAGGTATAGCCTTTTAATGATAACCATCTTCAGTATTTTCTTTGCCTATACCGTAATAGCCTTGAAAGTAGCTTTAAAAACGCGCGAGCAAGCCAATGAAGCTGATAGAGACGCAGATGGTGTTGTCGCAGATTGGCTTTCAAACTATGAGGCTGTAAAGGTATTTGGAAAATCTGATTTAGCCATTGCTACGTGTTACACAGAATTAAAAAAACGAGAAACCGCAGAAGTTAAATTCGTGCGCAACATCACTCTTTCCTATATAGGACAATCTGTGATTTTAGGAAGTGGACTTTCTGCATTTATGTATCTCGTCGGACAAGGTATTTTGCAAGGCTTTCTTACAGTTGGAGACTTTATTCTCTTCAACGGGTATATCTTACAATTTGTAATACCTATTTCCATATTAGGGCAGATTCTTCAGGATATCAAAAAAACCATTCTTGATATGAAGGGGGTTATCGATGTTCTTCTCACACCAGCAGAGATTGTTGAAGCTTCCCATTCTCTTCATTTACCGAAAATATCTTCCTCTATTAGATTTGATAATGTCTCTTTTAAGTATAAAGATAGATTTATATTAAAGGACGTTTCTTTTAAAATCGAAGCTGGGCAAACAGCTGTGATCGTCGGGCCCACGGGGGCTGGAAAGTCTACAGTTGCAAAGCTTTTGCTAAGGCTTTTTGACCCAATAGAAGGGAATATCTTTATTCATGACATCAACTTAAAACAGCTGTCTTTAAAATCCTTGTCTGAGAGTATCGGATGGGTTCCGCAAGAAACTTACTTGTTGAATGACACCATCAGAAATAATCTCATTTTTGTCCACCCTCAAGCAACTTCCAAAGAGATTGATCAAGCTTTAAAACATTCCTGTCTGCTAGAGTTTATAAATAAACTCCCTCAGGGCCTTGAGACAACAGTTGGAAACCGAGGGCTAAAATTGTCGGGGGGAGAAAAGCAACGGCTTTCTATTGCTCGGATTTTCCTGAAAAAGCCAAAAATTTGTATTTTTGACGAAAGTACTTCCTCTTTAGACAAAGACACAGAAGTCGTCATTGAAGAGAATATCGAGAAATTTCTCCCTCATATGACAAAAGTTATCATTACCCACCGCCATTTTCCTGAGGATAAGATTGATCAGGTTATTGCTGTTGATTATGTAGAAGAAGTGCTTTGAGTACACAGCTAAAGTCAATCCCTTGCAAAGATCCAGTAAAGATTGGCAGTCCTGTATGACGATTGTGAGTTAATAGCGATCTTGCAACCATTTAATGGACACTTGAAAAAAGAGGTTGCAAGATCAGTAGATGTAGTTAGTCGTATCGGTCCGTTATGTCCCCTTCGGAGGTTCGTCCGCCAGATCCTCGCGTCACTTGGGACGCTGCAAATTTTGTCGACACCACCAGGCAGCCTATCCTAGATTTTTTGCTCTGTTTAGTTTTAGATTTTAAGCCAAACAGGGATGATGATGCCTGAAGAAATTTTTTATACATAACCATTTTCCTTTCTTATTGATGTTGCCCCATCAGATATAGTGCAGATAAGGCAGATGATTTCTGACCAAAACGTTGTCGGAGGATTATTTATTACTATCTATTGTCTTTAGTCAGTCTCTGTCTCTGTTTTTTTAGCGTTCCATCAAGAAAACACTTCAGCCCCAGCGCCATAAGCCGTCGTCCTCCATGTAGTCCCCTTCCCCGCCACGGGTCTGCGCGCTGGCTCGGAGACGAGAGTTGCTCACGGTCTGCCCTATTCGAGATTTTTTGCTCTGTTTAGCTTTAGATTTTAAGCCAAACAGGGATGATGATGCCTGAAGAATTTTTTTATACATAACGACTTTCCTTTCGTTTTACTGTACTTTCTGCTACCCACCATTTCTATCTTTTTAGAAAGATGATCAGTACAAATAATATTCCAGCCATTTTAAAAATCCAGCTGAAAACACTTCAAGTTTTCTAATTTTTAGATTAAATTTCCGGAAGAATTAAATCCTGAAAAACATCATGTTCAATGTTCTGCAAGAGGTTTATTATTCGACGCTGTAGTTAGTCGTCCATTTTCCAGAAATTCTTTGTAAATCCTCATACATAGAGTGTTACCGCAAAAGTTGGTGAAAAGCGTCATAATTAAATCGAGCAATAGTTCTACTTGTTTGCGGTATTTCACTTCAATTATCCTTCATTAAGTATAAGGTACTGTGATCAAATATGTTTTATCAAGTTTTCCATTTTTAACAATCTGTCGTTTTCCCGTGCCAAGATCTACTTTATCTAAAAGTCAATTTTTTAAGCCATGCATGTTATGATTGAGTGACAAAATACAAAAATAATCGTTTTGCTTTAATAAAATGAGATGTTTCTAAAAGATTTTGAACAACGTCTATTCGCAAGGTTGTTAATCCATCAAAAATTGACAAATTTTCTATCTTCACAAAGGCAAAGAATAGTGTTGCTGTTTTTGTATTTCATCAAAAAATTTAATTTTGTAAATAACCATCGACAAAATAATAAAGAATTGAGATAAAAATCTTACGAGCCCTGGGCACAGCTCAAGCGCGATTACGGATCGTTATATTGATGTTGAGCTAAAAGAACGTGCGAATACGGCACGTGATAAGACATGGGGTAAATAAGAATTACATTCTTATAAAAGAGAAAAGTATGAAATTAAAATTATACGGGTTTGAATGTGAATTTGAAAATAATGATGCAAAAATTTTTGTTCCATTGTTTATATCACTTATTTCATGGAATATTTTTGATCAAAAATTAAATATTATTTTGTTAATATTATATTTTATATTTCATCTTTTTATATTTGATATCATCTTAAATTTTTGTAATACACTCAATTATATGTATAAAAAGCATAAAAATAAATTGAAATACCCTGAATGTAAGAATTGTGATGTAATATTACAAGGATATTCTCCAACAAAATTCTCAGATGAGAATTATGCTTATTATTATTGTACAAAATGTAATATTTCATCAATATTAATTGAGAATGATGATGTGAGAAAACTCGTTTCATAGTCCCATAAATTTACATTAAACATTCTGTAAAAAATGTCGGATTTGGGCGTCGCCCCCCACATTGGAACTGTCATGTTATCTTTGTGCTTTTGCGGCCATAGATAAGTTGCCTAAGCAAAATAATGCAGAGTGTTATATGTAATGCGTCTTTCTGTAAAACTTTCTAACCTCCAATGTACCAGAAGCATCCCCACGCATTGCTTAAAAATTCTGTGTATTTTTATTGTTACGCAGCTCACTCTTTCAGCTAGCGATGGTGACTTCAAACAAAGCAGACTTCCTTTAAGACCTTTTACGTTGAGAATTTATCTTCTCCATTCTTCTGTAAATAGAGAAAACCTTGAAGAATCTCTGTCAGATAATATCAAAGGAAAAACAACTACTCATCCTTGTCAAATTAACCCAGGAAGTATGTGGTATAGAAAGACGAAGGATACTATCCCTGAGTTTTGGAGACTAGTTCAAAAAGGGACAGGAATGAATCTGTGTGATACCTCATTTTTATCTCTGTTATAGCCTTGGTGATTCTAGTTAAATTTTTTCCTCGACCTATGAATGAAAAGAGAGAAATTTATTCTAATACTTAAACAAGAATCTTGTCATGTAACGACAATTTGTGCTTACAAAATAATTCACACTTAAAGAAAGATTAATTGTTAATATTTTTTGTCACTTATATTTAACTTAATCATCTCCAGCAATAAATCGAAATAAACAAGAAGAGCCATACTACATCAACAAAATGCCAGTACCAAGCAGCAGCTTCAAAGCCAACATGATGATTGGGTGTGAATTTACCATGCCTAGATCTCTGCCAACATACAGCTAAAAAGATTGTGCCAACGATCACGTGAAAGCCGTGGAATCCTGTTGCCATAAAGAAAATTGAAGGATAGATGCCATCTTTAAATGCAAAAGGAGCATGCATGTATTCTATGGCCTGAACAATGGTAAAGGTTATTCCGAGGAATACTGTTAACGCCAGAGCTTTTGCTGTTTCCTTTAGCTTATTTTCCAAAAGAGCATGATGTGCCCAAGTTACGGTGGTTCCAGATAGTAAAAGAAGCAAGGTGTTAAAGTACGGCAATTCAAAAGGATCTAAAGGAGTAATGTTTTTAGGCGGCCAAACGTGACCTGTAAACTCTGTCGGCATTAGTGCAGCATAGAAATATCCGCCAAAGAAAGCTGCAAAAAACATAACTTCTGAAGCTATGAACAAGCCCATACCTATTCTAAGGCCATTTCGAACTTCATGTGTGTGTACATTTACTGTGTCTCCTTCACGCAAAACGTCACGCCACCACCCAATAAAAGTTAAAACCAAAAGAATAAGGCCGACTCTTAATATCCACATATCAATTTTATGCATTGCCAAAACGCCGCCAATTGCTAGAATCAAAACAGATAAAGATGCAACAAAAGGCCAAGGACTCGGATCAATCAAGTGAAAGGGGTGCTGTGGTTTCAAGGAATCAGTCTCAGGAGATATCGTTGGTATCGAATGTTTCATTTTCAACTTTTTAGATTTTTAAGCACGTTGGAATAAGTTTAACACAAATTCATTTATTTCCCAGACAGCTTAATCAAGAATATGCTAAACACACTATATGCTATATGTTTTTAAAAACGATTGTATGAGAGAAAGATGAACTCACTTAAGAAAAAACTTGAAAATTCTACGTCTAAATTAATTGCTCTCGTGGCTCTTACGCTTGTTTTAAGTGCTTGCGGTGATAAAGATGAGGACTTTGCAGATCGTTCCGTTGATGAGCTTTATAATGAAGCGATGAATCGTTTCGAAAAAGAGAGCTACGTTAAAGCAGCAAAGGCTTTCGCTGAAGTTGAACGTCAACACCCCTACTCCAACTGGGCATTAAAAGCGCAGCTTATGTCGGCTTACTCATACTATCAAGCAAGAAAATATGATGAAGCAATTGAAGCATTCAATACATTTATTCAGCTGCATCCAGGTCATAGTGAAGTTCCTTACGCCTACTACATGCTTGGTTTGTGCCATTATGAACAGATCCCAATGATAGAGCGTGATCAGCAAGCCACTGAAAAGGCGCTCTCGGCATTTCAAGAAGTCTCGGAGAGATTCCCTGCAAGTGATTATGCAAAAGATTCTAAACTTAAAACTGATTTAATTAGAGATCATCTAGCTGGAAAAGAAATGGATATTGGTCATTTCTATCAAAAGAATTTTTCATACCTCGCAGCTCTTAATCGGTTTAAAGAGGTCATACAGAATTACCAAACAACTTCTTATGCACCAGAAGCTTTACACCGCATGGTTGAGTGTTATCTAGCATTAGGGATTCTTGATCAAGCTCAAGCGACAGCTGCTGTTCTAGGCCATAATTACCCTAGCAGTATGTGGTATCAAGACAGCTATGCTCTTATTCAGGTAGCCGTTCCTAAATCTTTGGAACCAGCCGTTAACAAATAAACGGAATGTGATATGTTAACAAACCTTTCTATTAGCAATGTTGTTTTAATTGAACACTTAGAGATTGCGCTAAAAGAAGGTTTTAGTGTCCTAACAGGGGAAACTGGAGCGGGAAAGTCAATCTTACTTGATTCTTTAAGCTTGGCTTTGGGTATGAGGGGCGATACCTCTTTAATTCGCAATACTGCGGATAAAGCTAGTGTAAGTGCTGAGTTTGATTTAAATCCTGAACTATTTAAGTCGCTTCAAAAGCTTCTTGATGAGCATGAGATCACATTAGATCAATCTGGTTTAATTTTGCGAAGAGTTCTTTATAGAACAGAAAGAAGCCGTGCCTTTGTCAATGATCAACCTATTAGTATAGGGTTGTTAAAGCGCATTGGCGACACACTCCTTGAAATTCATGGTCAATTTGATCGGTTGCTTGAGCCGGCTTCTCATCGAGATTTTCTAGATACCTTTGCCTCTATATCAAGATTAGATTTTACAGAGCTAAAAAATGCAGTTAAGCAAGCCTATTATGATTGGCTAAAAGCCAACGATACCTACAATGAAACCGTTCGAGCAATTGCAGAAGGACGAGATCAAATTGATTTTATCCATCTGAAAATCAAAGAATTGGAGACGTTAGGGGCAAAAGTTGGGGAAGAGGATTCTCTCGTGCAGGACCTGCAAGAGGTAAGCCATTATGGCAAAATTAGCTATGCAATTGAGCAGGCACTGCAAAACCTTCGTATCCCTAAAGATTTTGTTGATGTTCTTCACACAACTAAAAAAATATTAGAAAAAGCGCAGAGTAGTGATCAAAACCAGCTTGAGCATGCTATCTCTGCATTAGATAGAAGCAGTATCGAGCTTATAGAAGCTGTTGAGCAATTAAAAGTATTGCAAAGCAAAAGCAAAGATCCAGCTGCACAGCAGCAGCAGATCGAAGAACGCTTACATTCCATTCGCGTCTTATCAAGAAAATTTAATGTTTTACCTGATGAATTGCCCGACTATCTCGATAAACTAACGCTTCAGCTTAAGGTTATTGAAGAGAGTGAAGAGCTTGTTATGCAACTAGAAAAGCAAAGAAAAGCCGCTGAAGCTCTTTTTCTTAAGGCAGCACAAGCTTTGAGTGCAGTTCGCAAAGAAGCCGCTCTTGGCTTGAGTCAGGCCGTGACAAAAGAATTACCAGACTTGAAATTAGATCAAGCTCGCTTCTCTGTTGATGTGAAAGAGTCTGTTTGGAGTGAAACGGGTGTTGATCGCGCTGAGTTTCTTATTGCTTCCAACAAGGGACAAGAACTTTCCTCTATGACAAAGTCTGCATCTGGAGGTGAGTTAGCGCGTATTATGCTTACCCTCAAAGCAATTTTAGCAGGACACGGATCCATTCCAACGATTATCTTTGATGAAATTGACACTGGCGTTAGTGGATCTATTGCTGCGGCTGTGGGCAAACGGCTTGCTGCACTCGGGAAACACATTCAGGCAATCGCGATAACTCATTCTCCTCAAGTTGCGGCGACTGCAAGTCATCACTATATCGTTGCAAAGTATGATCAGGGTGAACAAATGGTAACTACGGTTACAAAACTCAATGATGCGGAAAGAAGGGAAGAATTAGCACGTATGCTTTCTGGAGCACAAATTACAGAAGAAGCACGTGCAGCAGCTATAATTCTTTTAAGTAATAAAAATTAAAATGGTATCACAAGAATCACTTTATAGTCTCCCCATTGAATCTTTAACAAAAGAACAAGCCGCAATTGAATTGGAACGGCTTTCGAAGATTCTTGCGCATCACGATTACCTCTATTTTCAATTGGCAAAACCAGAAATTGATGATGAAACGTATGACGCACTGGCAAACCGTAATCGTATGATTGAAAAACGTTTTCCGGAATTAAGGCGTGCAGATAGTCCAAGCTTGAGAATTGGTGCATCCCCTGCCCTAGAGTTCAAAAAAGTTAGACATCGCCGTCCTATGTTATCACTCGACAATGCTTTTTCAGAAAAAGATGTTGAAGATTTTCACGTTAGAATTTGCAAATTTCTAAACTTGCCAAGTAACACTGAAATTCCAATGCTTGCAGAGCCCAAGATTGATGGATTATCAGCTTCACTGCACTATCAAAAAGGTGAGTTCACCTTAGGAGCAACTCGAGGAGATGGTAGTGTTGGTGAAGATATAACCACAAATTTAAAAACGATTCGAAATATTCCTATGCGTTTGACAGGGGAAAATATCCCTGAAAATCTGGAAATACGCGGTGAGGTTTATCTACAACGAGACGATTTTATAAGGCTCAATGAAATTCGTGTGTCTAATAACGAAGAGCCATTCGCAAACCCAAGAAATGCCGCTGCAGGTTCTTTGAGGCAGCTTGATTCAAAAGTCACTGCGAAAAGACCTCTTAGATTCTTTGCGTATTATTATGAAGCTCTTTCTGGTACCAATGATTCTACGCAGCAACAAATTTTGGAAACTTTAAAACAATGGGGATTTTCTGTTAATCCTGATGTTCAGCTTTGTAATCATCAAAATGAATTAGCTTCTTATTACAATCGCATGGTCAATCTGCGCGCACAACTTCCTTATGAAATAGATGGTGTCGTTTATAAAGTTAATGATCTTAGCTTTCAAGAAAGATTAGGCAGCATTGGCCGAACGCCAAGACATTCTCTTGCGCATAAGTTTACAGCAGAACAGGCTGAAACTGTTTTAGAGAACATCATCATTCAGGTTGGCAGAACGGGTGTTCTAACACCTGTTGCTATTCTAAAACCTGTAAGCGTTGGTGGTGTTATCGTAAGCCGTGCATCACTCCATAATGATGATGAAATCGCACGAAAAGATGCAAGAATCGGTGACCACGTCATCGTTCAAAGAGCGGGTGATGTTATTCCCCAAATTGTTAAAGTTGTTCTTGAAAAGCGTTTTCCGCACAGCGTCCCTTTTCATTTTCCAACAGAGTGCCCTGTCTGCGGTAGCGAAGTTATTCATACCCCAGGAGAAGTTGCTAAAAGATGCAGTGGTGGATTTGTATGTTCTGCTCAGGCAATAGAGAAGTTAAAGCATTTTGTTTCACGAGATGCTTTTGATATTGAGGGACTTGGCGATAAAAGTCTTCAGGGGTTTTATCAAGATGAATTTATTGCTTCTCCTGCCGATATATTCACGCTTGAGAAACGTTCTGATCAGCTTCACAATAGAGAAGGTTGGGGCGCACAGTCTGTTAGTAAACTTTTCGAAGCCATTAATAAAAAAAGAGCTATTTCTTTTGATCGATTTATCTATGCATTGGGAATACCACAAATTGGTCAAGTTACCGCACGTGCACTGGCACGTCATTACATAACCTATGAGAATTGGTACCAACATATATTCATTGCTAAAGATATCGCATCTGAATCTTATCAAGAATTATTAGCAGTTGATGGTGTTGGAAGCGGCATTGCAAAAGACCTAATTCTTTTCTTTGAGAATGAAAACAATTTAAAAATCCTGGAACAACTAACTCAAAATGTGGTCATTAATCCCTGGCATGAAGAAGAGAAAGGGAATTCACAAATTTCTGGCAAGACGATCGTTTTTACAGGTACACTATCCTCAATGAGTCGACCTGAAGCTAAAGCAAGATCTGAACGCTTAGGGGCGAAAGTGACAAGCACAATTACACAAAAAACAGATTATTTGGTTGCAGGTGCTGATGCAGGCAGCAAAATTAAGCAAGCTGCATCGATAGGAACTAAAGTTTTAAGTGAACAAGAATGGTTGGATTTGATACAATGAAATTTAGAGTTTTTGCAGTATTAGCCCTTATTCTTTTATCTTTTTTCTCGTTTAAGTTAGGAAACAGGCCTCTTGCGACGCCTGATGAAGGTCGCTATGTAGAGATTCCAAGAGAAATGGTGGTGAGTGGCGATTGGATTACTCCCCGTTTAAATGGCGTTAAATACTTTGAAAAACCCCCCTTATTTTATTGGTGCGAAGCTGTTGCAATCAAAATTTTTGGTGCACAGCAAGAATGGGCAATGCGTTTGATCGTGGTATTATTTGCAGCGATAGGTTGTCTAGCGACATATCTCGTTGGGCAAAGATACTATGGAGAGCGAGTTGGATTTTTATCGGCAATTATACTCTCTACAAGTATTTTATATTTTTGTTTGAGTCGCTTGATCATCTTAGATATGGCAGTAAGTGTGTTAGTCACACTCGGATTTTATTCTTTTTATACGGCCTTACAACACCCGACTACTTCGAAATATCGGCGTATTTGGTATTATGCATTTTATGCGTGCTGTGCCTTAGGAGTTTTAACAAAAGGCATTATGACACTCGCTATTCTTGGGCCTGCAATCGTGTTATGGGCAATTTCAACCAAGCATTGGCAGAATCTTTGGCCAGCCTATCTGCCAACTGGAATTCTACTTTTTCTGACAATAGCAGCACCTTGGCATATTCTGGTCAGCCTTAAGAATCCTGAGTTCGCTCATAAATATTTTATTGTTGAACACTTTCTTCGTTACACAAGTACTGTTCATTTACGTTATCAACCTGCGTGGTTTTTTATTCCAATTTTACTTGTAGGATTTTTACCGTGGACATCTTTATTGCCTCAATCAATTTGCAATGCCTATAAAGACAACTCTAACACTTTAAATAGATTTCTTCTCATTTGGAGTGGTTGGGTTTTGCTGTTTTTCTCTCTGTCAAACTCTAAGCTTATCCCTTACATTCTACCTGCTTTCCCGCCACTATCTCTCCTAATTGCTAATTATGTCGTTCATATGAAAGAAGTCAAAAAGCAAGCCATTGGCTTTTCCAGCCTGTGTCTGATTTTGGCTATGGTAGGTATATTTAGTGAATATTTCTTTCCTGAGCTAACAGCAGAGAAAGCTGCTCTAAAGCCTTACATATACACGCTTTGCGTTGTATTTTTAGGCTGCGGTGGACTCGCTTATTTTTCGGCTCGTCATCTTCTTTCGATTATGACAGTTGCTGGTGTTAGCACAGCTATAGTTTTATGTCTTGCTTCTCCTTTTATGCAAAGACCCTCTCTGAAACCCTTAATCGATATTATTAACACTTACCGATATCCAGAAGATAAAGTTATAAGTCTTATGAGCTATTATCAAGATCTTCCTGTATACACAAATCAGATTGTTACGGTTGTTGAGGCACGTGGTGAATTAGAGTTCGGAACAACTGTTGAAGACACATCAAAGTGGATGATTTCTGAAAAGGAATTTTTAAAATTATGGAAGCAAAAAAAACAAGGAAAATTGTGGGTTATTGGCAGGCAATCGGAAATTGAAGCCTTTACAAAACGTCATGCTGGCTTCAAATATAAAACAATAAGCCATGATAGCGGCAACCTTTTGATAACACGGTAATTTTTATGAAGCAGCCTGTAGTCTTATGCATTTTGGACGGGTGGGGAATAAGCAACGAGACTAAAGCGAATAGCATTACTCTTGCGAATTGCCCAACATGGGACAGATTAATGCAAACTTGCCAGCAGGCAGAACTACAGGCCTCAGAAAGTTTTGTCGGTCTACCTATGGGGCAAATGGGGAACTCTGAAGTTGGTCATACGTGCATTGGCCTTGGACGTGTCCTTTTACAAGATCTCCCAAAAATTGATCAAGCACTTTTAAACGGAACATTTAAGTCTCTGCCTAATTTTCAGAAATTTGCCAGAAATCTTGAAAAATCTGGTGGTGATTGTCATCTGTTAGGGCTTGTTTCGCCAGGCGGTGTGCATTCACATCAAGACCAGATTATTGGCATTGCTGAAGTTCTTTTAGAAATGGGAATTCCTGTAAAGCTGCATGCGTTTCTTGATGGACGTGATACGCCTCCTAAAAGTGCTGTAGAGTATTGCCAAAATGTTATATCGAAATTAGGTAAATACCCCAATTTTTCTATAGCAACTCTCAGTGGCCGCTATTATGCAATGGATCGTGATAAGCGCTGGGATCGCATTGAAAAGGCGTATGATGCCATCACATTTGGTAAAGCGCAAAATTTTGCTGATCCTATTGAAGCTATTCATTATTTCTATAAAGCTGACATAACCGATGAGTTTATCCCCCCTGTTACGATTGGTGACTACGCAGGGGTAAAGGACGGCGATGGGTTATTAATGGCTAATTTCCGAGCAGATCGTGTCAGGGAAATTCTGAAAGTTCTACTTGAATCTAACAAATTCGCTTCAGCGCTTGGCTTGAATGAATACTCAAGTGAGCTGGCTCCTTTGATTGATGCTGTTTTTGATAAAGATGTTGTTAATAATAGCCTGGGTGAAGTAATTTCTTCTGCTGGGATTAAACAACTTCGTATTGCTGAAACAGAAAAATATGCGCACGTTACTTTTTTCTTTAATGGTGGGCGAGAAACTGTTTTTTTAAATGAAGATCGTATTATGGTCCCCTCACCCAATATCGCGACATATGATTTACAGCCAGAAATGTCAGCGAATGCGATCACAAATCATGTTATAAATGCCTTGCAAAGCAATGAATATGGTCTGATTGTTGTCAATTATGCAAATACTGATATGGTTGGGCACACGGGTGATTTGGTCGCTACAATTAAAGCAGTGGAAACTGTAGACGGGTGCCTTGCAAGGTTAGAAAAGGAGTGTATAAATAATGGCTATGCACTGCTTATCACAGCTGACCATGGGAATGCAGAACAAATGCTTGATGGAAAAACAGATGCACCACATACGGCACACACATGTAATCCTGTTCCTGTCGTATTAGTAAATGGAATTCGCTGCAGTGCTTTAGAAAATGGAAGCTTATGCGATGTCGCACCAACTGTTCTAGACTTGCTCGGCTACCAAGCTCCAACTGAGATGACGGGGAAATCTTTACTGATTAAACAATGAAACAATTCTTCATCATTCTTTCCTTTATAACAGCAGTAACAGTGCCAGCAATGGCAACTACAGATGCTTCTTTATCTGTTCGGGGGGCTTTAATTGAAATTACGAAAAATCTGCAAGAAATTGAAAAGCAGCTGATGAACAAACAAGCCAACATCAAAACATTACGTGATATTGAGCAAACAATTGTTGATAAAATAACAAAAGAACAGCACCAAGTTGCAGAGACATTGCTGAGTTTAAGACATTTAACCGAATACTCGCCTATTCTTATTATGCTTTCTTCTGAGTCTATTCGAGATATTATTCACAGCTTAATTGTGCTGCAATCCCTCACACCTAAACTTAGCGCCCAAAACCGCATTACCTTTGATGTGATGAAGAATCTAACGCAAATCAAATTGCAAATTATAGAAAAACAACGCGACTATCAAAAGGCTGACAGTTCCTATAGAACGCTTTTAGATAAGCAAGACAAGCTTTTTGAACAGAAAAAAACAATGTATCCTGAAATTGAGGAAAGACCGCATCAAAAAACAAGAGACCTAAAAGAGCTAATGAGTGAATTCCTTAAAATCTATACAAATCAACCACCAGTACCAATGCTTCGGCTAGCTCAGCCGGTTGTCGGTACTGTTGTAAAAGATCAAAAAGGTGTTAGAATTGTAACGCATCAAGGGAACCAAGTGATTTCTCCATGCAATGCTCAAGTTGTTTTCATAGGCTATCTTGCGGACACTGGAAATGCCATTATTCTAAGGTATAATGGTCTATACGTAATCCTAACTGGAATTGAGACGTTTACTTGCCAGGAAGGTGATAATCTTCTTACCGGAGAACCTATTGGTAGAATGTCGCAACAATTAACTGAGCTTACTCTTGATTTAAAACAGGGAGAATACCCGATTGATCCCTCACCCTATATCGTTACGGTCGCATAATGAAATCTAAAATCCTTCTATCTTTAGTTCTAGCAACTCTATTTTTATCGGGTTGTAAAGACCAAACAAACAATGAAGATCATGATATTTCAAACGTCAAAATCGAAGTTCTGATTAATGAAATTATTGAGAGAATTCGCCAAGACTATGTAACCGAACCAGATGCAAAGAAACTAACGGAAGGTGCATTGAATGGCTTGTTTTCATCTTTGGACCCTTACTCAAATTATCTAAACAAGACGCAGTACAAGGCTTTAACCGGCATTACAAAGGGTAATTTTGGCGGTATAGGCCTTGAGATTGTAAACACTAATGGAATTTTGAAAGTTATTGCTCCGATTGACGACACGCCAGCGCAAAAAGCAGGAATTAAACCAGGCGATATTATTACCCATATTAATGGTCTTGAAGCGCTAAAGCTCTCTCCTTCTGATATATTAAAAAATATACAAGGAGCGCCAGGCACAGAAGTAACACTAATGGTTCAGCGAGATAATTTAGATCCTTTTGAGATCAAAATCATTCGTAGCCTCATCCAAGTGAATCCAGTTAAATTTCATTTTGAAGGAAATATTGGATATTTGAGAATTAGCCATTTCAATGAGAATACTGAACAAAAAGTTAAAGATGCAATTAAGCAAATTAAGCAAGATTTACATAATAAAATTTACGGCCTTATTCTCGACCTTCGCAACAATCCGGGCGGGACGTTAGAGCAGGCTGTTGCTATTTCAAATCTCTTTTTAGATTCTGGTCAAATTGTCGATATTCGCAGCCGCAATCCTTCTTATAATCAAACTTATAAGGCAAAAGGAGAGAATTTAATTAAAGGAGTTCCCATGGTGATTTTGATCAATGGTGGCTCTGCATCTGCATCGGAAGTTGTTGCTGGGGCTCTGAGAGATCACAAGAGAGCCGTTGTTATGGGGACGAAATCTTTTGGCAAAGGGTCTGTGCAAATTCTGTTTTCAATTCCTGGTCACGGCGGCATTAAATTAACGGTAGCTCATTTCTTTACCCCAAAGGGATTTGCTATCCAAGACAAGGGTATTGAACCTGATATTTTGGTTGAACCAAAGGTTGATGAAGCAGAAAAAAGCTCAAAAGACCATCAGTTAGAACGAGCTTTTGATCTTGTTAGAGGCATATCCCTACTACAATCAAGAAATTAGAAACGTTTACCCTTTATTAGTGCAGAGCGACGACCACAAACTTTACCTTCTTCTGGGTAGTATTGAACTATCCAGTTTTGAACTAATTTGGTTTTTTCTTTTTGTAAAACTGTATTCATTGCATCAATTTCTGCTTTAAACTTTACAATTACACCTAAATTACCCCCCTTAATCTCCACACACAAAAATTCCCCCACCAATAAATCATCTTTTAAATAAGATTCTTTATCAGATGCTTGAATCTCCTGAATAATGTGAAGTGCACAGTATCTATGCCTAGAAGTATCTAATGCCTCCTCAATATCTGAAGCCTGAGATATGCTAGGTACAACTAAAGAAAGAAAAAACGCGATTGTTTGTATTGCTCTCATAAGGATCTCCGTTTTCACTCATCTATACTTAAGTGTTATTTAAGTTGAGTTAGGAGAAATTACAATAGATATTTCTTATTATTTTACAGATGACTGACGAGCACAAACTTTATCTTCTTCTGGGTAGTACCTGATAGACCAATTGTGGACCAGCTTGGATTGATTGTTATGTATCGCTGTGTTAACCGCCTCAATTTCTGCTTTAAATTTTGTGATTATATCTTGATTTTTCTTTTTAATTTCTAAAAACAAAGGATTACCAATAAATAAATCATCTTCAAAATAAAAATCTTTCACAGATTTTTGTATATTCGTAATAATCTGTGAAGCCTGATATTTAGGCGCGGCTCTTCCCAACTCTTTAGCGCCTGAGGCATAACTCGCATTACTCAGGATTACAAAAAATGAGAGAACTATTTGTATTATTTTCATTTAACCCTTCTATTGATTTTTAATTATTGAAATTATTAAACTTTAAATAGTAGCAATTATACCTTTATACAATACATTAGCGCCTTCTTGAACCAGGCGCCCTCCATTAACAACACCAACATGCCTACATTTAATAGAACGAGAACCATGGGTATCATCATGTATTTTACACATAAGAACAGGACCTCCACTCATCCCATATGTTAGAGGAATTGAAATTGCTTGAAACTTTTCTGGTAACGATCTGGCAGGTGTGAGAGGAGTAAAGTTAGAAATTCCTGACGGTGGATTTTCCTCACCACATTCCTGGAGATTATTCAATTTTCGCAAAGGATGAATTAAAAGAGAGTGGACATGTTCGTCTATACGTTTTTTTAGATCTTGCGTTGCATTTCCATTAAAAACATCTGACACAAAACAAAAGCCATCGGCATTTCCAGACCTTTGCAAAAAAACATGATTTGGTTTTCCAAAGGCAAAAATACGATCAGGTTCAAAATGATCAGATTCTTCTTCTCCTTGTAGATTAATAACGAGATTATGTGCGTCCTTAAATAGCTGCCTTTGGACTAAAATGCTTCTTAGAGTATTATGCCGATCTGCTGCAACATTACTGACTTGAATAAGTGCAAAATCATCTTCATAAGGCTCTCCGGTTTCATCTTTGCGTTTATATTCTTCAAATATAGGAGCAAGCTCTGCTTGGCCTAAAAGTGGTCCTGTTTCTCCAATACGAACAGTCATAATACGAAAGAAGTTTTCAGGATTTGGAGATCGCCCTGCAGGCAAAAAATAAACATTACCTATATTCTCCTCATCTAAGAGTCCATGGAAACAGCTTATAATATTTACAGTGTATTCTCCACTTCCTGTTAATATTTCTTGATTTGGCTGGATCATCCCGGAAAACATTTCTTCAGCATTCTGTATAGAAGCTAATCCATCCCATCGCCAAAATGTTCCTGATAGACCACGAACTCTCAGCAAATCATTGTGATTTATATCCCCATATTGTTCTGCATCAAAAAGCTGGTTTGTGATTGGTTGCTGGTGTAAAATATCAAGTGTGTCGAGAATCCAACCGGCAGCAAACCTACGGTCTCTAAAAGGGGATCCAATAAAACCCGATTCTAAAACTCCCATCATGTCTACATCCTGCCAGATAAGTTCTTGATCTAAGTAGCTCATTTCACTTAAATCTGGAGCAACCTGAGTGCCTACATCTGGGTTTCCTGCATGATCGAGATCAACCGTCAAAGCGCCTTGACCTCTTCCTCTCCCCTTTACAACTCTTTCGAACACTGTTTTCCGCTGAGCTTCAGTTAATTCTTCTGCTCCATGTTGGCATTCCATACGATTCAATGCTTCCAACCACTGTGATCGCCAGCTCATGCGAACAAGAGTTGCATGCTCGCTTTCCCAATTTGAAGAGTAGGAATTACTTATAAAAGCACTCAATAAAAAAATGATTTTGCCGTGTTCTAAAATGAGGTGCAACGCATTAGAGTGTTTGTTGATAAGACAGGCACAGAAAGGCGTTGCAAATGAGAGAATACAAACAATTAGGATATGAAGAAAGAATAAAATTGGCAGCGCTTCGTCAATCGCAGTCATCACTA
>CANFPP010000011.1 GCA_947449005.1 Holosporales bacterium | reverse complement strand
GTTAGTGATGACTGCGATTGACGAAGCGCTGCCAATTTTATTCTTTCTTCATATCCTAATTGTTTGTATTCTCTCATTTGCAACGCCTTTCTGTGCCTGTCTTATCAACAAACACTCTAATGCGTTGCACCTCATTTTAGAACACGGCTACAACTAAAGAATAAATCAAAAAATGAAAAAATGTCAAAGAATTAGAATGCCCATAATTATTTTCCGCCTTACAATATTAGGGGAGCCGCACTAAATCGGATTGTGGCAAAGGACTATCAATCGCGATAGACTGTATAAAAAGGGGCGGTAAAGCCTTAATATCAATAGGATCGTCAAGATTATCATCATGACCATGCAAATCTCTTCTTTTTTCATAATTGACGCGTGAAGAGGTTAAAATAAGAAATCTTGGCGCTTCCCTTGGACGATAAACACTCACAATATAACCTTTTAAACTTGGAAGCAAAAAATTGCAGTCTGCCATAATGCGACTTATAGTTTGAGTGCAACGCTCGCAAACATCATTTTTAGAATGAACATGAAGAACCACAGATAAAATCTGGGAACCTGCTTTAAAACGTCCATTTGCCGTATGTTTATGTATTAAACTATCCACTGCTTTTATAAGAGTCGTTTTCCTATCTGGATGAACACGCTCTAAATAATTTAAAATCCATTGCTCGCTATGATGATAGCGAATGTGAAACTGGGAATCAGGCTCTCTAACTTCATCTAATCTTACCGCTTGCTCGCTTTCAGCTAAATTTTTTTGTGCTCTTGATGCAAATAATTGTTTTAATTTGAGCCGGAAAGCAGAAGGGTTATCCTCGTCTAAGTCCTGACCTCCAATTTCATGAATCTGATTTTCAATTCTCTCCTCCAAGGCATGCTTTCTTCTTTGACTTAAAAAAGGCCCGGTACCACTTATGAATACAGCAATTTGATCACTTATTTCTTCACGGATCCCCTGCCATTTAATCCAGTCGCTGATACGATATAAAGTTCCAGTTGAAATATCTTGGAAAATGACACTAATGCGGGCAAACGCTACATTGCGATCAATATCAGTTTTGGTAAGAATGTGACTTGTAAAATTTTCGAAGTCATTCATTCTTTGATGTTCGTCTAAAACGCTAGCACAATCCAAGTCGATAATTTCCTGTCCATCATAATTTAAAATTAAATTCTGGCGCCAGCGAAACCCTTCCTCTGGTTGAGGAATTGGAGCTGAGTCACTTTTGAAAATTAAAATAATAAAAAAGAAACATAAAACCAGGTGCTTAAAAGTACGTATCACAAAAAACTCTATCTTAATTTATTTCTCTATCATTAAGTTTAAAGTGTAAACGTAAATAATTCGTTACTAAGAAAGAGGAGGCAATTCTAACCAAGCACGGACCTCATCACCTTCTTTTCCAGGCATTGTAACCGCCGCATTATAAAAAAGTGTTTTAAGCTGTTCATTTGGCTTTATTGCGCCAAGACCTCTTTTAAAAACACCACTAAGGCTTGACAGAGCATTTGCAGAAGCTTTTAAGGAAGCTGCGACGAGTAATTTCACTGCTAAGTCATCATTGTTACAGGGCAAGCCGCCCCCCTTAAAAGAAGAACCAAGATACCATAGTGCCTCCACATCTCCTTTTTTGGCAGCTTCAATATATTTTTCAACATCAGAAGTTAAATAATTATCCCACCCCTCCGTACCTTTAAGATACGTTTTCAAATCTTCTCCCAAATCTTCTTCAGGATTGAGGGGATACTGTGCTTGCAAATCACTCAAAGCAGACAGAACATCTGCATCTAAGACAGAATCAAATTCTTCAGCGATTGTTGCCTTAGCAGCACTACTTTGATGAATCTTATGTTGAAGCGGTTGAGGAGGTGAATGATCAAAAGGATTATGCGGAGGAGTTCTGTCAACTCTAGCGGAAGCATTTGCTAAATTACAACAAAACATTAAAGCTGAGAAACCCACAAGCAATGATAAATACATTTTCTTCCCCTTTAATTGAATGATATAAAATGATCTCTATTTACGATCTATTACACCTAAACATATTTTATGGATTATATCAGCTTATATAATAGAAAACCATATCAATATTACACCGTTAACAAGATGTATATTTTTGAAAACCTATAAAATTAGGAAAAAAGATACATTAAATAAACAAACAAAAAATAGTGGAACCATACTTTTTTCACATTAATATGTTCAATTTAATACGTAATGCGACCTGACACCCACCTTGCGCAGGGGAGACAAAATCCAATAAGTGCCCATTCTAACTGCTTTAAAAACATCGGTAATGTAGAAAAAACACTTGCTTCAAAAAGCAATTTGACACCAATGAGACTTATAAAACAAAAGAATGTTGCAAGAAGCTTGCCGTAAAAACTCTCATCTTTTTGATGCTTAACAAAGTACTGTTCTGAAAGAACGAGACCTATAAGAGCATAATAAGCCATCCAAACATGACTTTCTATTGTGTAAATCTTCGCAATATAAAACATTAGAAGTGTGCTTATAGAGCATAATGTCCAGGCTATTATTTTATCATCATGTTTTGCAAGATACATAAAACCGCGAATAAGTATGACTCCAAAAAAAACGCCTGCTAAAACATCAGCATAATCATGGTAACCTTTGTACACTAAGCTAAAGCCAATGCTAATCAGTAACCCAACTATCAAGGCTTGATAGAAAATATTTTTTGTTTTGGTAATAAGCCACACATATAAAACCACAGAAGATTGCATATGTCCGCTGGGAAAAGCAAAACCTATCTTGCCTACTGTCGGCAAGAGCGGAACTTGGAACGTAACTTTCAAAGAAAAATTAACGAGTATGCTGATAAAAAGTAAACAGATGCCTTGAGAGAAAAATTTACGATTTCCCCAAACATATCCAAGTATCACAAGAGGGATAATGATTACCTCGTGACTGAAACATAGAAAAAATTTAGTAAGAAATTCCAACATATCTCGATTATCTAAAAAGTTACCCAGCTCATCATACCTCTTTGAAATGAATAGGGACATATCCCTCTTCATGAATTTTATCCTTGCAAATCTTCCACGTCATGGCATAATTACTATGTTATGATAAATAGAATACTTAAAAATACTGTTGCGAATGCAGTTTCTCGCCAACCTGCCGTGGTTCTTCTTGGGCCGCGACAAGTGGGTAAAACAACGCTTGCCTTTCAATTGGCAGCACTTCTGCGTTCTCTAGAACAGCACGAATCAAACGTTATTGAGTCGATTTATCTAGATCTTGAATCACCAGAAGATTTACAGAGACTCAGCGATCCGCTTCTTTACTTGCGTCAAAATGAAGATAAGCTTGTTATTCTTGACGAAATTCAACGTGTGCCAGAGCTTTTTCCTATTTTGCGTGGTTTGATAGATGAGCGTCGTCGACAAAACAAACCTTCAGGGCATTTTCTGTTATTGGGATCCGCCTCACTTGATCTGATGCGCCAGTCTTCAGAAACACTTGCTGGTCGTGTTGCACAGTATGAGCTCACACCATTAACAGCTCTGGAAATTGAAAATTATACAGATCGAGAACAAGATAAATTATGGATTCGCGGTGGTTTTCCAAATAGTTATTTAGAAGAGACTGACGCCTATAGCTTTGCTTGGCGCCAAGATTTTATACGAACCTATCTAGAGCGTGATATTCCACAATTAGGTAGCCGTATCCCGGCAGAAACCATGCGTCGCTTTTGGACTATGTTGGCACACAATCAAAGTAGCATCTTAAATGCCGCAATTTTTGCAGAAAATTTAGGAGTGAGTCAGCAATCGATTGCAAGATATGTTGACCTTCTTGTTGATTTACTGCTTGTTCGTCGATTGCAACCCTATCATTCGAATGTTGGAAAACGTTTAGTTAAATCACCAAAAATTTATATTCGAGATACTGGTATTTTACATGCACTGCTAGGCATTGATAGCTTAAATTCACTTATGGGACATACCATTGTTGGCGCTAGTTTTGAAACATTTGTTATCGAGAATTGCCTTAATGTTGCCCCCCCTTTCACGAATTCATATTTTTATAGAACAGCAGCCGGCGCTGAAATTGATTTGCTTTTAGAATTTACCAATGGCGATATTTGGGCAATTGAGATTAAAAAAAGCTTATCGCCAAAATTAGAAAAAGGATTTTTCTTCGCCTGCGATGATGTAAAGCCAACAAAGAAATTTGTGATTTACCCAGGCAATGAATCTTACCCGATTACGTCTGATTGCACCGTGATGGGATTGCGTGAGTTTTTACAGATTTTGCAGATGAGGAATAATGGGTAAGGCGTATTTTGGCTCAGCAGAATTACTGTAAGGTAGAATACAGACATTAATTGGGTTAAGGTTTAGAATGTGTAAACGTCCAAATACATAAATTTTTCATAATGTTCCAATAGCTTGATAAATTCTCTCCAAATGATTGTTTCGAGGAAATTAAATTAATTGGTTTTTCTTTGCTTTCAATTGATTCAGCGTCTGTGTAATCCACATTTTTTTTGATAATGCCTTGATCATTCATACAGATGTTAAATAAGCCCAAAGGCCTGTAAGATAATGATCCAATTCGACTGTCAACAAGACACGATCCGTGAGAGGTTTCTGGTATTGAAACAATTATACCGTCGGTAAACCATAAAAAGACTTTAAATTCTTCTTGAGCAGCTAAATGTGTTGGTACTTTTGTAGTTGGATATGAAATCCACGGCTTATTTTCTTTCGTCCATGTAGAGTATTCAGTAATGTAGACTTTATCTTTTGTTTGCACCCAAAGGCGCTGAGCAAACAAAGTAGGTTCCAACGGAAACGCCTCAATTCTCGTACTATTTATATTATTTTCAGAACAAAATTTACGCGCAACAGCAACAGCAGCATTATGTTGTGCAATACCTAAAAATAAGTAGCATGTAGTTAGAAATAAAAGTGAGCTACCAATAATAAAACTTTTACGAGGATAACATAATCCAATCACAACACTTATGATAAGAGGAACCGTATAGATTGGATCAATAATGGGAATTGCTGATAGAGTAAAACGATAGCTCAAGAATGGACTCAGCAACTGTGTGCCATAGCTTGTGAATAAATCAAGTATGGGATGGGTAATAAGCACCCAAAAACATAGCAGGCTATAAGTTTTGAGTTCTTCGTTATTGTAGCATCCACCTCTTTGTTGCAAACACCAACGACTCATACTATACAAACAAAACCCTAAAGGAATTGCCATTATAAATGCAAAAAATAAACTGTGGGTTATCCCTCTATGGATCAGTTCGGTTGCCATTAAGTTAGATGACATCTTAGCTATTAAAATATCAGCATCAGGCAATAAACCAATTATAAAACCAAAGAAAATTGCGCGTTTTCCAAGGTTTTTTTGAAAACCAACTTGACCTACAGCAGCCCCAAGAACGCCTTGTGTTATTAAATCCATTTTACACTCCTCTCTAACTTTCAGCTGTTTTTAAGTTGATCTTAGTGCGCTTGCACAGTTCGTATAATTATAATTCTCTAACAAAGAAATGTATGAAAATGATGGAAAGAGGTCCCTCTACTCCACCTCAACAGCTTGTTGTTGGCGTTGCCACATTTGTGTGTATAGGCCATTTTTAGCCAAGAGTTCGTCGTGAGTGCCTGATTCTGCAACAATGCCTTTATCCATGACCAAAATCATATCGGCGTGAATGATTGTTGAAAGTCTGTGTGCGATAATCAACGTGGTTTTGTTTTTTGAAATACGCACGAGATTATCTTGGATAAGTTTTTCGGTTTTTGTATCTAAGGCTGATGTTGCCTCGTCAAAAATAAAGAAAAGTGGTTTTTTAAGAAGAGTTCGGGCAATCGCCACGCGTTGCTTTTCACCGCCCGAAAGTTTAAGGCCGCGCTCTCCTACACGTGTTTCAAATTTCTCCGGCAAGCTTTGGATGAATTTGTAGATCTCTGACTTTTTAGCGGCTTCAATAATTTCATCTTCAGAGGCACCCGGATTTCCGTAGGCAATATTATAGTGAATTGTATCGTTAAACAAAACCGTGTCTTGCGGCACAATTCCGATTAAGGAACGCAAACTTTTCTGTGAGATTTTGCGAATATCAACGCCATCAAATTTAATGGCGCCGCCAATGACATCGTAGAAACGAAAGAGTAAACGCGCGAGGGTTGATTTACCTGCACCGCTTGAACCCACAACAGCAACTGTATGCCCAGCTGGGATTGTAATGTTCATGTCTTTTAAAATACTGCGCTCTGGATCATAAGAAAAATCGACATGCTCAAACGTTATGCCTGTTTTAATGTCTGTCACGGTGATTGCATCCTCTGCGTCCCGTATTTCATAGGGTTCTTGAAGAAGTGAAAACATCTCTTCAATATTAACAAGTGACAATTTAATTTCACGGTAGGCAAAACCAAGGTTAAACAAAGGGATGGTTAACTGGAACAAAAACGTATTAATGGCAACCAAATCACCAGTCGTCATCGAACCCTTTTGCACATCTAAAGCAGCAAATCCAAGAATAAGAATCAATCCAACAGAAAGGATGACCGCCTGCCCCATGTTAAGGTATGAGAGACTCCATTTGCTTTCAATGGCAGCTTTCTCATAAACTTTAAGCCCTTCGTCTAAACGGTTTCGTTCATGCGCTTCATTTCCGAAGTATTTCACTGTTTCAAAATTTAGCAGGCTATCTATACTTTTAGATTGGACACCAGTGTCTGCATCATTCATTTCACGGACATAACGAATGCGCCATTCTGTTAATTTTAATGTGTAAAAGATGTATCCGGCCATAGTTCCGGCAATAACATAGGTGTAACGCATGTCGTACATTAGGCTTAAAACAATACTAACCAGAAGAATTTCGATTGCAGTTGGTACGATGCTGAAGGTTAAAAATGTCAGCAATGTTTCAATGGATTTTGTGCCACGTTCAATAATACGAGAAACACCACCAGTATAACGCGATAGGTGAAATCGCAAACTTAACTTGTGAAGATGATCAAAAACCTCAATAGCGACTTGACGAAGCGCGCGCTGTGTTACGGCAGCAAATGTTATATCCCGCATTTCAGAAAAGAATGAAGATAGAATTCGCATAGCACCATAAAGACTAATCCACATTAGAACATCACAGGGTGATGCATGTCCCGTTAATGTATCAATAATTGCTTTGAAAATTACAGGAACAAGGATGAGCGTGCCTTTTGATAGCACCAACGTAAATATAGCTAGAATTAAACGCGTTTTTGCGCTCTTTAAATCACGCGGCCAAAGAAATGGCCACAAACGATTAAACGTTATTAATTTAGGCTTTTTAAGATTTTCCATTAACATTTTCACTTATGTGTATTTATTGTTTTGTTTATATATATACCTGTTATGTCTCTCGGGGAAAGCTGTAAGGGGTTGATTCACTGCAGGAGAAGATGAAAAGATCTCTCTCATGTCAATAATGAAATTGACGGTCTCTGAAAAGTCAGGTATAAGTTTGTTAATTAATTTATTCAGTTGTTTTAAGGAACTGTAATGGCAACACATAAGTCTGCAGAGAAATGCATCCGTCAAATCGCACGTCGTACGGAAGTTAACGGTAACCGCATTGGTCGTATTCGTACTTTTATTAAAAAAGTCGAAGCTAAAATTGACTCAGCAAATCAAGCTGAAGCTCGTATCGCTTTGGTTGAAGCTGAAAGAGAAATCATGCGCGGCGTTACAAAAGGTGTTTTACACCTTAATACAGCAGCTCGTAAGGTTTCCAGACTCTCTAAGCGCGTTAAAGCTTTAGCTTAAGATTCTGTTCTAAAAATTCTTGAGAGGGACCTTAATATGCCAAATTGGTATTATTGGTCCCTTTTTTATTGGGTATTTTAATCATGATTCATCAAACTGACGTTGTTGTTATTGGAGCGGGACCTGTTGGTCTCTTTTCGGTTTTTGAGTGTGGAATGCTGCGACTTAAGTGCCACATGATTGACGCTTTGGATATGATCGGGGGGCAATGCGCCGCCCTTTATCCTGAAAAACCTATTTATGATATTCCTGCTTACCCTGAAATATTAGGCGCTGATTTAATCAAGAATCTTGAAAAACAAATCAGCCCCTTCAGCCCTGTTTATCATCTAAATCAACAGGTCGTTGAACTTAAGGAAGTTGAAGGCGACACGCATCGTTGGCACGTGACAACGTCTAAAGGTACAAAGATTGAAGCAAGAGCAGTTATTATTGCCGCCGGCGTTGGTGCGTTTGGACCAAATCGCCCACCTCTCGATAATTTAGAGCAGTTTGAGGGAACATCTGTTCATTATTACGTTGCCTCAAGAGAAGCCTTTAGAGACAAAAAAATCGTAATCGCTGGCGGTGGAGACTCTGCTGTTGATTGGGTTATATCCTTGCAAGAAGTTGCAAAAAGTGTCGCAGTTGTGCATCGTCGTGCTAAGTTCCGGGCTGCTCCTGATAGTGAGAGAAAGCTTAATGAATTGGCAAAAGAGGGCAAAATTGATCTTGTTATCCCTTATCAGTTGGCGGGACTAGAAGGACAAGATGGGCAGCTATCTCACGTAATCGTTGAATCACTTGATGGCGATGTTCGCAAACTTGAAACTGACATTCTGCTTCCTTTCTTTGGGTTATCTATGAATTTAGGGCCGATTGCAGATTGGGGATTGGGCTTAGAACATCATCATATCGCAGTAGATCCTGCAACGGCGGGAACAAACCGCACAGGTATTTATGCGATTGGTGATATTGCAACATATCCGAATAAGCTCAAATTAATTCTAACTGGTTTTGCTGAAGCGGCTCAAGCAGCACACGCGATTCGCAAGTTTATCTACCCAGAAGAAGTTATGCACTTTGAATACTCCACCACCAAAGGCGTTCCTTTAGCGGAATAGCTTGGGTTTTAAAGAGAGAAATTAATAATTAAGTAAACAGCCTGGATCCCCGTCTACACGAGGATGACAACGGAGAGAGCATTTAATGATACATCCACACCACCACCAACACGATGAGAATTGTAATCACGGTCATGATCACGATGAAGAGAAGAGTATCATCATTCACCAACCTCAAGATTTTGAGGGAATGCGTCGGGCTGGAAAATTGGCGTCTCAAACTCTTGATTTCATTACACCGTATGTAAAAGCAGGCGTGACAACGGATGAACTAAATACACTTTGCCACAATTTCATTATTGAGCATAAGGCTATCCCTGCCCCTCTGAATTACCGAGGATTTCCAAAATCTATTTGCACCTCTATCAATCACGTAGTTTGCCATGGAATTCCAGGCGATAAGAAGCTCATCACGGGAGATATTATCAATATTGATGTTACGGTTATCGTTGATGGCTGGCATGGGGACACAAGTCGCATGTTTTCTATTGGTAAGATTGGTCTTCGTGCAGAAAAACTTATTGAAGCGACTTATGAAGGAATGATGAGAGGTATTGATGTTGTGAAGCCTGGCGCTACGCTTGGTGATATTGGGCATGCGATTCAAAGCTTCGTTGAGAAAAAAGGATTTTCTGTCGTTAGAGATTTTTGTGGGCATGGTGTTGGGAAAATATTTCATTCTGCTCCAAATGTTGTTCATTACGGAAAGCCAGGCGAAGGCATTGTTTTAAGAGAAGGTATGTTCTTTACAATAGAGCCGATGATTAACGCTGGAAAATATCAGATTAAGATTCTGGAAGATGGTTGGACAGCAGTCACACGTGATCGCTCGCTATCTGCGCAATACGAACATACCCTTGGCGTGACAGCAACTGGGCATGAAATCTTTACCATTTAGATGATGAGATCCTGGGGGCAAGCCCCAGGATGACACTGTGGAGTTAGGAGAGCATAATGAGTGGTCCAGAAATTCAGAGAATGATCAATGCCCTCAGCCGATTACCGGGCCTTGGACCTCGCTCTGGACGACGCGCAGCTCTTCATCTTTTAAAGAAAAAAGAACAGCTTTTATTGCCTCTTATTGATGCGCTGCAAACAGCTGTCGATTCAATCAAAATTTGCCAGGTTTGTTTTAGTTTAGACACTTCTGATCCTTGCACAATTTGCCAAGATCCAAAACGTGATGAAAAGCAATTGTGTATAGTTGAAGACGTTGCAGATTTGTGGGCGTTAGAACGCGCACACGTCTTCCGTGGGCATTATCATATCTTAGGCGGAGTTCTCTCTGCCATTGATGGAATGGGGCCTCAGCAGCTAACCTTTGATGCCCTGATAAAGCGTGTTCAAGCTGGTAACATCAAAGAAATTATCCTGGCTCTGAATGCAACTGTTGATGGTCAAACGACGGTGCATTACTTGATCGACCGACTCAAACCCTTTGATGTCAAACTTTCCACTCTTGCGCACGGCGTACCTGTTGGCGGCGAACTTGATTATCTAGATGATGGAACGTTATCTACGGCATTCAGCGCACGCAGGGATGCTTAGTTCACACACTACTTGATTCTTATGTAAAGCTTTTATGTGGATTTTTACAGATTTGTATGCTTCAATGGCTATAAATAGAAAAAATGATTTATATAAAAAGCAAAATGATTAATTTTATTCCCATATGTTACGAAGATCTTTCTAAAATGCTTATTTGGCATCGTAAAAAAAGCAAAATAACACAACAGACCCTTGCTGACATGGCGGGAATCAGCCGAACTGCAGTGCAACGACTTGAAAGTGGAACAGTGCCAGTTCAAATAGATACGTTAGAAAAAGCACTTGCGGTTTTAAATATCAAAATGTCTTATTCAAGTCCACTTATGGCGCAATATGTAGCAGTAAATCGAACAGAGGCATAAGAAATGAAAGTTCTTCATGTTTATAATTCGGGAAAATTCTGTGGCACACTTACATTTGATGACACTGTATATACTTTTCAGTATCTGCCAGTCTACCAAGGCCCTCCTATTTCCCTGACAATGCCATGTCGTCAGGAACCTTATATCTATGCAACATTTCCTCCATTTTTTGATGGATTACTGCCTGAAGGTTACCAATTAGAGGGACTTTTACGTATTTTAAAAATTGATCGTCGTGACTATATGACACAATTAGCTGCAGTTGGAAATGACATGGTTGGAACAGTAACAGTAAGAGATGCTCCAATAGAAGAAGTATCTACAAAAAAGAGTGAGTCATAATGCGATATTGTCCCATCACATATGATCCGCTTGAACCAAACGAGTTATATAGCGCGAAAGGGCTTCGCCAATTATCTCCAAGACTTAAAATGCTGGAACCGTTACCTTACTCCGCTCAAGAACAGCGCACAGAAGCCATAAATCGTGCGACAAAATTATCAATTCAGGGTGTTCAACTTAAACTTAGCGCTATATTGGATTTACACCAACAAACGTTTGTTCTTGTCGATCAAAATAGTGCCTACATTCTGAAACCTGAAAGTGATACTTATCCAGAGCTTCCCGCAAATGAAGCCATATCCATGTCGCTCGCAGAGCGATTTAATATCGAAGTGCCTTCACATGGACTTGTGTTCACAAAAGATGGGGGGTTAACGTATTTTATTAAACGTTTTGATAGGATTAATAGCAACAAAATTGCTATGGAAGATTTTGCACAATTATCCTGCAATGATCGCGATACAAAATATAATAGCAGCATTGAAAAAGTAGTAAAAGTTATTGATGAATTCGTTACATTTCCACAGATTGAACATGTAGCATTATTCCGCCGCATACTTTTTAATTTCATTATTGGTAATGAAGATATGCATCTCAAAAATTACTCCTTAATCAAGCGAAACGATATATGGCAACTGGCTCCAGCATACGATTTTTTAAATACAACTATCGCTCTTAAAAATCCCGTGGAAGAAAGTGCTTTGCCAATAAATAGCAAGAAAAATAAGCTTAAAAGAGAAGACTTTATTGATTATTTAGCTATCAAATATCTGAAGCTAACAACAAAAATAATTGATGATGTCATGGTAGAACTTAACTCTTTAAAGCCGATATTTATTGATTTAATCGAGAGATCGTACATGACATCATCTATGAAAGAGGCTTACGTAAGAATATTAGGCGAACGATATAGCCGGTTGTTTGTGTAATATCTCTCAGGATGGTTTGCTCATTTTAAACTCACCATTCTCATCCAGTTCTTCATCTGAATTTTCTGTATATTTATCTGCTTCACAGGTCATCTGTCTGGATCTTTTTTTACCTACTCGCTGTTTTCTTGGACTCTGAACCTCAGAATCTACTTTATCTAATGTAACTGGAAGGACAGAAGGTATCACATCATCACTATGATCCTTTTGGTCTATTAAATTACGATGAGTATCCGGTGATAAAGTCGATGCAGTCTTAGTTATATCATCATCGTCGTCGTCAGCAAAGCAACTGATTCCCATACAAAAATTGAGACTTAATAATAGTAGAATTAATTGGGGGTACATATTCTTCTTTTTCTTTTTTTAATATTTATTTTTTTTTAATAATTAGATCAGAAAGAAGTAATAATCTCTTGATGGATAATATGCAAGGACTTTGTCGCATCAATAACAATGCAACGGTCAGGATTCATAAGGGCAATTTCGAGAAAACCATTACGCAAGCGCCTATGAAACTCTAAATCCATTGCTTCAAAGCGTCCTTCGCTCATGTTCTTTCCAGAGGGGCATTTAAACGCTCGAATGAACGCTGCAGTCCAATCTCTGGATCAATATCGAGAACGAATGTGTGATCTGACTATCTTTTTTGTCCGATAATTTTAACAGAACAGATTAGTGCTCATTGTGTGGGGCACTTAAGTACTTGATAGAACTTTTACCGTGCCGCCTCGCCGTTTCTCCATTTTTGCATTGCTTATCTTCGCCAATTAGACGAGAGATGGGGTTACCGTTACAATTTTCTATAATCAAATCAGATTTACCTTGATTAAAATAATAACCATAAAGACTCATCATTCCACCAGTAAGATCTTTGCATTGAGAACTCAAAGAACAAATAAAACTATTTGGAACCAAGCGATCACTGCTATCATAATGAGAAACTTTTGTATCATGACATGTCGAACTATACGATCCTTCAGGAATAATACACTCAGGATTTTCTTGAGTTTTGGTTATATCACCAAGAATTCTTCCCGATGGAATTTTCATATCTATATCTGAAGAGTCTTTGATACGATTGAATATTATAGAAGACTCTCTACTCTCAGGATAAATAAACTGATACATACGAGATACACCATCTTTCAAATGGCAAAAAGACCAGTCCACAATTTGCTTACCCACACCGGACTGATTTAATGCATCCATTACACAACACGCAACTATTGTTGAACAAAATGACATATCAATTAGTTGAGAGTCTGAAGATTGATAAGCTCGAGTACTAAGAAGTCTGCAATTTTGAGCACCATGATCAAAAATAGGATCTGGACACGATACAGCAGCATGCAAAGCATTAGAACAAAACAAAGCTAAGATAATAATTTTTTTCAATATTGTCAGGATGCTCTTAATATTTTAGTTTTTAAGATAGCTTAACTTTTATTTTTTCACCTGCATTAAGTCAAGAGGATTTTTCATCTAAAAAACTAACAATCTTCTGATGAATCAGTTGCAAGGACTTTGTCGCATCAATAACAATGCAACGATCAGGGTTCATGCGTGCAATTTCTAGAAAGCCATTACGCAGGCGTCTATGGAAATCTAAATCCATTGCCTCAAAGCGACCTTCACTAACATTTTTTCCAGACGCATTTAAACGCTCGAATGAACGCTGTAATCCAATCTCTGGATTAATATCGAGAACGAATGTGCGATCTGGTTGTTTGTCACCGATTACCATCTTATATAGCTGTTGCAAGAATTTTAAATCTACGCCGCGCCCATACCCCTGATATGCCATAGAGGAGTCAGCAAATCTATCGCAAATCACCCAAGTTCCCTTTGCGAGTTCAGGCTGAATTAGATTTTGCCAATGGTCCGCTCGCGCTGCATACATCATCAAGGCCTCGCTGATTGGTGTCCAACGATCAATAGCTCCAGAAACAAGCAGGTCTCGAATAATCTCTGCCCCCGGACTTCCACCTGGCTCTCTAGTAAGCACAACCTTGTGTCCTTGCTGAATTAAATAATCAGCGAGAAGGCGTGCTTGCGTTGACTTACCAGTTCCCTCACCGCCCTCAAAGGTAATAAATTTTCTTGTCATTAGGGCTTAAGACTTTCCCCAAATCAAATGAGAAATTGAATCTTTAATACGTTTAAAGATTCCAGCTTTTTCAATGGTTACAGCAGCGACCAAAGGGAACTCCAGATTTTCTTTCAAAGATGGAGCGGAAACAATGACTTTCCCAACGACTTGTCCTTCCTTAATAGGGGCAGTAATCGGAGTTTTGCAATCAATAGAAACCTTCATATCTTTTTGAGAAGCGCGCGGTAAAGTTACGATTATTGTCTTTTGCACAGTCACAGGCAATTTATTTTCTTTACCCACCCAAACAGGAACAGTATCAACAAGTTGTCCCTCCTTATATATGGTATAATTGCTATACATCATCATCCCCCAATTGATGAGCTTAACAGCTTCATCAGAACGCGCCTGCATAGAAGAAAGACCATTGATAACCAGAATTAAGCGGTGCCCATCTTGCACACATGAGGCAACCATTCCAAATCCACCAGCCTGCGTATGTCCTGTTTTAAGCCCATCACAGCCAATATTTTTATAGAGGAGAGGATTGCGATTTCCTTGCTTAATGCCCCCATATGTAAAATCTTTTTCACTGTGAAGATGATAAAAACTAGGATGGTCATTAATGGTGTGTAGAGCCAAAATAACAAGATCTCTCGCTGTTGTTAAATGCTGCGGATGCGGAAGACCGCTAGAGTTTAAGAAATTAGTATGCGTTGCCCCAAGTTCATGCGCGCGGCGTGTCATTTCTTGCGCAAACACAGCCTCGCTTCCTGATAGTTTTTCTGCTAAAGCAATACCAGCATCATTTCCAGATTGAATGATAAGTCCTTTTAGCAAGTCTTCAACACGAACGGTTGTATCAATATTTAAAAACATTGATGAACCTTCAACTCGCCAGGCATTTCTGCCAATCAAAACTAGAGTATCAAGAGTGATAATCCCATCTTTAATTTTTTCAAGAACGATATATGTTGTCATGATCTTCGTCATCGATGAAGGATGCATGAGCTCGTCGGCATTCTTTTCCAAAAGAACTGTACCAGTCTCATAATCAACTAAGATTGCTTGTTTTGCCACAATGTCTATCTGCTGATCTGTTGACGTACTACTTGGTACAGGCGCAGGTTCAGCGACAACCTTTTTTTCAACAGCAACGGTTTTCTTTTTTTCCAAAGGAGCCTTTTTTGCGTGTACAGAACCAACAAGCAATGGAATTGCAAGAACTCCACAAAGAATTAAAGCAAATTTCTTTAGTTTTATCATCGAGTTAAAAATCCTAATTTTTGACAATTGTTGCATCAGAATGACCAGTCGTAGCAAGTTTTGCTAGTGTTTTATTTGCAATAGCTTTATTTGGGTAGGGGCCTAAGAAAACACTATATAGCTTTTGCCCGCCAGCTTGAACAGACTCTTTAATACCAGAAGGCCCCACAGCCCCCATATTTTTTAATAGCTTATTCGCATTTTTATATTGAACAAAATTTCCCCCGACTTGAACAAAATACTGCTGTTTGGTGAGTAGTGTTTTTGAAGAAGAAGGTGCTGGGCTTTTATGTGCAACTTCAAACAATTTACCAAGATCTTTTGTTTTTATTGGTGGCAGAGATTTTTTCTGACCTACAGGCGTTATAACTTTGGAACCTGAAACAGAGAAAGAGGAGTCTACCGGAAGATTATTGGAATCATCCGGATACTTTCCCTTGATCTCTTGATCATAAATCTGAGCCCACGTCCTACCAGAAGGATCTCTTCCTGATCGACCATATTTAGTTAGGAATAAGGATAGCGCTTTACTCTCGCCAATGACACTTGTCACTCGAACTTTCGCAGTTCCCTTATTATACATTCCCAGTTCTTTAGCAGCACCAATGGATAAATCAATCACTCGGTCGTAAACATAAGGTCCCCGATCATCAACAAGGAGCTTAATAGAAGTATTATTCTCTAAATTGGTTACGCGAACAATTGTTGGCAAAGGTAATGTTTTATGAGCAGCACTTACCGCGTTCTGGTTAAACGGTTCTCCGTAGGGTTTTGGTTTGCCATGAAAACCAGGCCCATACCAAGAAGCAATTCCGACTTCGTCATAATCATAATGTTTTTGAGGGTGATGCCAAGAACCTCTGACAAAATACGACTTACACGACTTGCAAATCCCTTGAACAGGATGAGTGCCGCTTCTTTGAGGTCCAGAACATCCAATAAGTAAAACAACCAGAACCAATACTGACAAAAAGAAAGAGCAGTTTCTCATTCTCACTTTTTTCTATACACAAGAAAAGCCGGTTGCCGTTCACCTGATTTTTGTTCATATCTCGTCATAGGCCACGTTTCAACTGCAGGGCGTTCATATATATTACTTCTTCCTTCTAACTCAAGCTGCCATCTTTCATCAGCTGCAAACTTATCCAATATCCAAGATAAGTAACAAGCATGATCTGTTGCAATATAAATACGACCATTGTCTTCTAAAGCACGCCATAATTCAGATAAAACTTCCGCTTGAATTAAACGACGCTTAAAATGTCTCTTTTTTGGCCATGGATCTGGAAACAAAATATAAGCGTTTTTTAAGCTTTGATCTGACAATTTTGTCATAAGAATTCGTGCATCACCTTGAATAACTTTTACATTTTCAATATTTTTTTCCTCGATCTGCTGTACGAGAGAAATAAGACCATTAATAAAAGGTTCGCAACCAATAAAGAATCTGTGTGGAAACAGTAGTGCCTGAGCAGCTAAGTGCTCCCCTCCGCCAAAACCTACCTCGAGAGATAGCTCTTGATTTTTTACAGTGGATTTCAAAAAATCATCCACACTCTGATCCGTGAGTGAAAGTTGATATTTTGGAAAAACAACATCCAATAGATGGTGATGCAAAGGCTTTAATGCACGCCCCTGCCGACGTCCATAAAGACGTATTTTAGATAGTAATAACATAACGCCTTTAAATTTTTTAATTTTGTTTTTTTAATATTGATGATTTGAGCTCGGCAAGTTCATCGGGTGTGAGCTTTGAGTATTTTAAAATCATAGAATCTTGTTCATTTTCAGAAAGCATTTCAAGGGCAATTATCCGTCTTTCATTAATCCTGCCTTCTTCTCTGCCTTCTTGTATTTTTTCTTCGGTAAAGTCAGAGAACTGACTGTACTGCATATCCTGCTTTTCATAAGCTTCGCGTTGAATTTTGCTCATTCGGTTAAACCTTGAACGCTCAAATGCCTTACGCACGGCTTCAGTTTGAATTTGTGCGACTTGCTCTTTGGTCATCTTACTTCTCTGTTTTTAATGCATACTTACAATAGCATAGAATGCAGGTGAAGGGCACGAGAATTTGATGCTCTGAAATCCGCTCTTCGCAGATAACAAGTTATCAAGGATAAACCAATAATCATTAGCCAAAAGCTAGAATTTCGCCAATGAGTATAAAAAGATGGTGCAATCGCTTTTGGCAGTGCAAAATCAACAAAGCCAATTTCATCTAATCCTAACTGATAAAGAATTCGACCATAAGGATCAATAACAGCTGAAATCCCATTATTCGCGACACGCACCAATGGTAATCCTTCTTCTATCGCCCTCACCCGAACAATTGCAAGATGTTGATAGGGACCACTTGTCCTGCCATACCAAGCATCATTCGTAATATTTAAAATCCAATCAGGGCGATCGTCATGATCTGTCACAGCACCTGGAAAAATTGCTTCATAGCAAACGAGAGGACTAAAAGGAGGTAGGTCTGACAAGTTAATGGTTTCGAACCCATGCCCTTGTGTAAAATCCATTGTCCCCTGTGTTAACTTGGGAACCTTACTAAATATAGATCGGAACGGAATATATTCGCCAAATGGAACAAGGTGTGTTTTATCGTAAGACGCAAGAATCTTGCCCTCTCCATTAAGGGCTAATAAACTATTCCAATATTTTGTAACGCCCCCTTCTTGGCTTTGTCTTGGATTGCCAAACAAGAGAAAACCACCATCAAGAGGAACTGCTTCACTTAACATTTTACGTAAAATTGGATATTGATCGACAAAAAAAGGCACAGTCGACTCTGCCCATAAAACTGCCTGTAATGGTTTTTCTGCCGGCAATTGTGAAAGAGCGATATGTTTTTGCAAATTTTTCTCAAGGTGTTCCAGAGAATGTTTTTGTTGCTGCGGAATGCTTGCTTGAACGATTCTCATGTTGACTGTCGTTAAAGCGACATCTTTTGATCCCTCAAGTCGATAATGACCACCAATCCATAGAACAAGCATAACAGCCCAAACACTTCCGACCCAACGAGTTGATCGAGTTGCAACAATTGATGCCGCTAGAATTGTTAGCAATGTTAATCCATAGATCCCAACCCAAGCGGTTGTTTGTAACATTGATAGGTCCCAAACATAGCCGAACAGATTCCAAGGAAAACCTGTAAAAATATGGCCGCGCAGCCACTCAGACATCGACAGACAAATTGTGAAGACAAAAACTCTACTCACGATATCTTTAGAAGAAAGAAGATAGGTTGAAACGATAGCAAGTGCAGGGAAAATTGCAAGAAGAGCTGGCAGACCAAAAATTGCAAGAGGCATCAAATAAGCGACACCTGCAGCCTGAAGCGCAAAAGAAACCCAATACAACCCAGCAAAAAAATAACCGAACCCAAAGAAATAACCGAGAGTAAATGCCTGACGAGGAGTTGATACAGTTTGCAGGAGAAGCACAATTCCTGAAAGAGCAGGAATAATCATAAAGATCAAATGAACAGGTGGTAAACCCAACACAGAGACCATACCAAGAACAAAAGCAACAATCTTACGATTACGCCAGGACAAATCTGTGAAGCGGTCAAGCATTACACTATTTACTTTGAGAAGGTTGGCGTAAGCATAAGCGTTTTACACGTCTTGGATCAGCATCTAAAACTTCAAACTCAATACCTGAACCATGACGAATCAGCTCACCTCGAGTTGGTACACGGCCTGCCAAAAAAATCACAATTCCTCCAATTGTATCGATATCTTCATCGACCTCATTGAGTTGCAAATTCTCACCAAGAATTTTATTGAGCTCTTCGACCATTACCCGGCCATCAGCGATAATTGTGCCATCACCTCGAACTTGTATTTGTGACGGTGGACTGTGATCATGAGCGTCTTGAATATCTCCAATAATTTCTTCAATGAGATTAGAAAAAGTAACAAGACCGTCAACCCCTCCATATTCATCAACTACCATTGCCATTTTGCTACCTGTTTCACGCATTTGCAGGAGCAAATCCAATGTTCTCATTGAAGGAGATATAAATAAAACCTCATTAATTAATTGTTTGATTTTAAAAGGTTTCTTATTTGAAAGCCACCCAAGGACACTCTTAATATGAACCATTCCGATAACATTATCTAAAGTTTCCCGATAAACTGGCAAACGAGTCAAACCGGACTTTGTCATCATTGCGACTAAATCAGGCCCTTTGATGTCATAAGGAGCAGCTATAATATCAGCACGAGGAATCATGACATCATACGCTGTCAAATCTCTTAGGTTCAAAACATTGCCTAAAAGAGCTCTTTCATCAGATTCAATAGAAGGTTCAGACTCATTACTTTCTTCAATAAGCTCTTCTATGGTCTCACGAAGAGAGCCATCATTGTCATGCTTATTCAACTTGCGCCAAAATTGCTTGACCATACTTAGCGTTTTAAAAAGATTGAATGATTTTGCTTCAGATGTGTTTTGCATGTTCTTAATAAGGACTCTCAATATGAAGTTCTTGTAAAATATTAATTTCTAAAGTTTCCATAATCTTTGCTTCAGCATCTTCTTCATGGTCATAGCCCATAAGATGTAAAATACCATGAACAAAAAGATGGGTAAGGTGATTTAAAAAGAGTTTGTCTTGAGTAATAGCTTCGCTCGAAATAGTTTCAAACGCCAAAACAATATCTCCCAAAATAAGGGGATGTGCAGATTGCTCTGCTTCTAAAAGTTCTTGAGCAGTCACCCCAGGAAAGGAGAGAACATTTGTTGGTTTGTCTTGTGATCTGTATTGAGAGTTAAGCTCTTTAATTTCAGCATCATTAGTTAATAATACACTGATCTCAAAAGGAAAATCTAAACTGAGCTTTTGGAATACTGCTCTTGAAATAGGAGTGAAAAATGATGTCCAATCCTGCCCCAATGGCAATATATTCTCCCAAGAAGAATCTGTAACAAAAACATCTAATACTTGTTTCTGAACGTCTTCAGAGTCTGATGCAATATCAAGCGTGTTACTTATAGTCATATTTATCGACATGGTTTTTATTATTGGCCTTGGTTAAATGCACTTCGTTGCTTCACATCATATGCATGGACTATTCGAGAAACTAAAGGATGACGCACAACATCTTTATCGTTAAAAAATACAAACTTAATACCCTCGACACCTTCAAGCGTTACTAATGCATCCTTTAAGCCAGACAGCACTCCGTTTGGAAGATCTATTTGACTTTGATCACCAGTAACAACCATTCTTGAATTACTTCCAAGGCGTGTTAAAAACATTTTCATCTGTACGGGAGTTGCATTCTGCGCCTCATCAAGAATGACAAAGGCATTAGAAAGAGTACGACCTCTCATAAAAGCAAGTGGCGCCACTTCAATTTCACCAGTTCCCAAATATTTTAAAACTTGTTCTGCTGGGAGCATATCATTAAGGGCATCGTAAAGCGGCCTTAAATATGGATCAACCTTTTCACGCATATCTCCAGGCAAAAATCCTAATTTTTCGCCCGCTTCAACCGCAGGGCGAGAGAGAATAATCTTGTCAATTTTTCCAGCCAACAGGAGAGACACACCCACTGCGACAGCTAAGTAAGTTTTACCTGTTCCTGCAGGACCATCACAAAAAATTAAATCAGAAGTCTGCATGTGTTTTATGTAATCAGCCTGGCGAGCTGTACGAGGCAAAACATTTCGAAGCTTTGTTGAGATCGACACATCAGCTTGCCCAGAATTGTGAAGTTTTTCTTCTTGGCTTAGCAAACCTGTCGTAGTTGCAAGTCGTATAGCATCTTCAACAACAACTGAATCAACCTCAAGCCCTTTTTCTAGCTGTTTATAAAGATAAACTAATGCTGTTTTTGCAGATGAAACTCCAGGTTCAGCACCATTAATTGCGATGTGATTGCCCCTTAAACTCAAAGACACATTGAGACGCTGTTCTATAAGATAGAAGTTACGATCCTGAGGGCCAACCAAAATAGATAAAAGTTGATTATCATCAAATTCTAGAAAAATCGCCAAAGAAGTATCAGAGTTCAATGTTTCCTCTTATTAACCATGTAACACCGGTCAAGCCGTTAATTGTAAACACTTATCTGAGGGTATAACCCCCGATATGCTATTAGCATATCCTGATTCAATCTTTACATCAACCATTTGACCAAACAAGTGTTTAGATTCCAAAACATAAACAGATTGCATAAAAGCAGTTCTGCCAATTAATTGGCCTTCGAATTTTCCTGTGCGATCCAATAGAACTTTTTGAGTTGTACCAACTGTATTTTTATTAAAGGCCAGTTGCTGAGTATTAACTAACTCTTGTAGCTCTTGCAGCCTTTCTGACTTCACTGATTCTGGAACTTGTTTGTCCATAAGGCCAGCCGGTGTGCCAGGTCTAATACTGTACTTAAAAGAGTAAGCTTGAGCATAATTAACGTCATTGATTAACTTTAAAGTGTTTTTATGATCCTCATCTGTTTCACCTGGAAAACCCACGATAAAATCTGATGAAAAAGCTATCTCCGGACAAGATTTTCTTAAACGCTCAATAACCTTTAAATAGTCATCGGCAGAATGCTTACGATTCATTGCTTCTAAAATACGATCACTTCCCGATTGAACAGGCAAGTGCAAGAAAGGCATGAGCTTAGGAACTGCCCCATGTGCATCAATAAGATCTTGCCCCATATCCCTTGGATGTGACGTTGTATAACGAATACGTTCAAGGCCATCGATTTCTGCAAGCTCATGAATCAGTTGGCTTAATCCCCACACTTTACTAGCTGCATGCGAAGACGCTGGAGCCTCTCCATGGTAAGCATTAACATTTTGCCCAAGCAGAGTAATTTCCATCGCCCCTAATTTTACAAGATGCTTAACTTCTTTCACAATACTTTCAACGGGGCGTGAATATTCCGCACCGCGCGTATAAGGAACAACGCAAAACGTACAGAATTTATCGCAGCCTTCTTGAACAGAAACGTAAGCACTCGATCTAGATTCTGTTGTTTCTGGCAAAAAGTCGAATTTAACTTCAGTTGGAAACTCAGTATCAACAACCCCCCTGCCAGGGCCGCGTTTTTTATCAGAGTTACGCATAACATTCGCGAGCATCTCTGGTAATCTATGATAAGTTTGCGGACCAAATACCATATCAACATAAGGAGCTTGACGAATAATCTCTTCTCCCTCAGCCTGCCCAACACATCCACCTACAGCAATAATCATATTACGACCATTGGCAACGCTGGCGACTTTGTGGCTTCTCAATCGCCCCAAATCTGAATGCACTTTTTGCTCCGCTTTTTCACGGATATGGCATGTATTTAAAATGGCGATATCTGCCTGCTCTGGCTCTTCAGTTAAAGCATAGCCAAAAGGCGATAAAATGTCTGCCATGCGCTGTGAATCATACACATTCATTTGGCAGCCATAAGTCTTAATATAGAGATTTTTTTTCACAAAATTAATTCTTATAATTTTTCTTTAATTGGGACACAATATAATTCCAAACGATGATCAACCAATCGGTAACCCAAGCTCTCAGCGATGCTCTGCTGAAGCACTTCGATCTGTTCATTATGGAATTCTATCACTTTACCTGTACTAACGTCAATTAAGTGATCATGATGTTGGCTACTCAGCTCTTCATAACGAGAGCGGCCATCGCCAAAATCGTGGCGTTCCAAGATACTCGCTTCCTCGAATAATTTAACCGTACGATAAACCGTCGCTAAACTAATTCTGGAGTCAAGTTTCGTTGCACGCTGATAGAGCATTTCTACGTCAGGATGATCGAGAGAGTCAGAAAGAACACGAGCGATAATGCGACGCTGCTCGGTCATCTTCACTCCCTTTTCCTGACATAGTTGCTCAAGTCGAGAGGGTGTCATTCTGTATCAACAATAATTAGTTGTTTCCAGTCATTACCGCCATTTGACTCACGTTACCATCTTGCATTGGACTAACCATCACTTTTAATTTGCGACGGCGACCACTAATACCAAGACCAGTATTTTTAGCAATTTGGCTACGACGTTTTGCGTAATTCGGAGAAACTACAGGATAATCAGAAGGCAAACCCCAACGTTCGCGATATTGATCTACAGTCATTTTATAAACTGTATTCAAGTGGCGCTTAAGCATTTGCAATTTTTTACCGTCTTCTAAACAAACGATGTATTCATCCGTTACAGACTCTTCAATCGGCACTGCCGGATTTAGAGGCGTCAAGCTTTTAAAGCTATTCGTGTAGCGGCTCGTTTCTGATATAGATTGATAAACTCTCTGAATTAAACTAGATAAGTCTTCGGGAGCAACTGTATTGTTGCTTATATAAGCCGAGGTGATTTCAGTGGTAAAAGTAAGCAACTCGTAATGGGTTAGAGGCTCTGTCATAAAAATATCCTTAAATATAGTCACATTAATTAATGTTATAATAGTCTACAATGCTTGCTGCAATCATTATTTATTTTTTTTGATTTGGCAATCCTAGAAATGACAAAAAGCAAGGTTTTTTATGAAAATTGTATCTTTCTCCACTCTTGACTCGCTTTCCCCTTTGAAAAATGGGAAAAATCGCTTAATGGGCATTGACCTTGGCAGTAAAACAATTGGCATCAGCACATCTGATACTACATGGTTTATTGCCACCCCCCTCACTCTTATTCGAAGAACGAATACCTGTAATGATTTAAATGCATTAAGTAAAATTATTCAGGAATATGAAGTTGCGGGGATTGTTATTGGCTACCCCCTCAACATGAATGGAACAGAAGGACCTCAAGGTCAAAAGATCAAAATATTTATTGAGCACTTTTCAGAGTCAAACCCAACTCCTATTGTTTTGTGGGATGAACGCCTTTCAACAGTTGCAGTAACAAAAACACTTCTTAAAGCAGATATGTCGCGCAAACGTCGGTCAGAAGTGGTAGATAAAATGGCAGCAAGCTACATTCTACAAGGCGCATTAGATTACTTAAGAAGAGCACAATCAAATGTTTGATTGTATTACAATTACCTGATAAAAATTGTTAAAAGATTTGACCATCATTGAGGAAATAGGACTATGAGCAATTTTATTGTTGCTGCTTTTTATAAATTTGCCGACTTGCCTGATTTTGAAATTATGCAAAAAACACTGCTATCACTTTGCCAAAAGCATGACCTTCGAGGAACGATATTACTAGCCAAAGAAGGGATCAACGGCACGATCTCAGGAACACGCTCAGGCATGGATGCGCTTGCTGCTTTTTTCAAAGAAGAACCCAGGTTTGTTGACATGGAGTACAAAGAATCCCAAGCAGAAACCATCCCATTCTATCGATTAAAGGTTAGACTAAAGAAAGAAATTGTGACCATTGGCGTCCCAACAGTAAATCCAAACAAAGAAGTTGGCACTTATGTAAAACCAGAGGATTGGAATCGCTTAATATCTGATCCAGATGTGATTGTTCTTGATACTCGTAATAATTATGAGGTTGGTATTGGTACTTTTAAAAAGGCTGTTAATCCTGAAACTGAAACATTTCGCGAATTCCCAAACTACGTTGAAAAGAATCTAGGCGATTATAAGGATAAAAAAATTGCGATGTTCTGCACTGGTGGAATTCGCTGCGAGAAAGCCTCTTCTTACATGCTCCAGGAGGGTTTTAAAGAAGTTTACCATCTACAAGGTGGCATTTTAAAATACCTGGAAACTGTGAAATCTGAAGAAAGTTTATGGGAAGGCGAATGCTTTGTTTTTGATAACCGCGTTGCCGTTACTGAAAACGTCAAAGAAGGCTCTTTTGATCAATGTCATGCATGTCGTTATCCAGTTTCGGCTCAAGATATGGAATCCGTTCATTATCAAAAAGGGATTTCTTGCCCGCGTTGTTTTGATAAATTACCTGAAAAAACACGTCTTCGAGCTATCGAGCGGCAGCGCCAAGTTGAAATTGCAGCAAAACACAATAAACCCCATATTGGGCGTGTTGCTCATTTTTCTGGGGAACAGCACTAAAATATTGCAAAGTTGGGTGTATTTGCGTTAGATACTAATATACCTACGTAAAATGAAGATATTGATTTTTACATAGGCATACAGAAATTATAATTCATTTGCTAAAAGGATCAGATTATGAAAGAGGGCATTCACCCCAGCTACCACCAAATCACTGTGGTTATGACCGATGGGACATCGTTTACAACACGCTCAACTTGGGGCAAACCTGGCGATTCAATGCAGCTTGATATCGATCCTAACTCTCATCCAGCATGGACAGGCGGCGGACACAAGTTGCTTGATACAGGTGGTCAGTTGAGCAAGTTTGGCAAGCGTTACCAGAACTTTGGTTTTGAAAAGAAGTAATAATATCTTTCTGCATAAATGTAGTGTCTTGAAATGAATTTAGCTAACAAGACACTTATTGATGCAGACTATTTAGCATCTTTAAATCCTGCCCAGAGAACAGCGGCCCTAGAGACTGAAGGGCCGGTTTTAATTCTAGCTGGTGCTGGTACTGGTAAGACGCGTGTTTTAACCACGCGCTTAGCTTATATTTTACAAAACAATCTAGCTTATCCTTCACAAATTTTAGCTGTGACGTTTACGAATAAAGCGGCTCAAGAAATGCGAGAAAGAATTTCGCATCTTTTGGGAAGTCCGGTTGATAATATGTGGATTGGAACATTCCATTCGCTTGCCGTTAGAATGCTGCGACCACATGCAGAGCTAGTTGGATTGCAAAGAAATTTCACCATACTTGATAGCGATGATCAGCTTCGATTGATAAAACAAATCTTAAGAGCTGAAGGCATTGATGAACAAAAGAATCCACCTAAACTGGTTTTATCAATTATTAGTCGTTGGAAAGATCGCGGATTAACGCCTGAAAAAATAACATCTTCAGAACAGACAGGCTCTCATCTCTTGATTGATGTTTACAAACAATATCAAGAACGTCTTAAAATTTTGAATGCAGCAGATTTTGGTGATTTACTGTTGCATTGCCTTACTCTCTTTAAAGAAAATCCATTTGTTCTAGAAGGCTATCAACAGCAAATGCGCTATCTTTTGGTAGATGAGTATCAAGACACCAATATTTCGCAATACCTATGGTTACGTCTTTTAGCACAACAGAGTCAAAACCTATGTTGCGTTGGTGATGATGATCAATCTATTTACGGATGGCGTGGCGCTGAAATCGGAAACATTCTTAAATTTGAAAAAGATTTTCCAGGGGCAAAGATCATTCGCCTTGAGCAAAACTATCGCTCGACCCCACAGATCCTTGGTGCAGCTTCTGGTTTAATATCAAAGAACTCCAGCCGCCTTGGAAAAACTTTATGGACCAATGACAAAGCAGGTGAAAAGGTTTTAATCCGGGGAACATGGGATTCCGTTGATGAAGCCCGTTTCATTGGTGATGAGGTTGAGACGTTGCAACGACAAGGCAGTCCGCTCGGATCGATTGCTATATTAGTTCGTGCCAGCTTTCAGACCAGAGAGTTTGAGGAACGCTTTTTAAAGCTTGGCATTCCTTACCGTGTCATTGGTGGACCGCGTTTTTATGAACGTTTAGAAATTCGCGATGCATTAGCCTATCTACGTTTGGTTATTCAACCTGACGATGGTTTGGCGTTTGAGAGAATCATTAATACTCCACGCCGTGGCATTGGCACCACTAGCATTCAAAACATTCATATTATTGCTCGGGAGCAAGGAATCTCACTACCAAGAGCAGCACTTTTGTTTTGTGAAACAGGTGCCAAAGGAGCAACTCGCACAGCAATTCATAAATTCTTTGAAGATATTGCGCGTTGGCGCCGTCTTTTAGAGACGGAATCTCATGCTGAAGTTACAAAAATTATTCTTGATGAATCAGGCTACACAACGATGTGGCGTGAAGATAAATCAGCTGATGCTCCAGGACGTTTAGAAAACTTAAAGGAGCTCGTAAACGCAATCGAAGAGTTTGAATCCATTCCTGGTTTTCTTGAGCACGTCAGCCTTGTTATGGAAAACAATAAACAAAGCCAAGAAGATCTTTTAAGCATTATGACGCTGCACTCAGCAAAGGGCCTTGAGTTTGATGTTGTCTTTTTACCTGGCTGGGAAGAAGGTTTATTTCCACACCAACGCGCTTTACAAGAAAGTGGAAATGCTGGCCTGGAAGAAGAGCGACGCCTAGGTTATGTTGGCCTCAGTCGGGCCAGACGCCGAGCAATTGTTACCTATTGCCTTCAAAGAAAAATGTACCAAGGATGGCAGATGGCGGTCCCATCCCGGTTTATTAGAGAAATCCCAACCGAGCATGCAACTTTGATTCAACCTAATGGCAATGAGGTTGATGCTCGTCCCTCAAGCTATAGCTATACGCCTCCACCTGCTCCGGCACATACTTTCAAAAATGGAGATCGAATTTTCCATCAAAAGTTCGGCTATGGAGACATTATAGATATTGATTTCGACCGTCTTGAAATTGAATTTGAACATACTGGCACTAAAAAAATTGCCGCTAACTTCGTTTTAAAAGCATAAATCATGAGACTATGGCGCGTTAGAATTACTGTCCCCCATCAAGTTGCTGAAACTACAGTTGCTTTCCTTGAAGACCATATGGATACAGTATCTTGGTTTGAGTGCGATATCATGTCGAATGAAATTGATGCAAATGGATTTCCTATCGCAGAAGAGTTTATTGTTGAAGGCCTGTCAAAAACAATACCAAATCAGGCACAATTAGAGGCTGAGTTAGCAGTGATATCTACTCTTCTTGGAGCTTCACCTTTTCCTATCATTCTCGATCAGATTGATGGCGGAGCTGATTGGTTAACCGCTTCTTGGCACAATTTTCCACCCAGAACTATTGGGCGTTATTATGTTTACAGTGGATACACAGAAACAACGGTACCATCTGGCTTAAATGGAATTAAAATTACAGCAGCGACTGCCTTTGGTAGTGGTGAACATGAAACAACGAAAGGCTGCTTACTATCTTTAAGCAAACTCTCTAAAATGCGCACAATTCACAAACCTCTCGATATGGGTTGTGGCTCTGGAATTCTAGCAATCGCCATTGCCAAAACCTGGAATTGTCCCGTTATCGCGGCAGATAATGACGGAGAATCCGTTCGTGTTACAAAACAAAACTCTATTCTCAATAATTGCCAAAAATACATTCATGCCTTTAAAAGCCATGGGTTTAATAGTGAAAAAGTTAAATCTTCTGGACCTTTTGATTTGATTGTAGCGAATATCTTGGCACGCCCTTTATGTCAAATTGCTGTTGATGCGGCTGAAGCTCTTAAACCAAATGGAATCATTATATTATCGGGATTACTTGAGCGTCAGGTGCAACAAATTTTAAGAGTTTATCATATGCAAAAACTGCATCTGATCCAGAAAACAGTTATCAACAACTGGGCAACATTGACATTGAAAAAATAAAAAAGGAGGGTGTGTTTTAAACACTCCCTCCTTTATAGCTGTAGGTTTATACTATAAAATTAACTGTTTACAGCTTCTTTAAATTCTTTTCCTGCTTTAAAAGTAGGACGCTTAGAAGCTTTAATTTGAATCTTTTCTTTAGTTCGTGGATTAATACCCATGCGAGCAGCACTTTGTTGAACAGAGAAGCTGCCAAAGCCAATAAATCTAGCGTCATTACCTTGCTTTAGAGCTTCAGTAATTCCTGCAAAAACAGATTCTACAGCTTTTTGAGCATCAACCTTTGTCAGGTTAGATTGTTGAGCAACGTAAGATACAAGTTCTGGTTTAGTTAGAGTCATCATTTTTTCCTTTCCGTTAACGTAAGGTTAGTTTATCTAAATTCACGCAATGAGCAACATAAAATATTTAAAAAATGGTATACATACGCAAACATGATGTTTTTTTGTTATACATCCGGCATTTCCTCTACCGCGAGACGCTCTTCATGTTTCTTTTTAAGTTGGTTTTCTGCAAAAATCTTACCAAAAAAACAGGAAGTAGAGAGGGCATTCAGAGCATAACCTATCTTCAAAAGGATACCCACGGACCAATATCTTCCCACGGTTTGAAATGGAGGGGCAGCATATTGACCAACGCCTTCAAGATGATCCATCACGTGCCAAGCTGTTTTCCAAGCTGGCTCTAGAGTATCTATATATTTCACCACAAAATTAATAAATTCATCGTGATGTACGTGCACTGAATGAGATTTTGGCTGTGACTCAGCATCCACTGTTGTTACATCCGCGTTGTATAATGGCTTAAGTAGGTATTTCCTTAAAGCATTTTTAGATGCATTAAACTCTAATGATGCAAAACTAAGAGAAATTGTGGCTAGAGATAACATGTCATCATCTAGCAGAAAAAGACTTACTAGCCCTCCAACTCCTGCGCCAAACTTACTCAATTTTTCCAAGCCATCACATACATTTGCCGTTACATAAGCAGCTTCTTTTATTCGTTCTTGGGTGGGCCAAAAAGTACTTTCAGTAGAGAATACAGACGCCAAAGAAGATGTTTTTTTATTAGCTTCAATACCTACGGCTTCAATATCCAGTGCTTCAGCCACACCAACGAGACTTATAAAAGCAATTGAAAAGACACATATTTTTTTTTGAAAGAATAACAATCCAATTTTCTTAAAGGAATTAAATACAAAAGACATAACAAACCTCACAATTAAAGTATGCGATACTTATTATGACATATAACTAATTAACACACAGTTAATTAATTGTTTTATATTTAAATATACTTATTTATAAATGATATTATAAAGTCTTTTTTGAGTAGATAAATCTTGTTCTTTCTTAATTTTATCAATTATAGAAGTTATTTTATGGATTAAACCTTGATCGACACTCTCTAAAAATGGAGATGAAAAAGACTCTAGATCAAATGGCTTGGGATTCATATATAAAGAGCTTAGAGAATAAACTCCTAATTCTTTGACAGTTTCACCTTCAAATTCTAAGGAATACTTTAAGTCAAAATTTTTCTCAGATGGAATAGCTCCTTGAACTAAAATAACAAATGTTGGTATTTTTTGATCAGCGTACACATCATCATATTTATCAGAAGCCTCCGCCATTGATCCAAAAATAATAGAAATTAATAGCATTAAACCTATTTTAGCAAACAAAACACTTCGCATTTAGAATACGTCCTCTTTTTTATACGTTAATATATGATTGATGATTTTATACATGTAATACTAAAGAGTTAATAAAAAGTTAATTTATTAACTACCCAGCAAAGCGTGGATAATAAGAGACTAGAATAATACTCTTAGTTATTTTTTAATTAATCTAACTGGCTAATTGGCAAAACGTTTGTAATTCCAGCTTTAGAACTGCCGTCTTGATTAACTTGCTTTAGAATGTCAGAAAGCCGCGCTTTCGCTTGAGAGGAGTTCACATGCTTTTGCGCTATCTTGGCTTTGCCTACAGCTGTTTTCTTATCGCCCTGCAACCAGGCTTCCTCCGCTAAACACCATTCTGCCAGGCCTTGGTCTCCCTTTCGGCCATAAGCAGTTGCCAGAAGTCGCCAAGCATAAATATTATTTTGGGTTTGACGGTTATCTTCATTCACCTTAATGACATCCGTTAAAGCAGTGATAGCTTCAGCTAAGACATTCGTATCATTAGATTCTATTAAAGATTGAGCAAGTAAAATTTTTAATAAAGCAGAATGCGGTCGCAAGGTAACAACATCTCGGTATGCAGCAACAGCTTCTTTAATTTTTCCTGTTTCAAAAAGAATTTGTCCTTTTACCTCTGGGAAATAAGGGTCTTTTGGATTCTCAGCAATCAAACCATCAAGAATTTTTAATCCTTGCTGAACCTGAGCATTCTTACAAGTTTTATACAAAGCAATAGCCCTGGCATAACGTGCAGGGATACTTTTGTCAAAAATAGTATATATCCTCAAGGTTTCTTGTGGATTTTTAAAAAATCCAATTAACTTGGCCTTAATTCTTTGGAATTGCTGCTCATATTTTTCTGGGATTTTTTGCGTGGTTATTGGGTGCTTAACAACGTAATCCTGCACAATAGAAACGCGCTCTGATGTAGCAGGATGGGTTAAGGTGTATGGATCTAAATGCGATGACTTGACGAACATTTTACTTTCTAACCGCTTCAGAAAAGTTAAAAGTCCAGTTGCCGGCCAATTTAATTTTTCAAGGGCCGTTAAAGCAGCACTATCTGCAGAAGCTTCAAGACCACGTGAATACTGCAAAAGAAGACGCTGATAAAAAGTTGCTCCTCCAGAGGCACCTGCAAGTAAACCAGCAGGGTTACCTGTAGCAATACTAGCCGCTCCGCCCAGTATAACCGCTGCAATAGAAGGGATAAGGGCTTGTTCTTCTGCAGAATCCATTTTTGCAACGTGACCACCAGCAACGTGACCCACTTCATGCGCTAGTACCCCAAGAAGCTCTCCAACATTTTTACAATCGATAATGAGTCCTGTATAAATGATAATTTGGCCACCAACTGTAGCGCCTGCGTTAATATCTGAATCAACCATAAGATAAACCTTTGGCTGATATCCTTTCATATCGAAAACACTAAAAATATCGGTCAGCCATTCTAAAAATGCTGATTCAGTTTCATCATCAATGATAAATGTTCCGGGCTGAATTTCAGGAGCTGACCACGCTGTATTCACCACAAACCCAAAACAAGTAATGAATGTTAGAAAAACCGATAAAATGATTGAACGATATTTTTGATTCATTCGTATTGTCCTAGGTTAGAGATCCCCGGGTCAAGCCCGGGGATGACAGTATGTGGAGTACGGAGTTAGCAATAGGGAACGAAGATAATAAGTATAGAGTACCCTTATTATTTTAAGTATCTAATAAGCGCCGAATCCAACTCTTGCGACCTTTCTTAGGTGCATCTTCTTTTGTTTTGTTAACAGGTACTTTTACAGCTTCAGCTGATTTAGGTTTTTTGTCTTCAACAAGTTTTAAAGGACGCAATGGTTTTTCCTGATTACTTTTTACAGGTACTTCTTTTGCAATCGTTTCTTTTACAACCGGCGCCTCAACGCTATTTTGTTGTACTTGATCAGGGCTGCGCGGGCCATCCCCATGCTTTTTACCAAATCTGCGCCCTCTTCTGCGACGACTCCGTTTTTCAGCGGTTTCAACTGAAGATACTTCTGTCGTTACGTCAACAGCAACATCTGAAACTAGAGCTGATTCAGTGGCAGAAGCATCAACAGAAACGCTTTCAGATTCAACAATCACGTTAGGACGTTGGCGTTTTCTTTGCCTATTACGTGCGCGTCTATTCCTTTGGGCCTCACCAGCATCAGAAGGGGTGGTTTTCTCCTCGTGATCCATTGAATCAATTTCATCTTGAAGGGTAGCTTCAGTGAATTTTGGCAAAACAATTTCTGGAGTATTCACTATCTTTAAAGGGCTTGCTATACAACTCATCCGATAATTTGGCGAGATTAACTCGTGATCTCGGTCAACCTGTATTTTCATATTATAACGAGCTTCAAGAGCAACCAAAGCTGCACGTTTCTGGTTTAATAGATACATATCTACGCCACTTGGAACAGCAATGGTAACTTCTTGATTGCTGCTTTGAATTCCCTCTTTTTCGAGAGCCCGCAGAATATGTAAGGCCATTGATTCAACAGATCTAACAAGACCAGTCCCAAAACAATGCTCACAAGTCATTGTATGCGCTTCTAAAATACTTGGGCGTAGTCGTTGGCGCGATAACTCTAACAAACCAAAATGACTAATTCTACCCGTTTGAATTCGGGCGCGATCTCCCTTAGTTGCTTCACGGAATCTCTTTTCAACGGCCTGAATATGATGATTTTCATTCATGTCAATAAAATCAACGACAACTAAACCTGCCAAGTCACGAAGACGCATTTGACGTGCAATTTCATCAGCAGCTTCAAGATTGGTTTTTAAGGCTGTATCATCGATATGACGTTCACGAGTCGCCTTGCCGGAGTTAACATCAATAGCAACCAAAGCTTCGGTTGGATTGATAACAATTGATCCGCCCGAAGGGAGCTGTACTGTTGGGTACATCATCTTGTCAATTTGCTCTTCAACTTGATAACGCTGGAATAACGGCACATCGTCGCTGTAGAGCTGTACACGTCTAGCATGACTAGGAATAAGGTTTTTCATAAAGGTCTTTGCCTCTTTATAGGCTTCCTCACCTTCAACGAGAACTTGTTCGATATCACGGCCATAGATATCTCTAATTGATCTTTTGATAAGATCACCTTCAGCATAAACCAAATACGGAGAAATTGACTTTAATGTAAGCTCGCGAATTTCAGTCCATAAACGTAAGAGATATTCATAATCTCGTTTGATTTCCGAGCGGTTTCTCTCTTGGCCTGCGGTTCGAACAATAAGGCTCATGCCTTCTGGAACCTCAAATTCTTTGAGAATATCGCGTAAACGACGACGATCATCTCCATCGCTAATTTTGCGAGAGACACCGCCACCGCGATGACCAGCATTTGGCATCAAAACACAATAACGTCCTGGTAAACTTAAGAAAGTTGTTAAAGCTGCGCCCTTATTTCCACGCTCTTCCTTGACAACCTGTACCAATATAATTTGTCGGCGCTTGATAACTTCTTGAATTTTATAGCGGTAAAAACGAGGGCGACGTTCAGGAGTTTCCTCTGACTCAACAGCACTCAAAGAAGTGACTTCTAACTCTAACTCAGAGTCTAATTCTGACTCTAAATCAGATAAAGGCTCCGTCGAGGGATTAAGATTTTCCTCTTCTAAAGCGCTCTCTAATTCCGCATCAATTTCATTTGTTTCTTCCGCCGTCACTAAAGACGCAGAGATTTCCTCTAACACATCAGATCGATCTGCAACGGGAATACGGTAATAATCTGGATGAATTTCACCAAAAGGCAAAAAGCCATGGCGGTTGCCACCAAAATCAACAAATGCTGCTTGTAAAGATGGCTCTACGCGCACAATCTTTGCTAAATAGATGTTGCCTTTAATTTGTTTTTTAGTCGAAGTCTCAGAATCAAATTCCTCTAACCGACTGCCATGCACCACCGCAACTCGGATTTCTTCCGGCTGCGTTGCATCAATAAGTAATTTTTTGGCCATAAGCCTAGTATCTCCAATCCACGCAGAGATAGCTCAACAGTATAAAAACATAGGCACTTAACGTGCATAAACACACATGAAACTATCTCTGATAAATTTCTAAAAAATATAATAAATGAATTTAGGCATATCTTAAGCGAACAAAATAACGGCTTTGCAATAACAGCAAGGATCCAAAAACATTTTTCAGAAAAACTTTGAAAGAATGGAATCACGTTATAAACTGCTCTTCATATAAAGAAACCTAAATCTGATCACAGTTTAGCCTCATATGGGAACAAAATTCAACAAGCAAAAAAAGTTTTTAATAAACTTAAGGGATTTTGGGTCACAAAGAAGCCCAAAATTAATTATAAATCAGAACAGGTTTTCTTAAAAAGAAAGGTATGCCAAACTGAGTTTATGAAAATTATCTTCATACATTGTAAAAAATGAAAAAAACACTGCTTCATTGCCTGGCGATTCTTACTGTCGTTACTATTCTTATAGGGTATGGGATATTTTTTCTTTTTTTCTATTACGGCCGAGATTTACCTGATTATGAATTTTTGAAACATTATCAACCACCTGTTATCACAAGTATTTACAGCAGTGATGGAAAGATTCTGAGAGAGTATGGGGTCGAGCGAAGAATTTTTGCGCCAATTGAAAGAATATCCCCTTTATTGATTGAAGCGTTTTTGGCAGCAGAAGATAAGAATTTTTATCATCATATGGGGCTTGATTTACGTAGCATGGCAAGGGCCGCCATTTCAAACAGCAAGAATGGAACTTGGGGCACAAAGCCCTTAGGTGCTTCAACAATAACCCAACAAGTTGCCAAAAACTTTTTAATTGGAAATGAGCGATCTTTTATTCGAAAAATCAAAGAAGCGATCATGGCCATACGTTTGGAACATGTTCTCTCAAAGAATAGAATTTTAGAACTTTATTTAAATGGAATTTACTTGGGGGCTGGAAGTTATGGCGTTGCGGCTGCTGCTTTAACCTATTTTAATAAACCTCTTGATAAACTAACGATAGCTGAATGCGCATATCTTGCTTCTCTGCCAAAAGCTCCTGCAACTTATCATCCAGAGAAAGATCCAAAACGCGCTAAAAATCGAAGAGACTGGACAATTGATCGTCTCGCAGAAGAAAAAACCATAACTAAAAAACAAGCCAAGAGAATAAAACAAGAGCCAATTATCTTGCAGCCCCCTCCCTCCATTCCTCATTATGCAGATTATTTTGTTGAAGAAGTCAGACGAGAAATCAGTGCTAATTTTGGTGAAAGCGCCCTTCATTACCATGGTATTATTGTAAAGACGACGCTTGATCGTAACCTCCAAGACATTGCCGAAAAAAGCTTGCAAGCGGGATTGAGAGAATACGACAGGCGCCACGGTTGGCGTGGTGCAATTGCTTATATTCATCTAGATGAGACAGAAGACAATATTTGGGTAAAACAGTTGCAAAACATTAATCCACCTCCTGGTATTGGTAATTGGAAATTAGCCATAGTTATCGATATTTCAAACACACAAGCTGCAAAAATTGGCTTTACTGATGGCACAATTGGAGAAATTCCCTTAAAAAATCTTTCCTGGGCAAGGCACTGGAGAAAAGGGGAAACTTTGGGAAAAAAAGTAACACAAGCTAAAGATGTTCTTGAGAAAGGCGATGTAATTGTCGTCAGTCCCACCGAAGATCAATCATTTATGCTCGAGCAAATCCCCTCAGTAACAGGCTCAATTGTTGTTATTGATCCAGGAACGGGTCACGTCCTTGCCCTTAGCGGTGGCTATAGCTTTGAGATCAATCAGTTTAATTGCGCAACACAAGCCCAAAGACAACCAGGATCTGCCTTTAAACCCTTTGTTTACATGGCTGCTCTTGAGAGAGGTTATACCGCGGAAACGAGCATTCTTGATGCCCCTTTATCTGCAAGTCTTGGCGATGGTCTTGGTGCTTATACGCCTCGAAACTATAGTGGAAATTTTCACGGACTTCTCCCCCTTCGTTCAGGGCTTGAGCTGTCTCGAAATGTTATGACCGTCAGGCTTGCGCAAGATATTGGTATGCAATCTATAAAAGAAATGGCAAAACGCTTTGATATCGTTAACGACTTACCAATGGAGCTAACCATGGCTTTAGGAGCTGCGGAAACCTCCCTCCTCCGTCTGACAAACGCCTACGCTATGATTGCGAATGGCGGCAAAAGAATCAAAACTTCTTTCGTTGAATCCATACAAGATCAACAAGGTCGAACTATTTATTTTAATACTCCAAGATTTTATCAAACAACAAACCTACAAGGCCACCCGATATTTATAGATGATCGAGAAACAATTGCCGATCCTAGGGTTATTGAAGAAATGATTAAAATGCTTGAAGGAGTTGTCCAAAACGGAACAGCAAAACAGCTTATTCCCCTAACACAAACATACGCAACTTCTCTCGCGGGGAAAACAGGAACAACTAATGGCTACAAAGATGCATGGTTTGTTGGTTTTACGCGTAGCCCAAATAAACGTAATCTAGCCGTTGGAATATTTGTTGGCTTCTCTTCCCCAAAAAGCCTCGGTGAAGGTGAGTCAGGCAGCAAAGTTGCTGTTCCAATATTTGAGACTTTCATACAAAAAGCACTTGCGGGATTAAATCCTTAAGAATGAAGATAGCTGTAATTTCAGATATCTTCATTCAATAAAGGATATTGTGTAAATTCTTGTATAGAATATTTACAATAAATTTAACTTATTAAGCAGCCGGAGCAGGAGGTGTACATTTTTCATCTTTCCAACGACAACCTGCACGCTTGCTCTCATTTTTACACGTTTCTTTTGCTGTAATTGCATCACATTTTACAACACAGCGACCTTTACCTTTAGTGCTCCAAGAGCATCTGGATGCCTTCTCACAAGATTTTTCTTTTTTATGTGATGAATGGCAATCATCAGAGAGGTAATTTTCTACTCTACACTTTTTATCCACCCACCTACAGGAACCCGCAACTTCAGCAAGACAATCATTTTGTTCTTCGATTACAGAACATTTTGCTATACACGCACTACTTTTTTTATTCCAAGTACACGCGTTGTCATTGTTGCACGAAGATTCGCCCTTCATATCATGAATACCACATGTAAGTGTGACAAAATCTGGTATCGGCAACGTCACACTTTCTTCAGCGCTACCTGCTACACACAGACTCATAATTAAAATGGCAATTGATAGTAAATTTCTCATTTTATTGTCCCTCTAAAAGATTACATATTTTTACTGTTAACCAGTATTAGATCAAAAAAAGGTTAATAAAATATTTATGAATATTTGGATAGTTCCATGCGTGTTATCAAGAGAGTTACAACGACAATGATCCCACTTCCAAATATTGTCCAAAAAGTGGGGAATTCATTAAATAAAAACAAACCAATCGGTATAGCCATAACTAAACGGCTATATTCAAGAGGCGCAAGAAACGAAGGTTTTCCGTACTGCAAAGATTTTACATAGCAAAATTGTGCCGTCATACCGATTAATCCCATAACAATAAGAACTATCCAATCTTGAAATGCAGGATTTTCCCATGAAAAGCACGCCAGAACACCGGAAATCAAAGCGCCGCAAACATTAAGATAAAACATCATACTAATCGTTGATTCTGTAGTTGTGAGTTTTTTAGCAAAAATCAAAGCTGCACTCGCAAAGAAATTGGCAAGCAACAAAATATAAACGGCACTGTTAAATGTAAACTCTGGAGGGCGAATAATAATCAAAATGCCGAGATAACCGACTATGATTAAAATCCATTTTTTGAAAGTTACAGCTTCTTTGAGAAGAACAATAGCAAGAGTTGTTGTCATTAAAGGGGCTGTAAATCCAATTGAGGTTGCCACAGCTAAAGGAAGATTACGATAACCATAATAGATGCAAGCAATAGTCAAACAGACACATATCACACGCAGCAAATGCAGAGAAAGACGCTTAGTGTTAATGCTGTCCACGCCTGTTTTTAAAAGAAATGGCAAAAAGAAAATCAACCCAAAAAGACAGCGGATAAAAACCAACACCACTCCCTTTACGCTAGGGTCTAGAAACTTTGATATGGACATCACTGCGGTAAAACAAAGTGAACCAAACAAAGACCACGCAACACTCAAAAGCTTATCTTTACGGGATGCATCAATCAAACGCTGCAAATTCCTTTAAAAAGTCACTAACTTGCAGATGCTATCTTAAAATCACAAAGCACACAATATGATTAAAATTTTTTATAAAACTTTAATGTTTTTAGACAGTTCCATGCGCGTTACAAGAAGAGTTGCTGTAATGATTACACCGCTCCCGATTAATGTCCACATTGTGGGCAATTCACTGAAAAGAACAAATCCAATTGGTATTGCAATGATTAAACGACTGTATTCAAAAGGCGCAAGGAACGAAGGATTCGCACACTGCAAAGATTTCACGTAGCAGAGCTGTGCTGTTACCCCTATCAAACCGAGGAAAACAAGGATTATGAAATCTCGAAGTGAAGGAGTAACCCACACAAAGCACGCAGCAATTCCGGAAAGAATAGTGCTAATCACGTTAACATAAAACATCATGCTAATGGTTGACTCAGTAGCAGTAAGTTTTTTTGCACAAATCAGAGATGAACTTGCAAATAAATTAGCAAGTAACAAAATATAGACTGCACTATTGAAGCTAAACTCGGGCGGTTGAACAATGACAAGAACGCCTAAATAGCCTACGAATATCAATATCCATTTTTTAATGGTAACAACTTCTTTTAAAACAAGAATAGCTAATGCTGTCGTCATTAAAGGAGCGGTGAAACCAAGAGATGTTCCTACGGCTAAGGGAAGATTGCGATAACCATAATAAGTACAAGCAATTGCTAAGCAGGTAAAAATCACTCGGAGCAAATGAAGGAATGGGCGCTGAGTTTTAAGAGTTTCAACGCCTGCTTTTAAAAGAAATGGCAAAAAGAAAATCAATCCAAAAAGACAGCGGATAAAAACTAAAACAGCGCCCTTTACATTGGGATCCAAAAGTTTGGCAAGCGACATTACTGTTGTAAAACAAAGCGAGCCAAACAAAGACCAAGCTAAGCCGCGAAGTTTATTTTGGTTAACAGTATCCGTCAAGATTTGGTATTTCCTTTGGTAAATAATATGTAGCTGAACTTAGAGCATAACGAAGAACGCATTCAAGGAGTTTATATGTTTTGAGATCCTGTAGTTACATACACTTCCTCGCCTCTCGCAAACCTCTCTTCCAATACTTTAACCATCCAGTAAACTGTTGGGAGTACAAAGAGGGTGAAGACCGTTCCAAAACCGATTCCACCTATTAATACAGTCCCAATAGCACGGCGGGCTTCAAAACCAGCATCGTGCGAGAGCACCAGGGGAATTGCTCCAAAAAGCATTGCTCCGGTTGTCATTAATATGGGCCTTAACCGCAGAGAAGAAGCTTCAATAACGGCATCTAGTAAAGGCATTTTTTGAGCTCGCAATTGATTGGCAAACTCAACAATTAAGATACCGTGTTTGGTGATTAATCCGATAAGAGTAATCAGCCCAACTTGCGTGTAAATATTTATGGACTGACCAAATATCCAAACAAAAAATAGAGCTCCAGAGCAAGCTAATGGAACCGTCAATAAGATAATAAGTGGGTCAATAAAATTGTCGAATTGCACAGATAAAATTGCAAAAATAAACACCAATGCGAGAAAGAAGAGCAGAGCCATCGTCATTTTAGATTCGAAGTATGCTTTGGCTACACCAGTCCAATTTTTCTTATAAGTTGAAGGAAGATTTTTATCTAAAGCCTGGAAAAATTTTGGCATCGTATTTTCAATTTTTTCACTAGAACTTAGGTCAGCCGATATAATCACAGAACGCATTTGATTGTAATGATAGAGTGATTGAGGTTGAGTCGTTGGAATGATAGTTGCGACTGCAGCTAAAGATATCCGTTTACCAGCGTTGTTAGTCACATAAAGTTCATTTAATGCCCACGGCGATTTCAATCCTTTAATTGTAATTGGATAAATAATCCCATCTTTTGAAAACTCCAAAGATTGATCGCCACTAAAAAAAACTTCGACTGTTTTAGAGATTTGGTGAAGTGTTAAATTTAATTTCGACATCTCATTTCTATCTAGCTCAATTTTATAACCAGGCGTATCAAGTTTCAGATCGTGATTCACGCCCTTAAAGAGCTTTTTCTTCTCTATAAAATCTCTCGCTTTATTAGCATTTTTTAAAAGCTCACGATAAGTTTCTGTGGTAGAAACAACCATTTGCAGGGATGATCCTTTTGAAGAGTCAGTATCCACACCAGGAAGACCAGAATCAGAGCTCCAGGGATAAATCTCAACAGAAGGAAAATTCGTAACAAGAGGACGCAGAGATTCAAGAACTTCGATTGTCGATCTTTTTCGCATGGTTTTAGGCTTAAGTGGCAACAGCACATTCCCACCCCATGGCCCCATAAAAAGGAGGGTGTTCTCAAACTCAGGCACAGATTTAACTATCTCTTCGATCGCTCGCAGCTTCTCTTCCATTGTATTAATGTCTTTGCCTGGAATGGAGGGAAGGAAAACACCCATTAAACTTCGATCTTCTTTTGGCGCTATTTCACCTGGAATTATTTGAGTGAGAACAAGAACAGTAGCCAGTGAACCTGTAATCATAAGCAGGCAAGCTTTTCTATGATGAATAATCTGATTCAAAATCTTTTTATAGTCTTCAGTGAGCATTTGTAAGAAGGAGTCAACTTGTGGCCATAAATGCGATTGATTTTTTGAAAGAAATTTTGAACACATAAGGGGAGATAGGGTCAGTGCAACAACACCTGAAATAATCACACTTCCTGCCAAGGCTACCGCAAATTCTGTAAAAAGCTGACCAATTGTATCTGATATAAAAGCAAGAGGCGCATAAACACTTGCTAGAGTTAAGGTCATAGCAATAATCGCAAAACCAATTTCTTTTGATCCAAGTATGGCAGCCTCAAGCGGTGCAACACCTTTATCTATATGGCGCTGAATATTTTCCATCACGATAATGGCATCATCGACAACAAGACCAATGGCCAAGACCATCGCCATCAACGTCATAATATTTATTGAAAACCCAAAAGCTTTCAAAAGAAGCAAAGATCCAATAAGAGAAATCGGAACGGTAATAAGAGGGATAAGAGTTGCTTTGAGATTACGTAAAAACAAGAAAACAATGACGAGCACAAATAGCACTGCCTCCAGTATGGAAGATTGAATATTTTTTAAAGACTGCCTCACAAATTCTGCATCATCTGAGGTTACATTCATCTTAAGTCCGTCTGGCAAGCTTTGTCTTAATTCTCCAAGTCGCATAAGTACAAGGCGAGATACTTCAAGAGGATTCGCATCACTCGCGTTATAAATTCCAACACATAATCCTGGCTTTCCATTGACACGAACTCTGAAATTTTTATCGTCTGTTTTTAATTTAATATCAGCAACGTCCTTTAAAAAAACTGGGTGCTGTTTACGGCTAGGTTCAGAAAAATCCTTTTCCTTAATAACTAAATTTTCATAGTCTGAGATTTTCTGTAATTCTGAGTTCAAGGTTACAGAAATTTCATTTTGAAATTTTCCAACAGGCAAAGAGAGATTATTTCGTTTCAAAGCATCAAAAATTTCATCTGCATTAACGCCGAAGGCATATAGTTTTTGGGAATCTAGAGTAATCTGATAAGTGTATGGTTGCCCCCAAATCTCTACCAAAGCCACATCTTTTAAACTGCGAAAAGCATTTTTTAAATTGAGGTTGGCATAGTGAGTTAAATCGGCAAGATCCATCATTGATGACACTAAAGATATACTCATGAATGGCATTCCACTAGATGACGTCTTGCGTTGAACGGTGGGATTTTTTGCATCTTTCGGCAATTGAACAAGACCAACCGCCTCTCGGATTGCCATCAAAGCTTTATCAATGGATGCCCCCTTAATAAAATTAAGCGTGATCTGACTGACACCGTATTTGGATTCAGATGTAATTGTTTGAATGCCTTCAATACCGGCAAGGCGCTCTTCTAGCATATTTGTGACCGAACTTTCAACGAGCTCAGCGCTGGCGTTTGGATAGTTTGTATTCACATTTATCGTTGTGAAATTAACCGCAGGATATTCACGAACAGACAGAGAATTAAAACAAAGCATTCCAACGCTAATGATCATGGCATTCAGGACAAGCGAAGCAACAGGATGCCTCAGAAAGTATGCCGTAAAATTCATTAGTTTTTTACCTGTTTTTCTTGACTAATTTTCACAGGAATATCTGGATAAAGCCTTGCTTGACCCGTGGTTATGACAACATCATCTTTGGTCAAGCCAGAGGTAATTTCAACCTGTTCTTTTTCTCGAATACCAAGCTCAACAGGCACTAAGTTAGCTTTTGAATCTTTCACAAGATAAGCAAAAAAGCCCCCATTACGCAAAAATATAGATTCAAAGGGAATAACGATGACGTTTTGCTTTTCAGAAGTGACAAGCTCCACATCAACAGTTGATCCAACAATACAATTATCACAATTAATTTGAATGTACGCAGGGCACATGTGCGTTTCCTCATCCAACATTCTTTGCACATGAGTTAGAGCATATTTTTTGCTATTAACAAAAACTGCCGCTCCATCTTTTATAGTGGCTACAATGGAAAGCGGGATATCAAATTCAACAATAAGATTTACAGGATCATAAAAACTAACGAGAACACCGCCAGCTTGAACTTGCGAGCCTTTACGAAGCTTAAAAAGACCGACAACTCCATCAAAAGGAGCACAAATATTAATTTGATCTAAAGCAATTTTAGCATCGGATAATCTCTTTTTAGATTCAATCCATGCATTATTTTTTTCTTCCAAAGCGTGTTTACTAGAAACTCCAGATTTATGTAATTGAGTCGCACGCTCATACTGCAGCTTTGCAATTTGTTCCACCTCTTTTAAGAGAATGTAATTTTGTTCAATATCCGTATTAATAATTTTAGCAATTAACTCTCCTTTTTTCACCCGCTGACCAGAGCTTGCCAAAACATCAAGAATACCGCCTGTTTTGGCGACAAGAGATGTTTCCTGTTGAGATCGTACCGTACCGATAAACTGAGAAGTTTGAGATATATTTTTAAGCTGAACAGTTTCGACTTCAACAATTTTTACATCTTGTTCTGGAGAGAGATTTGCTGAGCTATTCAATAGCTTATAAACAGTCAAAAGACCTAATGTAAAGGCTATCACCAGCATAATTTTATTCTTCATGAGATGATAGACCTATTTAAAATTTATATTTTTTTGTATCTCATAAATAGCTTACTTCAATATATGACGCAAGATGATCTCAGTGTTTATCTCTAATCAGAATCAAATGGATCAAGTGGTTCGTATGTTTTGTGCGCGTCTGAATATGTGAAGATTTGCCCTGTTTCAATATCAAAAAACCACAAATGAATTACGAGCTGCTTTTGAGCGATTTTTTCACGTATCCACGGGAAGGTCATACAATTTTGATAGGATTGTTGAAGTGCTGATTTTGCACAATCATCAACACGTTCTGAATCCAAACCCTCTGTATCTATTAGAGAAACCCAACTTGTTATGAAATCATCTTGACTTGAATCATCCTTGTTCAACAAAGCTTGAATTCCACCACATTGGCTATGACCCAATAAAATGAGATGTTCAACTTTTAAAAAGCAGATTCCAAACTCTAAAGCAGCACTCGTACCATGATGAGCTGCGTCGATTTCATAAGGGGGGACAATATTTGCGACGTTACGTACGACGAAAAGATCACCTGGATCACATTGCAATATCAATGCTGGATCGACTCGCGAATCGCAGCACGAAACCACCATAGCTTGCGGTTTCTGGCCATACTTAGAAAGATACTGCATGACAGACGTATCTCCATGCGCATATTTTTCTCTGAATATTTGATAGCCTTTAAAAATTTTATCCATGTGTGGCTCCTAATTTTTGTCGTGCAAAATTTTAGATAAGCAATGAAAGCTTATCTCTTTATCGTAAGAATGGCGCGAAAAATCAATCTTAAAACCAAATTTCGAATAAAGTTCTGACGCCTAAAAAGCTGATTGTTTCAACAAAAGCCAAAGTCAGGAGTTAAAAACTTACAATAACATCACTGTGTTACTTCCTCTAACCGTTCAACATAAAAACTAATCAAATCACAAATATCGGTATATTGGTTTGGACGATTTTTAGGATCGGCCCTCACAAGACAATCAAGAAGTGAGACTAAATTCAACATATAGATAATGATTCGCCAATGTTCAGGTAAAGAGATGTTTAAGCCTTGGAGAAATGATTTTTCAAACAGAGGTGACACTTGATGAGCATAACGTAGCATGTTTGCGATATCGCACAACACAGACCCAGAAAAAGCAAATTCCCAATCTAAGATGGCCGTAACTTTCCAAACACCACTAGCTTTATCAACAAGAATATTGGATGGATCAAAATCAGCGTGAACTAGATGTTTTTCATCCTCACCTGGAAAAAGATGAGAGTATTTCTCAAGATAAAAATTGATTTTGGAAACGTTATCAACACTCAGCTGGGTTACTACATTTTTACTTTGCAAACATTTTTTTGCAAAAGCCAGATAACTATCTTGAGAGGTGCTTTCAATAATATTGAGATCTTTATCAAGAAAACCAGCTTTGGGAAATGTATAAGTCGTAAATCTGGCAAGAAGCACCCCAACCTCATACATCAGAGACCCAATATCATGAGGCTGAGGTGAAAGCAAAAGATCACGCAGCGTAATACCTGGAATAAATTCTGTAATAGCAAAACGATAATCTTCCCAGTCGTTAATGTAGTGAGTCAGAGGAACGGGCACATTCTGCTTCAATAAAACGCCAAGTTCTTGCTCACGGTAGGCCGCATCCTTATCACGTAGGTAGAGACGCAAAACAAGAGGTTGCTTATCACCTGCAATATTAATTTTGATATTGAGATTCGCACAACCACCAGAAATAATTTCATAAGAGATTAGCTTCTTATGAGGATAGGCTAGACTCACCATGTTCTCAATCATACCTGCTGGTAATTGATGTTGCTCGTCTGTTTTTTCCCAATTTTGCTTGAAAGTCATATTAGGTTTTTCTTGCAATAGCATAGACAAAAGAAACTGGGAGAAAAGGCTGGTCTTCTGGAGCCGACTGTATTGTTTCTTTCCACAAAGAGATTTGCTCTGAAGTCGCAATCTGAGCTTCAATGGCTTTATTTTTCCATTCATCAATATGCATAAGAAACAAAAACTTTAGATCCTTTGCACAGGGAAATACATCAATAATCTCTGATGATACTTTTGAAAAACCAGCCTGTTCGTAAAGGCTCTTCAATCTATTTCCAACACTATAATCTAACCCCCTGCTCTTGCTTAACGCTATGCGAGCGTTAAGAATATCTGTCAGAATATCTTTTTGATAAGAACTTTGATGAGCACCAAGAATAGATTCTTGATTGATAACAACACCGCCAGGTTTTAATAAGTTTTTCATAGCTTCAACTACAGAGGCGGGATTTTGCACGTGCGTTAAGAGATAGCGAGAATAAATAATATCAGCACTTTCTCTTGGAAGACTTGTTGCGCAGGTAATATCTTCTTTGACGAAAGTAACATTGTTAAAACCTTCAGACTCAACACGCTCTTTTGCTAATCTTAGCTGATCTTCACTAATATCTAAGGCATAAACATGCCCAGTTTCCCCAACTTTTCTCGCTAAATAAGCTGTCATCAGACCGTTGCCACACCCGATATCCCAAACAATTTTTCCTTTAGAAAGACCTTCTTTTTGCAAGCGATCATATGAATGCTGATTCATCATACCATGCTGTAGCTCTAGCCTTTTGGCCCCAGCATCGCCTGTTTTTAAAACATAAACAGTGCTGCCATCCTGTATATTTTCTAATTGCATTTATAACCCCTCCCCATCTTGCATAAAAACTAGCATGGGTGTTAGCCTAAAGCAAATAAAGGAGAAATTGATGTCAGAGAAAATTATTGAAGCAAATGGTATTAGTCTTTGGACAGAGAGTTTCGGTAACTCACAAGATCCCTGCATCTTTTTAATTATGGGTGCTGGAGGACAAGGGATTTTATGGACAGATTCTTTTTGCCAAGCACTTGCTGACCAGAGATTCCACGTGATTCGCTTTGATAACCGAGATGTTGGACTATCAACATGTATCAACTATGCCTTGCAGCCCTATACTCTCAAAGATATGGCACATGATGCGTTAGGAATCCTGGATCACTACAGAATCCAAAAGGCACATATTGTCGGCACTTCTATGGGAGGATATATCGCTCAACTTTTGGCGATTCATTATCCAGAGAGAGTGGATACCTTAACGTTAATCATGTCGACAGTTAATTTCACTCCTCTCACGAATGCATATATGGGGAATTCGAATGATACTTCCTTGCCACCTTCAAAACCTGAGACATTATCAGCCCTTAAAGAGTTAGGTGCATTTTCTCCTGCAAACCAAGAAGAATGGCTTGAGAAAAGTCTGCGTTTTTTACAGATTTTTAATGGCCCCTCTCCTGTTGATGCGAAAGAATGGACGCCCTTATTACTAAAGGTGCACGCACGTCTCAAAAATCCTGTTTCTATGAACAATCATATATTTGCAATCATAGCAGGCCCCTCAGATTATAGAGAAAATATACGCCAGACAACTACCTCTACATTGATTATCCACGGCTCTGAGGATCCGATCATCCCTGTTGAGCACGCGATTGCATCGGCAGAAACGATTCCAAACAGTACGTTGAAAATCATAGAAGGCATGGGACATGGTCGCCCTAGCACTTATGACTCCACAATTCTTGAGGCCATTCTTAAGCATATGAAATAAAGTATTTAATAAATAAAGTTTTCTAAATTATTAATACAAATTTCGCTGTCTTTACTTACAATTTCAAGGGAATTTAAAGTAAAATAAAATATTTGAAATTACATTTACAACAGTAATATTGTTCGTTGTCTATTCAACACTAAAGGGAAAACAATGTTTACTAAATTTTATTTAATTTCATCATTACTTATAGGAATTTCAACCGTATCAGCAAGTGGATACACTACTTCAGATAGCGACAGTTGTGATGAAGAAAGACCAAACAAACGTTCTCGTGTGTCTGTCTATGAAACACAAACTCAAAAGAGCGCTTTTATAGATGATATATTTAGTAAGTCAACAGTAGGTAGCAAAGTAGAATATAGTGCAAATGCAGAATCTGTAACGATAACAGAAAAGAACCCAGCCTACACAGCAAAACATACATTTAAACGTACTGAGTACAATGAAGGGCATGGAATTACTGGTTACTTAAAAAAAAATCACAGTAATTAAATTTATTTATAATTCGCGACCTATTAATAGGTCGCGTTTTTTATTATACAATACATAAAAATTTACTCAATCTTAAAAATAAAAATCTTAATAAGGATTGACAAATTATCTTAAATAATAAAAATAAGTTTTATTTATTTTGTATATAATTTGAAGTAAAATAAAATATTTGAAATTATTAATAAAGTATTAATATTGTAATCCGACCAATCAACAAGACGGAGACATAATGTTTACTAAATTTTATTTAATTTCATCATTACTTATTGGAGCTTCAACTGTATCAGCAATGGAGTTTGATTATTTCATTGAGAGTGACGAAGACATCACCCGACAATCAATGCCTCCAATAGCACCAGGGATTAGTTTTGCAAGGAATGACTCTGGCTCATTAGAATCTGGATCGACAAGTGCTGCCTCAGAAAGCGACAGCGACGAAGAAAGAAGAAGGGCATCACAAAAATCTATATTTCCAAGCCCTTTCTACAAAGATACTCCCGAGGGCAAAAATCGTAGACCAAAAACTTTAAAAGAACAGTGTGATTCTGTAGAACAAAGAATACGCAACAAATCTTTACTGGGGGATTTTACAGAAACAGAAGAAAATGCGGGAAAGAGAAGAATATTCGAATCTACTAAAGATGGCATTACAACAACGATTACCTTCACATCATATGGTAATTTAGAATATGGTAATTCAGAAAAAGATGCATCTTCCTCTAAGAAGAAAGCAAAGCTGCTAGAACCAAGCAAAGATCAACCAAAAATCGATGGTTTTACAGCAAGAGGAGTAGATGAATCTCAAAAGCGATCCAGCTTCCCCCCAGCAGCACATGCCGTAGCTAAAAAAACCACAAAACCTGTAAAAAGCAAAGGTAAGGGGTATAGAAAATCATTCCCTCCAGCCGGTGCAGGACAAAAAAAGCTTGATTTTTTCTACCAACCCTAGATTAGAGATTCTATGCCCAACCAGCCGTCATCAGAGGAAGTAATGATTCCGTGGTGATCCAGGTTCTATTTTCTGGATAGCCACGCCCTCCGGGCTCGCCATGACATCATTGATTGTTATTAATACTCTGATTTTAAACGTTTTTTACCACTTTAATCTTGAATCAAAGTTAGAAAAAAACTGAATAATCGCAAAGTCTTTACAGAGAGCTCCAATTAAGGAGCTCTCTATTTAACTTAAGAATTTTGCGCTTCAACCACTGCAAACGCACTCATATCCACAATTCCTCTTACCGAAGCAGAAGCCGTTAGAATGTGAGCTGGCTTTGCAATACCCAGTAAAATTGGGCCAATAGCAAGACCACCAGACGCTTCTTTTGCCAAATTAAAGGCAATATTTGCAGCATCAATATTTGGCATAATCAAAAGATTAGCTGGTCCTTTGAGTCTTGAATTTGGGAAAGAACGCTGGCGAATTTCTTCATTCAAGGCAGCATCGGCATGCATTTCCCCCTCAATTTCAACACCAGGCAATGCTTGACGCGTTAAAGCCAAAGCCTGACGCATCTTTTCACTAGATTCGGTACGGCCTGTGCCAAAATTTGAATGTGAAACAAAAGCAACCTTTGGCACGATACCAAAGCGCTCAACCTGCTCGATAGCGAGCAATGCCATCGCCTTTAAATCTTCAGCAGTAGGTTCAATATTTAAGTAAGGATCACAAATAAATAATGGCCCCTGATCACCAACCAAAACACTTAAAGCAGATGCGATATGATTATTATCTGACAATCCTAAAATTTGCCTAACATGGCGGAAATGCTCTGTATAGCGTCCAATTGTTCCACAAATCAAAGCGTCTGAATCACCTAGATGAACAGTTAAAGCCCCGATAATTGTTGCATTGGTTCTAACCAATGTTTTAGCAACAGCTGGAGAAATTCCCTTGCGCTCCATTATTTCGTGATACGTTTGCCAATATTTATGGTAACGCGTGTCACTATTCGGATCGATCAAATCACAATCGAGTTCAAGATTAAGGCGCAAACCTAAACGAGCAACTCGTTTTTCAATCACGTGAGGTCGTCCAATCAAAATAGGTCGTACAATATTCTCATCAACCAATATTTGCGCTGCCTGAAGCACCCGTTCTTCTTCACCTTCAGCAAAGGTAACTCTCTTAGGATTTCCCTTAGCTTGATTAAAGATTGGCTTCATAACCATTGCAGAGCGATAAACGTACTGATGCAAACTCTGACGATACTCAGCCATATCTTCGATTGGTCTTGTTGCAACACCACTTGCCATCGCTGCTTCGGCAACCACGGAAGCTAGTTCAATAATCAATCTAGGATCAAAAGGCTTTGGAATAATATATTCAGGTCCGAATCTGTGCACTTCGCCTTTGTAAGCGTTAGAAACGACATCAGAGCTCTCTGCTTCAGCTAAATCTGCTAACGCTTTTACACAAGCAACCTTCATCTCTTTATTAATGGTGGTAGCTCCAACATCCAAAGCGCCACGGAAAATAAAGGGGAAACACAAAACATTATTAACTTGGTTCGGATAATCTGAACGGCCTGTTGCGATAATTGCGTCTGAGCGCGCTTCTTTAACAAGAGGCGGTAAAATTTCTGGCTCAGGATTTGCCAAAGCAAGGATTATAGGTCTCTCTGCCATTGATTTAACCATTTCTGGTGAAACCACACCAGCAACGGAGAGCCCAAGGAAAATATCAGCACCAACCATAGCTTCTGCCAAGACTCTTTTTTCCGTTTTGATAGCATAAGCCGCTTTATTAGGATCTAGATTCTCTGAACGACCTTCATAAACGATTCCACCACTATCACAAAGAGTAACATTGCTCGGCTTTAAACCTAACGCGACAAGAAGCTCAAGACAGGCTAATGCAGCAGCACCAGCGCCAGATGTTACTAACTTAACATCACCAATGTTTTTTCCAACCAATTTCAAGCCATTTAGAATAGCCGCTGAAACAATAATAGCTGTTCCATGCTGATCGTCATGGAAAACAGGTATTTTCAAACGGTTTCTAAGCTTCTCTTCAATGTAGAAACATTCTGGTGCTTTAATATCTTCTAGATTTATTCCACCAAAAGTCGGCTCAAGCGAAGCAATAATTTCAACCAGTTTATCTGGATCTAATTCATTAATTTCTAAGTCAAAGACATCAATTCCTGCAAATTTTTTAAATAAAACAGCTTTACCTTCCATCACCGGCTTTGCTGCCAATGGCCCAATATTGCCAAGACCTAAAACAGCCGTGCCGTTCGAAATAACAGCTATCAAATTACTTCTAGCCGTTAATGTCGCAGCCTCATGTGGCGATTCAGCAATAAGTCGGCTAGCAGCTGCCACACCGGGAGAATAAGCAAGGGCAAGATCATTTTGATCTGAAAGCGGCTTTGTTGCCACGATTGCTAATTTTCCATAAGGACGCTGACGGTGGTATGCAAGAGACTTCTGGTAAATATCAGATGACATTATATTTCCTAAAATTAAGAGCGGTAAATGAATAACATGGAATTAATCATAATAAAAACATCTTTCTATTACAAGAAAACTTCTACGCGTTTTTTTGGGTATATTTTTAAAGAGACACTCTAACGAAATTTATCGCCATAGGATTGGAGGCGAACTTTGTGAGTTCGAGGTTTTTCAACAGATAATGTGATGTTATGCTTACGCGCATAAAGAAGAGCAGCAGAGATAGATTCGAATTTAAGTTGAATTTGCTGTAGGGTATTTGTTGACCCTACCCATCCCATTAAGGGATCTATCAGTTTTTCAGATGAACCAATAAATTGTAGAATCCAGTAGTTTGTCTTTGCCTTACCAGATTGCATTGCGCTTTTTGAGGGCTGATACAAACGAGCTTTTATCACGGTAGCCCTCATCTATATAGTATGGATGGTCGGGACGAGAGGATTTGAACCTCCGACATCCTGCTCCCAAAGCAGGCGCGCTACCAGGCTGCGCTACGTCCCGTTGGATTGAACATAGCTCAAACTATTTCAAATGCCAAGGTATAATCCGTAAATTTGTTCATAATAATTTTTAATGCGCACCCCAGATCTTTAAAACAGGGTTCGATTCTGCCTCTAAAAGGAGATCCGTCAATCCCCACACCAATGCATCGAGCCTATCAGGCGACTTGCTTGTAACGCCCGGAATATAATCACACAATTGCGTTTCAAGAGTCGTCAAAGGGCGTATATGATGAACTCGATTTTGTTCGTAAAGTGCGGCAATTGGCTCGGCTCGTGTTGCTTTACCGCGGGTTGCTCGAACCGCCTTATAGGAAACTGAGGGATCAATTGACCGCAAAATTCTCTCTACCATATCTCCGCCTTTATTCACCTCAGCAACAACCCTGTCAGCTTTGTATCTCCAATAAGCTTCAATCGCACGCCGTCCCCAATCAGCCGGACTATGCCTGCCACTTAAATCTTCGAGAACATAGGCCTGATTATCTTCACCAAGTGCAGCAACAACCATACCTGTTTCATCGCTTTCTTGGTGATGAGTTGTCGCAGGATCAATTGCAATAACAATGCGGCGGAATAAATACTGCCCATCTTGTGATGTTGCAGGTTGCTGATAACGAATCATGCTCCGCTGCCATAAGGCTCCCTGCCGTTCAGTTAGAATTTCTGCATAAAGTTCCTGAGCCCCCAGACTCGTGCCATCGAATTGTTTTAAGATTTGATTCAGGAATGTCGGCGCAAGATTTTCCTCATTATCAAAAGTAGTTCCTCGCGTTACAATAGAATCTGGCAACTCAAGTAGATTTTGTAAAAGCTTTTGTGGACGCGGCGTTGTAGTAACGAGGCATTTAGGGTCACTCCCCAGTCGAAGCCCCAGCATTAATTGATTCCACGTTTCCTCTGAATAACGAAACTTAGCTAGCTCATCTACCCATGCTAAGTCAAATTGGGGTCCCCGTAACTTTTCATAATGGTTCGCCCCATAAAGATGAGCAACCGTCCCATTTGCCCAAGTTATTTTTCGCTTTGAAGGCTCAAATAAAGGACGCTCGTGCTCGGGGTAAATATTTAAAAGCCCGCTCTCTCCCTCAACCATAACATCACGAACTTCATCAATACTTCCGCCAATAAGGGCAATACGGTGATAACGATTATTCGCGACCCACATACGAATAGTTTCTGCGCCTGTTCTGGTTTTTCCAAAACCACGTCCAGCAATAATTAGCCAAATACGCCAATCACCTATCGGAGGAAGCTGGTTCGGGCGAGCACGTCGTTGCCAATCAAACCGATATGAATCTTCTGCACGCTTCTTGTTCGTTTCACAGCAAAGTTCTAAGAGTTTTTGTTGATTGAAAGATTCTATTGTCACGGACCACCTTTATTAAGCTAGAGGTTTTCCCTTATCTTCTCTTAATCTTTCTATATTTCTCAAACAATTAAAGTGGCCGAGATATTTTTCTAACCAGGGTTAGTCCATCACTAATTGGCAAAAGCGTTAGCTCTACTCTTTTATCCTGGTAAATTTTCTTATTTAACTCACGGATAAACACAACAGTTGGATCAAGATTATTTGGATCTGCCACGTGCCCTTCTTGCAAAACATTATCGAGCGCAATAATGCCACCATTATTTAGGAGCTCCAATGCAGCCTCATAGTAAAGATTATAACTTCGTTTATCTGCATCTATAAAAATAAAATCGAAAAAACAACCTTGTTCTTTTAACTGCGCCAGAGTTTCTATGGCTTGACCAAGTTTCAAATCAATTTTATTTTCAACGCCTGCTAGTTTCCAATAATTTTTTGCAACTTTTGTCCACTCAAGATTCCTATCACAAGTCACAACTTTTCCATCATCTGGCAAAGCAAGCGCAAAAGAAAGAGCACTATAGCCCGTATACGTGCCAATTTCTAAAACAGTCTTTGCATTCATAACCTTTATTAAGAATTGCATGAACTGACCTTGATCAGGAGAAATTTGCATTTGTGCTTCAGGCATTTTCTCTGTGGCTAAACGCAATTGGCGCAAAACTTCTGGCTCACATAGGGAATTTTCCAAACAATATTGATATAAAGTTGGGGTTAATTTAATTGCTTTCATAAAGATTCTTTCTTAAATAAAAATATTTGTTGCTTCAAAGGATGAGTCCAGGTACTTTCTTGAATGAGCGCGTCCTTAGCTCAGCTGGATAGAGCGGCGGCCTTCTAAGCCGTAGGTCAGAGGTTCGAATCCTCTAGGACGCACCAACCTCACAACTGACCTTGAATCCACTTTAGATAGGGCGCATAGCCACCTTGCAAAGGTAAAGCCAAGATAGCAGGGCATTCATATGGATGTAGTTCGCAAATACGCGATACAACTTTATCCCAACATTGCTGTGTCGTTTTAATAAAAAGGCAGACCTCTGAGTCATGATGAAGTTGATCTTGCCAATAGTAGACAGACTCCACACCACCAATAATATTTACGCAAGCAGCCATCTTTTCTGCAACTAAGATATCGGCGATCTCTTTCGCCTTTTCCATATTAGGGACAGTTGTATACCCTAACAGACATGCTGTGCTCATAAGGTCAAACTTTAATAAATAGTGTATGTGGTCGGAACGACGGGATTTGAACCCATGACCCCTATCCCCCCAGAATAGTGCGCTACCAGGCTGCGCTACGTTCCGATCTCAAAGCACTATAACTTTAGCTAATAACCAGCGCAACAATTCTCTTTTACTCATGAAAACATGTTTGGTTTTATAGCCTGCCACATTCAAGCTGGAAGTGCAACACGGAGTAAATTTTCGTTAAAGACCTGAAGAGGAGTTTTCCACATCAGTTTCTTTCTCGGAGTTTCATTGTAGTTTAAAATTGTTTCATCAAAATCTTCTTGCGTCATATCTTTTAAGTT
>CANFPP010000010.1 GCA_947449005.1 Holosporales bacterium | reverse complement strand
TGATAATTTCTTTGATACTGTAACTGTTAATTGTGATGATGAAAAAATACGCAATAATCGCCTAGCTTTACTACAACTTATGCTCGATAAAATTCAAGCTATTGGAGATTTCACAAAGCTGGAGGGGTAGAGTGTGTGGCTTAAGGATGCTGCAGTTGATATGTTTGAGGTATTACTTAATAAATCATTTGAAACATGCTACAAACAACTACTCATTTACTGTAATAAATTATGGTTTTAATACACGTTAATTTTTCTACATGTTGTTAATTTATAATTTCTATTGATTGTGAACTTTATCTTCACATATTACTCGCTCCCTCCATCCGTCATTCTTGAGAAGACGGGAATCCAGGCTGTTCAAAAATCCTCTTAATACACTGTGTTTTTTTATGTTTTTCTGGATCCATGCCTTCGCGAGGCTGACAGCAGAAATAGCTGAAACTCTGCTTCTACACAGTTGTCATTTTGGACAGTTGGCGAATTCCAAGCTTTGGCTTGAATAATATCCGCTGTTGTCTAACTCACTTAACCTATTACAACTAACCTATTACAACTTTCTCCAAAATTTTGTAATGGGAGTTCTTTTTAGACACAGTGCAGTATCTCTAAAGGGCTGATAAAAATTTATGTTAAATATAATTAAAATTATAGAAGACTTCACAAGGTTGAGGTGATAAGTGTATTATCACTGCAGTTTGAACATTAAGGCTCTAGTTAAAAATGGTTTTCAAAAATATTCTTGTTTTAGTTTTTTGCGGTGTTGCGAGCATTTCATCTGGAGAGGCGGCTGGTCTATTAAGGCCTGCTCTGAAGGACTCAATTTCTAACGTAACAAAAAGATTTTTTCCACTTTTGACTCCATCAAGAGATTTCCATGAATTTCCCAAGCTTGTTTCTGGACATGTCTACTTTTTCCCTGACCCACAGGCTAAAATGACTCTTAATAGACCTGATGTTCGCAATGCAATTACGGCTCCGATGGCTTTTGATATGTATAATATATTAAATTATTGTGAGACGGAAAGTAGCATTAAGGAGGTTGTGATTAAATCTTCTTCATCTACTGTTTTTAGTGCCGGAGGGGATATTCCTTCTATTATAGATCCACTTTTAGAGTACAATCAGAAAAGAGCTGTTCTTACTTTTGCTTTAGCCTATCGTTTAGTAGATAGTTTAGTTCACTTTTCTAAACCAACAATTGCTGAAGTTGAAGGTTCTGCTGTGGGTGCTGGTATGTCTCTTGCAATGCATGCAGGGGCTTGCTTGGTGGAAAGGAAAGCAGTTTTTTCTACCCCAGAAACATCTATCGGACTTTTTCCAGATTCTGGAGCCTTGTGTTTCTATAACAGATTACCTCGGCCAGTTGCTTTGTATTTGGCTTTGACTGGAGCAAAAATTACGAGTGATGAAGCTCGGCAAGTTGGGCTTGTTAAAAGCAATTCTTATCATATCCCATCTTCTTTTTTACCTCCTGTTCTGGAGGAGGCTTTTTCTAGACAAACGTTAGCAGGAATTTTTGATGCTCTTAAGCATTCTTCATTGCCTGAAGCGCAAAAGTGTTTAGAAAAGCTCCAAAGGAACTCTCCAACAGCATCAGCTGTAGCATTTGAAATGATACGACGTGGTCCTCAGATGTCAAAGAGAGAGATAGTAGAACAAGATTTTACTCTTGCTCAGAATTTCTGTGAACCGCCTGCTATGGGTGATTTTTTAGAAGGGACCTCTGTTCTTTTTGAAAGAGATGGCAAATCAAAAGATTATAAACCTAATTGGGCGCCTATGCCGAATCATGATAGTATCCTTGAATTATTTATTAGAAAAAGAGGACACTTTGGTTTGTTTGATCGAAGCGTAGCGGAGTATATGGATGAATGGAGTCGGCTCTAAAGACAAACCTATTAATTGAATTTATTTATTGTGAAGTAAATTTTGTCTTTAATTAAATGTTAAATTTCTTGTAATTCATAAAGGATGTGAAAGAATTATGCACGAATCAAGTAAATCAATTTTTCATAAACTAAAAGATTCTAGGTACGCGACTCGCTATATAGTCGGGGATGGCATTGATATTGGTGCTGGTCAAGACTCATTAGCACTATATCATGAGTTTTTTCCACTTATGAATTCTTGTCGTTCCTGGGATATGCCCGATGGAGATGCTGAATTTATGAAAACTGTTGAAGATAATACTTTTAATTTTGTGCATTCCTCTCATTGTTTAGAGCACATGAACAATGCAAAAAATGCATTAGAAAATTGGGTGAGAATATTAAAGCCTGGCGGATATCTGATTTGCATAGTTCCTGATGAAGATTTATACGAGCAAGGAGTTTTCCCTTCCACATTTAATGATGACCATAAACACACCTTTACAATTTATAAAAAGAAATCTTGGACAAAATACAGCATTAGCATTGTCAACCTTCTTTCTGAATTAAAGCAAGAGATTGAAATAAAAAAAATTGAATTACTTGATGCAACTTATCGTTATGATCTAAATAATCACTTTAATCAAAAACGATACGATCAAACTTTGACTCCAATTGGTGAAGCTTCCATTGAGTTTATTATTAAAAAGGTTAAATGAAGGAGCTTAAAAATTACAGAGAAAGCGAATTTCTTGATCTTTAATTTTTGAAAACGGATGGTATTCCTCATTTTTCTCTAAAAATATACTTTAGTACAACTAAAGGTTTTCTTTAATCCTGGACAGTTGACGAGTTCTAAGCTTTAACTTGAGTAACTAACTTTACTATTTAACTCATTTAAGTCCATTACATTTGAGAATAATGCTTTATTTTTTCTTTCAAGTTTGACCAGCGTTTTTGGTCGTTCTTGTTTTGAATTGCAACGGATAGAGCTTTTTTTTGGCCGACTAAAATGACAAGATTCTTGCCACGTGTGATGGCCGTGTAAATCAAATTTCTTTGCAGCATTGTATAGTGCTGCATCATTAGGGGAATAACGACAACCGGATATTCAGATCCTTGAGATTTATGAATGGTGGTTGCATAGGCTAAAACGATTTGGTCGAGTTCATCAAAACTATAATGTACATCGTGCTTGTCAAAGGTAATGGTTACTTCTGAATCTTCTGCGTTAATAGTTTTGATAACTCCAAGATCACCATTATAGACCTCTTTGTCATAATCATTCTCAGTTTGCATGACCTTGTCCCCAACACTAAAATGCCAACCAGAGCGCAGAATGCTTTTCTCTGTTGGGGGTTTTATAATCTTTTGCAATTCAATATTTAGATTTCGAGTGCCAACAACACCGCGGTTCATGGGGGATAGAACCTGAATCTCAGTTAAAGGAGAATAGGAGAATTTCTGAGGAATTCGTTCACAAACGAGCCCCAAGATCTTAGCCAGCGCAATTTCTGGTGTTTCAACGTTTATAAAGTAAAAATCCGATTCAGTGTTAGGTTCTAATTCTTCCGGCATAAGTCCTTGATTGATTCGGTGAGAGGTCGTGATAATTTGACTCGTTGCTGCTTGACGGAACACCTCAGTTAGTCTGATGGCTGGAAACGCCTTAGATTCAATGAGATCGTTTAGAACTTGACCAGGCCCGACGGATGGAAGCTGATCCACATCACCCACGAGAATAAGGGCAGCATGGCTTGGCATTGCCTTTACAAGAGCGTGCATTAAAGGGACATCAACCATAGAAACTTCATCAACAACCAATAAATCACAATCAAGTGGAAAGTTTTCGTCTCGGTTAAAATGACCTTCCAAAGAATTCGTTTCCAAAAGGCGGTGAATGGTTTTTGCTTCAGCCCCTGTGCTTTCACTTAGTCTTTTTGCTGCTCTTCCTGTTGGTGCCGCTAAAAGTATTTTAACATCTCGGGCTTGAAGGATTTTCAATATCGAATTTACGAGCGTGGTTTTTCCAACGCCTGGTCCGCCAGTAATAATAAGGATTTTTGAGGCAAGAGCTTGAGTTACCGCTTTCTTCTGAGTTTCTGATAGCAAAAGGAGAGTTCTTTGTTCAACCCAGGTTAAAGCAGCTTCAGCATCAATATGTGGCCACGGTAATTTTTCTTTGCTGAGGTTAACAAGCCGTTCGGCAATTGTCTTTTGTTCATAATAAAGTTGTTTTAAGAAGATACAGTTTATTTCATCGACGCATTCTTGAATAACTGACTTATTCTCCAGCTCTAACGCAAGAGCTTGTTCTATTAACAGCTCGGGAACCTCTAAAAGTTCTTGGCAAGAGGCTATGAGCTGTTGATGCGGCAGACCGCAATGGCCATCTTCTTTCGCTTTTGTTAAGGCATAATCAATGCCGGCTTGGGCTCTTATAATAGATTCTCTGGAAATTCCTATCTGCTGAGCAATTTTGTCTGCCATTAGAAAGCCAATGCCCCTGATGTCTTTTGCTAATTTATAAGGATTCTCAGTGATAATTTGAATCGCAGCAAAGCCGTAAGTTTGATAGATCCTGACAGCCCTAGCCGTACTAACCTGATGACTATGCAAAAAAAGCATGATATCGCGAATTGCTTTTTGAGCACTCCATTCATTAAGAATCTTTTCAGAACGTGAAGCACTTAAGTTTAGAACATCTCTCAGGCGTTCTGGGTGCGCTTCAATAACTGAGAAAACATCTTTACCGAAAGCTTTTACCAGTTTACTCGCTGAAACAGGACCAATACCTTTGATCAAACCAGAGCCAAGGTATTTTTCAATACCTTCAAGAGTTGTTGGCGGAGTGACCTTTAAAAGCTCGGCTTTAAATTGTAGGCCATGCTGACGGTCATGAATCCATGCACCTGAGGCTTGGATAAACTCGCCTGATGCAATCATTGGTACATACCCAATGACGGTTATAAGCTCTTTCTGTTTTTTGCCCTGTAGACGCAGAACACAAAAACCGTTCTCTTCATTATGAAACGTAACTCGTTCAACAATGCCTGATAGCGTTTCTAAGGGAGAAGGTTCTTGGGTCATGATGGCTATACTAAAGCGGACCATTATGCTTTTCTAGCGATTTTCTATATATTGACAGATCTATTTAAAATATAAAGCTTATATGCTATGATGTACCATCAATTGATAGTGCATGTGAGGTGATTAATGGATGTTTTTAATGTTAGAGATCTGCGTGAACGCCCAGGTGCACTCATTCGTGATGCTGAACAGGGTCATTTGTCAATAGTAACAAAACGAGGGCATCCTGTCTTTATTGCTGTGCCTTTTACAGAAGAATTAGTACAACTAGGTCTTTACAAATCCTTGGCACTTAGGATGCTTGAAGAAAAGCATGTTACCTTAAGGCAAGCAGCTAAAATTGCACATGTGTCATTAGAGGAAATGTTATCTTTAACTTCTGATGCTGGTGTTAGTATCGTTGATTACGATCCAAAGGAGCTAGATGCGGAGCTTTCTATTGAGAGCTAAGCTTATTGTCTGTGATGCTGGTCCTCTTATTGCGTTAGGTAAAATTGATCGACTTCAGCTTTTAAATCAACTGTATTCAGAGATCCTTGTACCCGATATTGTGTTGCAGGAATGTCTTATAAATGAAGTGCTACCTGGAGCTCGATCTATTAAGATGGCTGTTGAAAAAGGGAATATTCTTGTCAAATCTCCTATGGCCGATGTTTCATTAGAAAGCACTTTCTCAATTTTAGATGCTGGAGAAAAAGCAGCTATTCTTTTAGCAAAAGAGTTGCAAGCGGCATTATTAATTGATGAAAAACGTGGCAGAGCTGTTGCCAATATTCTTTCTTTAAAAATTATAGGTACAGCAGGATTACTTTTATCTGGTTTTAGAGAAGGATTTATTTCTGACTTACAAGAATGTTTAGATGCCTTGCAAAAAAGCGGATATAGACTTTCAACTAGATTAGTTGAAGAAATTCTTAAACGAGCTCAAGAAAGCTAAGCAACAATTTACGCCAAAGAATGCAAAAGCATCCTTCAGCGCAAGATTTGGTATATTAAACTGAAGCGTTGAGCCATTCAGTTAGTTTGGTTTTGGTCATCACACCAACTTTTGTTGAAATAGCTTCACCCTTGTTAAACAAAACAAGTGTTGGAATACTACGCACACCAAATTGTGCCGGAATTTGTGGATTTGCATCAATGTTAACTTTTACGATTTTAACTTTTCCTGCCATAGTTGGGGCTAATTCTTCAAGAGTTGGCATTAGCATTTTGCATGGGCCGCACCATTCTGCCCAAAAATCAACTAAAACGGGAAGCTCTGATTGGAGGACATCTGCAGCAAAAGTTGCATCTGTTGTTTGGTTTAAACTCATTTTTTTTCCTAATAATAAGTAAATTTCAAAAAGACTATTTGATGAGGGTAAACTCTAAAGGAACTTCCATCAAGTCTAGATTTTCAGTCCAGAGCAAAAACAATTGAAGCGTGTGATTTTGATAGATCTCCCCTAGTATTTTTGCATAACCAGATAACTGTTTTATGTGAGAATTATGTATGTCTTTAATGGTTTTTGGCGGATTAGTTGAGGTTTTATAATCAACGATCATAATGTGGTTATTTTGAATGCTAAGTCGATCAATCCGTCCTAAAAATGGTTTGCCATCAAGGTTTCCGCTGATATTAACTTCTGCAAGCGTATGAGATGAAAAAAGAGCACCCAATGTTGGATGCGTCAAGAGATCAATAATCTTTTGAACATCATCTGGTGTTATAAGCTGTGGTGTTTTTGATTGACTGATAATCTTTTGCGCAATGGCATGATAATCCTTGGTTTTCACAGTTGGTAGAACTTCGAGAAGACGATGCAAGAGGATGCCTCGAACAGAGGCATCTGTTGATATATCGGCAGCCTTGTTAGATTGTTCTTTTTCTTCACGATATGGATCGAGTGCCCAATTAGGCAAAGGATTGGTCTCAATAGTTTCTGCAAGACGTTCTTTAATTGCTTGAGTCGCAAGTGGTTGATAGCGCCATATTCCACTCTCATCATCATACTCACCAATGCGCTGTATAGCTCTTTCGATTTGGCTATACCAACACTCATCCTTTAGTTCCTTTGTTGTTTGGGAACCACAAACATAAAGCCGATCCTGGGCACGCGTTAGGGCAACGTAGAGAAGACGCGCATGTTCATCACGTGTTTTTTGCAGCTGTTCTGCTTTTAGCTGTCTTGTTGCTTTGCAATCTTCCCCACTACTGGGTGAGAGGAAAAGCCTGACCGCCTGTTCGTGCTCGTCAAACTGCCATAAAAGACCATCTTTGTTATTGGAAGGTGTGTCAGTTGTGTCTGCTAAAATGACAATAGGAGATTGCAGACCTTTGGATCCATGAATCGTCATGATCCGTACTTGGTTCTTATGCGTTAATGCGCGTTTAATCTCAAGAGGCTGTTGTTGAATATAGTGAATGAAGCCTTGCAGTGACGGAGGATTCGCCGAATCATACGCTAGCGCCTCTGATAAGAATTCATCTAACACATCATTCACTTCGTCGCCAAGCTGTTGAACGAAACGAGAACGTCCGCCTAAGGTCGATAAAATATAATTGAAAAGTTCAAATGTTGGCTTTAAGTCAGCAAGACCTAGCATTTCTTTTAAGAAATTATATATTTCTTGATATTTAGGTTTTTCTTTGAGAGCTGACCATAAACTGCCAGGCCGTCCATAGGCGATATCGAATAGAGATTCTTCATCAAGGCCAATTAAAGAGCTTTTTAACAGACAAGCAAGGGTGAGGTCATCTTGCGGCAAGATTAAAAACTGTCCCAAGGCCAGCAAATCCATAATAGCAATGTGTTCATTGAGAATGAGGCGATCTGCACCTGCCACTGGTATTTTTTCTTGCTTTAGTAACTGAATAAGGTTCGTGACGAGCTTTGAGCGTTTTCTAACCAGAATCAGAATGTCTTGAGGTTGAATGAAGTCGTTGGTTGCTGATAAAATCTCATTTGAGCTTAGCCATATCTTGATTTTATCAACAATACTTTGGGCCAAAAGTGAGTGATTGGTGTTGGTTTGTTGTTGGATAATAGGAAGTGGCCAAGGGGATTCGTCTTTGTCTTCTGCCTCTTCTTTTTTTATAACGGGCCAGAGCTCAGCAATCCCTGGGGATTTTGAACGAAAGGCTGTATGTTTTGCCTGAAGGCTGCTGTCTTTAAAGACTTCATCAACAATATCAAGCACTGCGGCAGTAGAGCGAAATGATAAAGTTAGATCAATGCTGTGAAATGGATGCTGAACGTGTTTTGCTTCTTCTGAAAAGTGGCTTTTAAGGTTTATGAATTGCTGCGGTCTTGCGTCTTGAAAACTGTATATGGATTGCTTTGCATCTCCAACTACAAATAAAGTTTGCCCCGACTTATTCGAGATGAAAAAATCTTTAGTAAGAGAAGTAATGATTTGCCATTGATCAAAGTTTGTATCCTGAGCCTCATCAATAAGAATATGATCTATTGTATTATCTAACTTATAGAGGACCCATTCGCAAAGGCCAGGCTCTCCCAAAAGTCGTTTTGTGTAATTGATAAGATCATCATAATCAAGGGCACCATAATTCTCTTTTAGGACTTGGTATCTTTTGAGGATTTTCTCGGCAATGGTTAGAAATGCAGTTGTTTTATTTGCGATGACTTCGGCTTTTTGCCTTTGGCTAATATGATAAACCCGTTCTGCTTCAAATTTTAATGTTTCTAATATATCAGGATGCTTGCTTGCAATTTCTTTTTTGAGGAGGATTTTTCGAATTTCTCCTTCTCTTGTTAGAAATACATTTTGATAACTTGAGAAATCACTTTCCTGTACGAGCCACCCTGCAATTGAGTCTCCGCCCTTGATACCTTCATCAATCATGAACTGACAAGCTTGGGTAAGTTTTTGTCTATCAGGTTCGCTAATTGTGCTAAAAACATCTAGAAAATGATTTGTATCATCCACAAACTCTTCTCTGGTTTTATGTTGTTCAAATATTTGCGTGAATTTATTGCGATTTTCTCTTAAGTGGCCAATCAACTCAAGAAAGCGTTGGTCTGAGAAGTAGGGGATAAGAACATTAAGGCTTTCAATCAATAATGAATCTTCTTTAGCTTTTTGCAGGATTTGGTTTTGTGCTTTTAAAAGCAATTGATCCGCTTCGACATCTTCAATAATTCTAAAGCCAACGGGAATTCCAGCTTCTAGAGGGAATTTGCTGAGCAAGCTTTGGCAGAAACTATGAATTGTTTGAATCTGAATACCTGTCTCAAGGGTTTGAAAAAACAATTGGCGTGCTTGCTTAATAAGATCGTCTGAGCAAGGGCCAAAGTGCTCAAGATCTGATATAAGCTCAGCCTCGCTGCAAAGCATCCATTTTTCTAGGCGATGCATGAGTCGGTTCAGCATTTCTGCAGCTGCTGCTTTTGTAAAGGTGATGCATAAAATACGTTCAGGCGTCGCATTCATTAAAAGAAGCTGTAAAATGCGATCAATTAAGACTTTGGTTTTACCCGTGCCAGCAGAGGCAGATACCCAAGCGCTTGCTTTAGGATATGCTGCTAAACGTTGTTGCTCTAGGCATGCTTCAATCAAATCATCCACTCCCATAGGCGCTCAAGGTGAGTATAATCATTATACACCGGAGCCTTGTTGGGGGTCGGGCAGGCCAGATATGGCGTTTCAGGATCATTGAAAGCTTCGATCAGGCTTTTAAATCCAATTTCAGCATTTTCAATAACTTCAGCGCTATTTAAAGAAACAATTTCTCCAGCTGGCTCTCCGCCGGTCAAAACCCAGAAGCTTAAGTCACTAACATTTGTAATAGAGTTTCCAAAACCGCCATAGGAAGCAATTAGTCCTTCAAGCGGAAGCTGAGGTGAATATCCATTAAGAGCATCTTTTTGCGAGGGCGCTGAGCCTGTTTTATAATCAATTATTCTAAGACTATCTTCTGAAGTTAGATCGATTCGGTCGGCAATTGCGCTAAGATTAAATTCAATATTTCCAACTGAAATGGTGATTTCTCCTATTGCTTCACTAACGATTCTTTCTGTCGTTAAGTTCTCCATGACGTAGATTGCGATTCTCTCAAATCTTGGCCACCAAAAGCTATAAACGATAGGGTCATTGCTATAATCGCGAAAGGCCTTTCGTCCACAGTCAAGCAATGCCTCTAGGGTACGGTCATTTCCTTTTGCAAAAAGATCAAGAGCATGATGAATAAGCTGACCACGATTTGCACCACTAAGCTGGATTTGCAAAGGGTTCAGTGGTTTTAGATTGAGAATATAACGTGCATAAATTGAATAGGGATCACGCATAAGTTTTTCAACTGCGGTGACGGAAAGTTTTTTTGGCCGTGCTGCAACAGGTGGGCGTGGGCAGGGTGGTAGTGTTCGTTTTTGGCTAAGAGAATGTGTTGCGTCAAGCTGCTGAGCCCAGTGAAGCCATTGTGTGCTCTCTAGCTTGCTCTTCGCAAAAAGATGAACACGTTGCCACCAGCGCGATGGCAAGGTTGGCGATCCGTTTTGACTGTTTGATCGCGTTAGATAAACCTCACTTGCAGAAAAAGTGCTGCAAAAATCATGTCCCGAAAGTCCAATTTTTCTCTCGAGTGGTGGCAAACCAAAGGCCTTTCGCATTGATTGACTAAACCAAGGGTCAACGCCCGCGCCAGCTGGCCACGTTCCTTCATTGAGACCAGAGACAATCATAACATCTGCGTTATTTAAACGAGCCTCTAAGGCACCTAGAATTGAAAGGCGCGAGCCAATCCCTCTGTGAGAGTGGATGGGAGACGCATGTGACATAAGCGATTTTAGAAATTCCGGGTACTCTTGCGCAGTTACTGAGGGAAACATTTCTTTATTCGCAATCAGCTGGTCAAAAAAGTCTTTAGCTGCAATGCCATCTTCTTGTTGCCAAGCATACTGAGCCGCCAGAGCTTCAATGACTCTCTTATGCGCATTGATAAGCGTTGTTATCGAGAGAGGCGTGTTTTGACTCAAGTTGATCAAAGGTTTTAAGCTTTCAGAGAGAGCTTGAGCCCACTCTTTCATTGAGTCATCTACTTCGAAAATGTCGGCTAATTTAAAAGGTTTATTTGATTCTCTAATGACATCAACTTCCAATTTTCTAACATTATAGATATGCTGTGCTCTTGATTCTTTACCGCAAAGAGGATGCTTTAAAATCGATAAGAAATTGCTGGGAGTGATTTCATTTGTTAAGTGACTGGTTAATAATAAAAAAGATCCGACTACAGATTGTTGTATTGCTAGACCGTGTGAAGTATTTGGTATTAATTGCCAGCGACCTAACTCTGCTGTAACTCTGCGTGCTAATTCAAGATTAGGTGTGACTAAGGTAATGGTTTTCTTTGGTGTTTCAAGATGGTGACGCATAATCAGGGCAATAACTTTTGCTTCAATCTGGATGGATTCGCATTCAATGGACTGAAAAGAGTAATCCACGGGAATTTCTGGTATGGTATTGCCCATACAGACGCTTAGGAATTGCTGCGTTGATAAGTTTGAATCATCTGGATGCCACTCTGTAACGTCATTAGCTTCAACTCCTAAATAGTTCAGCAATTGAGTCAGAGTATACTGCGGGTGTGTTGGTACGGGATCTTTTGCGGTTTTATCAAGGCCTGGCAGAATGACTTTGCCATTGGGGCAGCTTAGAAGTGTTTTTATCAATTCAGCCGTTGCAGGAACTGTTCCTGTGGTTCCAGCGATGATAATTGGGTGAGTGGGTGGATGGTTCTGCCAATGTTTCGCTAGAGCGAGGGCCGTGAGGCGTTTACGTTTTGCCGGTTCAATCATTCCCTTTTCAGCTAAAATAAGCGGCCAGTGTGTTGTTAGGATTTGCAAGAAATTTAAAGTAATCTGCCAATGGGCCGAGAAATTATCGCTAACAATATCTTTTAGATTATTGAAATCGAGATTAGTCGTTTCGATTTCATCAACCAGACTCATAAGCTCTAAAGCCAGTTTAGATGCCGTTGCGGGGCTGATTGATTTTTGTTGCCTATAAAACTTTAAGATCAATTGTGTAAATAACCCAAGACGCTGCCAATTAGGAATGGCGGGAGGAAGATCTGAGGCCTCTGTACTTAGTAACAATTCACTGTTTTCTAAATCAGCCAGGGCCATAATACGCGGAAAGAAGAGAGGGCGATCTTTTGCTTGGCTAACAAATTCTTTTTGCAACGCTAAACAGGCACGCTGTGTTGGCAATAGAATTAAGTATTTAGCCAGTTCAAACGGCGATTCTAATGTATCTTTCAACAAACCTTTAGCCAGAGATTTCAAAAAAGGCGTGCCGAGAGGAATGGTGTATAGATTTTTCAAGATAGTTAAAACCCCAATTCGGGATTAGATTTTATAACCGTTGCGCCGTCATGATGATATAGATACTGTTTTAAAGAAAGACTATTTTCTGGATGGCCACGCACCTGCAGTGCTCGCCATGACGGGAGTGTGAGTATAATAATGGTGACTGCCGCCAATGTTGACAGTGAGTATTTGTAATTTATCGAACTTACACTCTCGCCGCCGTCATGGCGAGCACCACAAGTGCGTGGCCATCCAGTTAAACATTTTCTGATTTTATAGTGCCTTGGTTTTAAATGTTTTTTTATCATTTTAATCCTGAGTTGGCGTTTGAAGCTACTTCTTCAGCACGTGATAGGCCTGATTAATTTGTTTGATTCTCTCTTCTGATTCTTTGCATCCACTATTAAGATCTGGATGAAATTTCTTTACCAACGCATGGTATTTATGGCGCAAGTCCTGCTGTGTATAAGGATAACCCATTCCCAAAAGCGCGAGAGCCTGCATCTCTTCAGATTGCGGGGTATGCTGCTCAGGCATTTTTGTAGACTGTTTCAGGTTTTCGGTAAAAAGACCAAAGGGATCCTCAAAAACAGGTTGTTTGGCGGGTGAGTTTCCAAACGACCAACTGGGGCGTTGCCAACTCATGTCGCTGTACCATTCTTGATTGATTTCCGTTTCACCCATCTGATCATAGTAATTCCATTTCGCATTGTATTGCCGAACATGTTCTAAGCAAAACCAGTGCCATTCATTGGTGTCAGCATAACCTGAGGTCGATGTGCTTTTAGGGGCTCTATGGATGCCGCTAGACGTGCATCCTTTAGCTTCACAGCTTTCTTCGTAATCACCATTTCTGTGACGATAGCGGTCTTTTTTAGCATGCGTGCCACCATACTCATCAAGCCAAGAAGAAAATTTACGAAACATATTTTTTACTTATTCAGTGTATATCAGGTTTAACGAGTTTAAGGGTAGGAAAATAAGTTTGGTAATACCTTGCATCACGAGTAATTAAAGGCATTTTAAGAAGCACAGCATGAGCTCCAATATAAAAATCTGGTAGTGGGGTTTTCCTGTCTCCGTTGTTCTTTCGATAATTTAAAAAAACTTTGCCAGCAAGAAAACCAGCCTCGTATGGTAAAGGTAGTCTTTCACAAAAACCCAAGGCTTCGTCCAGATCTTCCATCTTTTTATATCCTACTGAAAGTTCAGCATATATAATAGGGTTAATCGCCAGATGATAACGTTCACTATAGTGTTTCAGAGTTGCAATAGACCATGGTCCCCAGATTTTGTCATTGTTCAAAACATCTAAAATAACATTTGTATCCAACAAGGCGTAAGAAGACATAGCATTAACCACGTGTTAATTTCATGATTTCGTCTGTAGATAAAGTCGATTTATAACGACCGCGAATTTGGTCTAAAAATTGGCTAACCCTTGTTGAGCCGCCTGTAACTTTGCGCATAATGATGTTGCCATTTTCTTCAATAAACTCAACTTCAGTGTGCGGTAAAAATCCAAATTTTTCACGAATATTTTGAGGAATTGTAACTTGACCTTTTGATGTAATTTGCATCGCTAATCTCCAAATAAGGCGGTATTACTAGTAATGGTATTACTTTTACGTAGGGTTGTCAAATGCCTAGCTTGCAACTTTGCATTACCTCTTCTATCTTTATCAAAAAATTAAAGGATAGAAAAAATGCCAGCATACGATTTCCATGTTTTTGTTTGTCAAAATCAACGCCCTGAGGGACATCCGCTTGGGTGCTGCATGTCAAAAGGCTCTGGCGAGCTTCTGGCTTATATGAAGGCACGTGTGAAAGAACTTGGTGTTGAAAATATCCGCATTAATAAATCTGGATGCTTAGATCAGTGCAGTACAGGGCCTGCGCTTGTTATTTATCCCGAGGGAAAGTGGTTTAGTCCACAATCTATCCAAGATGTGGAAGAAATTATTCAGTCTCATATTTTAAACAAAGAATAGAGATGAAACTCCTTCTTGAAAAAGAGTTTCATAGGTGGTATTAATATAGCTCTTCTAACATTCTTTCGTTGGGAGAAGTTTTCATAAACACTAGGAAGGGGTTGAAGAAACAAGTGGAAGTTGTCGTTCGAGATAATAATGTCGATCAGGCCTTGCGTGCATTAAAGAAAAAGATGCAAAGAGAAGGTGTGTATAGAGAAATGAAGTTAAGACGTCATTTTGAAAAGCCTTCTGAAAAGCGTGCTCGTGAGCAGTCTGAAGCAGTCCGCCGTTATCGCAAGTTAATGCGTAAGCGTATGGATCGCGAAGGCTACTAAACTTAGGTTTTTTCCTAAAAAAAAGAGAGGGAGTCTTATGACTCCCTTTTTTTTGAATAAAATAGGTTTATAATGCCATTCATGGATAATGATCTTGATAACTCAGTTGACAGTGATGAATTAGAAAACATCGCTACCTTTTTGCTAGAAGGTGCGAAAGTTATTCAGACATTTGTTAAAACCCTACCTGACCAACCTGGGGTTTATCATATGATAAATCAGGACGGCGTGGTTCTTTATGTGGGTAAGGCAAAGAACCTTAAAAAGCGTGTTGTTGCGTATACACTGATTTCCAAGTTACCTAATCGCTTGCAGCGCATGGTTTCTCAAACGAAATCCATGGAAGTGATCACGACGCACACGGAAACAGAAGCTCTTTTGCTTGAGAGCAACTTAATTAAAAAATTTCAACCTCGCTACAACATCCTTTTAAAGGATGATAAATCTTTTCCTTATATTTTGCTAACGAGCGGTCATGATTTTCCGCGTTTGATGAAGCATAGGGGAGCTCAGACAATTAAAGGTCAGTATTACGGCCCCTTTGCGTCGCCTTCTGCGGTAGATGAAACTCTATTGACCCTTTATAAAATTTTTCAGCTACGAAGCTGTACTGATAGCTATTTTAAAAATCGAAGCCGTCCCTGTTTGCAGTATCATATAAAGCGTTGTAGTGCACCGTGTGTGAATAAAATATCAATTGAAGATTATGATCAATTAGTGAAACAATCCCAGTCTTTCCTTCAAGGAAAGACCGACCAAGTCCAACAATCTCTAGCGGAAAAAATGCATCAAGCTAGTGAAGAAATGGCTTTTGAAGAAGCTGCTGTTTACCGAGATCGTATTCGCCAACTGACTCAGATTCAATCGCACCAGCGTATTAATGTACAAGGTAAAGGCATAGTAGATGCAGACATTATCTCTCTAGAAAGTCTTGGAGGTCAACATTGTGTTCAAATCTTTCTTTTTCGCCAGGGGAAAAATTATGGGACCGAATCCTTTTTTCTTGTGCATGGTGATGATGTTTCGGCAGAAGCTAATATAAGCGCTTTTATTAACCAATTTTACCAAGAGCGTTCACCGCCGCCATTGGTGCTCATGAGTCACGAGCCAAATGAATTGTCTTTGATCGAAACGGCTTTACGAGAGCAGCATAAAGTTAAAACCATTTGGGAGGTCCCCAAAAAGGGAATTAAGCACGAGCTCGTAGATCATGCCTTAAATAATGCCCGTGAATCCCTGACGCGTCGTCTTTCTGAGACGGCAAGCCTCACCAAGGTGTTTAATGAAATCACAGAGGTTTTTAAACTAAGTAAACGCCCGATGCGAATTGAAGCTTATGATAACAGTCATTTGCAAGGAACTCATCCTTACGGTGTGATGGTGGTTGCAACACAGCAAGGGTTCGATAAAAAATCATATCGTAAATTTGCTATGAAGGGGGCTGAAACAGCCTCTCGTCCAGACGGCGGTGATGATTACGCCATGATGCGAGAGGTCATGCAACGACGATTCTCTCATATAGATGAAGAGCAATGGTCAATTCCTGATCTTATCTTGTTAGATGGAGGATTAGGTCAATTGAACGCTGCATTTGAAATCTTGAAAGAGATGAATTTAGATCACATTCCTTTAGCGGCGATAGCTAAAGGACCAGAGAGAAATGCGGGAAAGGAGCGTTTTTTTATGAGGGGGCAAGATGAACCTTTCTCTCTTAGTGAAAACAGCCCTACGCTCCATTTTCTACAACGTTTACGAGATGAAGCTCATCGATTTGCGATTGGCGCTCATCGAGGAAAACGTCAAAAGGTCTTAACAAAATCGATTCTTGATGATATTGGTGGTATTGGGAAAACTCGTAAGAAGCTATTGTTGCAACATTTCGGTTCCGCTCAGGCTGTTGCTAGAGCAGCACTACAAGATTTACAACTTGTCAGTGGAATTAATAAGTTAGTTGCAAAAAAAGTTTATCAGTATTTTCACGAGCAGTAGAAATAACATGGAATAACAAATGATCATTTCAACGCTACCTAATCTTTTAACTTTTGGTCGCATTGCCTTAATACCAATATTAGTGGCGTCGTTTTACACACAAACATCCCTAGGGCGATGGATTGCAGCCATTGTTTTTATCAGTGCTTGTTTAACAGATTTTCTTGATGGATATGTCGCTCGTGCTTGGTCTCAAACAACGAGGCTTGGCCAGTTCTTGGATCCAATTGCGGATAAATTATTAGTTGCTTCTACTTTATTACTTTTGGCAGGATTTGGCCGAATCAGCACATACTCACTATTGCCAGCCATTGTGATCTTATGTCGTGAAATTATGGTTTCTGGCCTTAGAGAGTTCCTCAGTGATTTCAACGTAACTGTTCCGGTAACAAGGCTTGCTCAGTTTAAGACAGCCATTCAAATGATTGCGATCAGTTTATTATTGCTGGCTGATGCAAGTTTTGGCCAATCAATGTTGATGGTGGGCGAGGGAATGTTATGGGTTGCTGCTGTGATGACTCTTTTTAGCGGTTATGATTACCTGCGCATTGGTTTTAAGCATTTATAAAAGAAAACGGAATTGTAATCTTTTAGGTTCGATGTTAAGTTTTTCGAAGCTGCTTGGCCCTGCTCTTAAAGATCTCCTTCCCGGGTTTTATCCGGTAATCACCTGAAGATCTCTATGACAAGGTCTTGGGTCTTTGCTATTTCGTAAGTAAAAAGGGTACATAGTTCTGTGAGTAATAAAAACTGGTTGCGACGCTGTTATCAACGAATAATGGAAAGTGCTGATAATCCAAAGGCTGTTTGGGTTTTAGGCTCAGTTTCATTTATGGAAAGCTCATTTTTTCCTCTTCCACCTGACATTCTCTTGATTCCTATGATTCTGAAGGATAAAACTCGCGCTTGGAGATTGGCATTCATTTGTACAATTACCTCTGTTGTTGGTGGATTGTTAGGATATGCGATTGGTTATTACTTATTTGCGAGTATTGGGAATTGGATTATTGATTTTTATAATTGCAGCTCTGCCTATGAGGCAGTTAAAGAAAACTTTAGGCAGTGGGGCTTTTTGCTTATCTGCTTAAAAGGGTTAACACCAATTCCTTTTAAAATCTTGACCATTGCGAGTGGGGCTTTGCACTTTAACTTAGTTGAGTTTTTTGTCGCGTCATTAGTTGCACGCTCTCTACGTTTCTACCTTGTTGCAGGCATTTTATGGCGATTCGGCCCCTGGGCACGTGAATTTATTGAACGTTACCTTCCTTGGGTTCTAACAGCTTCTTTAGGAGCTATTATACTTGGTTTTATAATGCTTAAGTATCTAGGCTAAAAAGATTATGCAAAAAATCTCTTTGCATTTTATTTCGTTGGCACTTGGAACAATTTCCACTTTTCTTTTGCTCATTGCATTTATTGCTGAGTATAAATTCTCTATTCTTCCCTGTTCTTTATGCATTTATGAACGTTATGTTTACGGAGTTTTAGCAGGACTAAGCGTCTTAAATTGTTTTATCAAGAATAGAAAAATAATTTACCTGCAACTTATTGCTTTAACTGTGGGAGCCGCCCTTAGTTTTTATCATGTTGGAGTAGAAAGTCATTGGTGGAAAGGTTTAGAAAGCTGTAGTGGCAGTTTTAATCTTTCTTTAAGCGATAAGATGACAACTCAACAGAAGGTAGAGATTTTACGGCAGAAGCTTTCCAATGCTCCCGTAGTGCGTTGTGACGAGGTGAGTTGGCGAGTCTTTGGAATCTCTGCTACAATTTGGAACTTATTGGTGTTTATGGGGCTTACTGGGATATTTGGATACTTTGTACAAAAATCAACTAACTCCTAAACAAAAGGCCATGATCCGAGTAAACCAGGCAGGAGAGCATGGAGCCACGCGGATTTATGCCGGTCAAATGGCAGTTCTTAAAAACAAAGAAGATCTTGATATTCTAAAGACCATGGCAATTCAAGAACAGGATCATTTAGAAAAATTTAATCGTCTCATCATTGAGCATCAAGTAAGGCCTACATTGCTGCAGCCAGTATGGCATGTTGCTGGTTATGCACTGGGTGTCGCAACTGCTCTTTTAGGGAGAGAAGCGGCCTATGCATGTACAATTGCTGTTGAGGAAGTTATAGATGAGCATTATCAAGATCAATTGAGTTTATTGGAGATTGAGGTGCCTTCTGGTGAGCTTATCGATACCATAAGAACTTGCCGTGATGATGAAATTCATCATAAAGACATTGCGATAGAGCAGGGTGGGCGAGAAGCTAACGGATATGCGTTTTTAACAACAGCAATTAAGTCAGCTTCTCGATTGGCGATTTGGCTTTCAAAACGCCTTTAAATTACACAGGGTGTGTTGGATCAATCCAACCAACGTGACCATCAGTGCGGCGATGAACTACGTTAAACTGTCCATTACCAGCATTGCGGAACATCAGAATAGTAACATCTGCCAAATCCATTTTCATAACGGCTTCGCTAACAGTTAGTGTTGGGATTTCACTAGCCATCTCTGCAATAATCAACGGTACGTCTTCTCCTGCATCTTCATTCTCCCCATGAAGGACATACTGCTGTGCTTGCATTGGCGCATGATCATGATGATCTCTGTGGCGTCTACGGTCATTGAGTCGTTTTTTATAACGAGAAATGCGTGACTCTAGTTTTTCTAGAGCATTAATTGCGCTTTTGTATGGATCCGTATCTTGGCCATGGCAATGCACAACAAAATTCTTACTAATGTGAACAGAAATGTCAGTTCTAAAAATGTGATTTTCTTTGCCAACAACAACTTGAGCTTCGAGTATTTCTCCCATGTAACGGCTAACAATAGACGTTAATTCAGTCTCGATATGGGTTTTTAAAGATTCCCCAATTTCTAAATGTTTTCCGGTGATTATTATTGTCATGATGTTTCCTTAAAACTCTTATTTGCTTTAAAGCAGCTCACTACTGCACGTTAGATACTACTCGATATGACAGTGTTTTAACAGATTATTTTTGTATCGGATCATATGCCTGACTTTTGGTTTTTTGAGGTCTGGTAAATTATTAATTAAATTTTAACTTTTGTGTGAAAAACTTAAATTAAAAGAAATATCTAGGAATACGTATTAACAATGAGCATCAAATGGCTGTCTTTATTTATGAGCATTTCACTGCTTAGTTTTTGCGAAGCAGCTTCAACTCCTGATCATTTAAATGCTTATGATAGTCTTCTTAAGGCATATACTCATGAGAGAACGGTTCCTAATTATCACGAAAAAATTTATGAGATTTTAGGCGGATCTCAAGGTTTTTCGGATAGACCTGCAACTCCTATCCAACTTAGCAACATTGTTTATATTGCCGTTCATGCCGCTTTAAACAGCACAGAAGCTGATAATCTTTTTTTACGAAAGATTTTAGAAAAAAACCAAATGTTTATAAATAGCCCGGGTCTTTCTGAAAAAACAAGACAAGATAGGGCTCATCATTATGGAATTTTGATGGTTGTTTATGTGGCAACAAAACTCTCACAGAAAAACGACAATATTTTCACTTTGCCAGAGCGCGTTCAAGATTATTTAAAAGGCCTTGCTGAAGATTATATTCTAACTGGAGTATTATCTCAATCTTTGAAGGACCTTCTTTCACGAGCGAATAAGGATGGAATATCTCAGCTTCTGGCAAGCTATAAGTTTACGAACGCTTACCATAGTGCCAGTTTAAATGTTGATGGTTTAATGTTAGATGGTAATGCTGTTGTTGATTATAGCCACGGAGCAGGAAGTGGATTGGGATCTGGTGTAACAACAAGAGCATCTAGCTCATCAAATTTATCTGCAAATCCATCTCCTTCACCATCAACAGAAACTACATCAAGCGTACCAAGCAGTGATGTGCCTGCAGATATTGCACATTTGAATGAAGAAAATCGTAAAAAACTTAAGCGTATGCAGCTTTTTACACAAACAGAGGGAAATGAGCAAGCTCGTGCTCGGCAGATTGATGTACTGACTCGTTCTCAGGCAGCAGGTGTAGGAGGAGGTGTCGGGCCTATAGGAGGATTGGGAGGGCTTTTGGCTGGAAAGGCTAATGCATTGAATAAAACGGGAGGTCCATCATCAACTGCTAATGTAAGTGCGACCCAACCAGAAATTGATCTGAAAAGCATGTTTAATTTATCAGCAATCAAAAAAATAGGAAAAGACCTCAGCATAGAGAGTGCAGATAGCAAAGATGAAAAAATTGCAAAATTACAAGCTTATAAAGAAGAACTTACTAAGATTTCAGCTGGTACTGACGAAACGGAAATAAAGCAAGCAGTTGATTATCTTAAGATTGTTAATTTTCTAATTAAAGAGCTTAAGAAGAAAACAATTAATCCACAGATTATAGATTTATTGACAAAAAGAGGCTCTACCATGGGAATTTCAGTTTCTGTGATAACCGAAGACAGTCTTCTTGAGGAAATTCAAAATTTAGAGACTCAAATTACAAAATTGCGTTTAGATCTTGCAGAGTTAGAAATGTCCAAAGTAGGTCTGGTTGAAGGTGATAAAAAGCTAGAGGCAATACAACGTCAAACTATATCCAAACAAAATGCAATAAGAACCAAAAGCGAGGCTGTTAGTGAAAAAACTAAAGAAAGAAGACTATTAATAGCTAAAACAAAAGAAGAATCAGCAAAATCACTTTCCTCTTTAGCATCATCTCCTCGTATAGAGGCGTCTGTATCTAGTGCATCTCCTGTTGTTGATTCAAAAGAGGTTTTAGTCCCCGTAGATTCTACTGCTAAATTGGATGCAGCGCTAATGATAAGAGTAGAACCACCGCCACCTATCGCAGTTCACTCATCGAAATCTGTCGATCTATCTTCAGCAGCAGTAGTAGTAGGGCCATCTCCGATAATAAAATCAGCTATGGCGTCAGGCCCAGCATTAGCACCTCCTGAAAAATCATTGAGGCTTGGGGGGACAGGCAGTATTTTGGGAGACATCAGAACTGCTACTTCTGGAGGTGCTTTGCGTAAAAGTATAACTAGAGGGATTGCTGCAAACATAAAACATATGAGACTCGAAGAACTAAAAGAACTGAAAATTGAAGTAGAAGGAGAGCTCGCAAAGCTTAGCTTGCAAATAGAAAGACTTCGGTTGGAAATTCAAAATCTTATAGTTGCTAAGCAATCGGCTATGGATGATACAGAAAAAGAAAAAATAGAAAAGAAGGTTTTAAGTAAAACAAAGCTACTTGAAGGTAAAGAGATAGCAATTAAAGAGAAAGAAGGAACAATTAGCGAAATTAATAATCAGATTCCTATAGCCGAAATACTGCAAAGAAGAGCAATGCTCGATGATGGTGAAGATTCTAGCTCAGATTCCGATGAAGATCCTGATGATTGGGATTAACTCATTCTTACAAACTAAATCGTTCACCTAAGTAAACACGTCGGACATCTTTGTGAGAGATTATGTCTTCTGGTGTGCCTTCCATTAAAACTTCACCATTGGCTAGGATATAAGCGCGATCTACAATCTCGAGAGTCTCACGCACATTGTGATCTGTAATGAGAATACCAATGCCAAAGCCCTTTAGTCTTAAGATTAATTCACGAATTTCCCCCATAGCAATAGGATCAATGCCCGCGAGTGGTTCATCGAGAAGCAAGAACTTAGGAGCTGTTGCTAAGGCACGCGCGATTTCTACGCGGCGACGCTCTCCACCAGAAAGCGATAAGGCACTGGATTGACGTAAATGGCTAATTGAAAATTCATTTAAAAGCATGTCAAGTCGTTCATTGCGTTTGTCGATATCGAATTTCACAAGCTCGAGCGCTGCCTTAATGTTTTGCTCAACTGTTAATCCACGAAAGATAGATGCATCTTGCGGGAGATAACCAATGCCAAGATGCGCACGTTGATACATGGGTAAAGGAGTGATGTCCGCACCATCTAGCCAAATTTTCCCTATGTCTGTGGTTAGAAGCCCCGTGATAATCGAAAAACATGTCGTCTTACCTGCGCCATTCGGGCCTAAGAGCCCAACAGCTTCGCCTCGCTGTAAGGATATATCAACCCCTTTCAAAATGGGACGTTTCCCAAGGGTTTTACTGAGTCTTTGTGCAACTAGGCCTGTATGAGGAATGTGAGATTCAGGTAACATATTATTGACTTTTCTTATCGGTAGAGATTAAAGCCATAACTCTTGGCTTCTTCATTGTTGAATCTGGTAGAAGGCTATACTGTTCTGTCTTAAGATCAATCTCGATTTTATAGCCCCGCAACTGATGATTAAGATGGGTTATCTTAACAACTTTTCCTGAGGTGGTGGAGCAAACTGCGTTTTCTTTTTCAATATTATAGATACAATGATCTGCTTGAACCAAGGTGTCACCTTTTGTTAAGACAACATTTCCTTTGGCTTCAATCTTTATCAATTTTGATTGCGTTACTTCGGAATTGGCGGTGGTTTCAGATGATTTTTTCTCAAAATAGCCTGTGAGTACGTCCCCAACTAAAATCTTTTTAAGAGCACCTTCCCCGCTTTCTGCTCGTGCATTTCCCTTTGCAATAGAAATATTTTCTTTTGTTTGGTATTGCATTTCATCTGCAGTGATAACAACCTTCTCTGCTTGAGGGGCTGCAGCATTACATGTTGTCATGAGAATAACAATAAAGAGAATTATATTCATCGCGAGGTATTGATCGTTAACTGTGATTGACCAGTAAATATAATCTGCTCTCCTTGATTTAGGATTTTAAACCCTTGCGCGTTGATTATAGCATTATCCGTCTCTCCTTCAACTGGAGAATGTCCTTCTGCTTCACCTTCTTCAAATTTTATAAAGGCTTCGCTTGTCCTCATCGTCAGTCCATTGGTATGTTTCATAACAACGGCTCCCGAAATGTTGAGACATTTCTTAGTTTTGTTAAAAAGACCTTCTTTGGCTTTTAAAGTTACCTTATCTTTCTTATTCGATAGGTTGAGCGTTATAAATGGTTCTGTTAGAAAAACCTCATCAGGATTGATTTCTTCACCTTTTACTGCTGTAAGAATAAAGGGGCGTCCTCCGGAATCTTCGCCATGATAATTTATCTTTAAAGCAGTGTTATCGTTCAATTCTTTGGAAACTTGCGGCAAAGATTTAGGAAGCTCTGATAGGATAATTCTTTTTGCGTGCGACCAAGTTGATAAGGCAATAACAAGAACGATCGCCATAATAGGAAGAGATATCTTTAAGAAAAGAAGAACTTTTCTGCGTGATTGAACCTGCAATAAGTTCACTTAAGCAATTCCTAAGCGAAGAAAATCATGTATGTGAATGATTCCATAAGGTGTAGGAATATCAGCTTTCTCATTAGTGACAAAAAGACTAGTGATGCTTTTTTGATTCAGTATTGCAAGCGCTTCAGCCATGAGAGTATCTGGTGAGATTGTCACGGGGTTTGGCGTCATAATTTGAATGGCTGTTTTTTCAAGGAGATTGTCGCTCATATGGCGGCGCAAATCTCCGTCAGTAATGACACCAATAAGCTCGCTCTGTTCATTAACAACACCAGCGCAACCAAAGCCGCATGATGTCATCAATAGGATAACTTCATTTATGCCGGTCTCCGCTTTTACCAAAGGAACTTTATCGCCTTGATGCATGCAATCCTTTACGTGCATTAGCTGATTTCCTAAATTTCCTCCCGGATGAAACAGCTTAAAATCCTTATTGGAAAATCCTTTAGCCGATAACAGAGCAATAGCAATGGCATCTCCTAAAGCCATCATCATGGTAGTCGATGTCGTTGGCGCTAATCCCATCGGGCATGCTTCAGGGAAATCAGGCAAAATAAGGGGGATGGTTACAACTTTTGCTAAGTTGCTGGATTTTTTAGCTGTGATGCCAATTGTCGGAATGGAAAAGCGTCTAGCATAGTCAATAATATGGCTAAGCTCACGAGTCTCTCCAGAGTTTGAAAGCAGGATGAGAATATCACCATTGGCAATCATACCAAGGTCACCATGACTTGCTTCACCTGGATGAATAAAGAGAGAGGGTTGTCCTGTTGAAGAAAGGGTTGAGACAATCTTTTTACTAACGTGACCACTTTTCCCCATACCGCTTACAATAACACGGCCTGTTGTCTGTAGAATTAGCTCAATTGCTTGGTCAAATCTATTGTCTAATGATTCACTAAGTTTCAAAAGTGCTTGTGATTCATTTAAGAGAACTTCCACGGCTATTGTGGATTTTAAAGGAGCTATTTTAGACATGGTTTTAAAAGCTTTATTCTAGTGAGAGAAAATATCAAAATCGTCATTTGACATAAGATCAAATTGCGCTACGTAAGGTAAAAACTTGAAGCATGCTTCGGCCAGCTCTACGCGCTTTTCGCGCTCTAATAAGAGATCAAGCTTGGCCTTCAGATTATGGAGGTGAAGAACATCTGTCGCAGCATAGGTGAGCTGCTCATGAGTTAAATTGGGATTTCCCCAATCTGACGTTTGCTCTTGCTTAGAAATCTCGACACCCAAAAGATCTTTGCATAAATCTTTAAGACCTTGCTTGCTTGTGAAAGTACGTACGAGTTTCGAAGCAATTTTTGTGCAGTAAATTGGCTTAACGTCTACAGACAGATAATGTGATAGAACTGCGACATCAAATCTAGCAAAATGAAAGAGCTTTGTAACTGATTCATCAGCTAATAACCGTTTTAAATTCACAGCACCTTTATAATCTTGGCTGCTGAATTGCACAAGGTGACAAACGCCATCTCCACTTGATAATTGCGCAAGGCATAAACGATCACGATGAGGGTTTAATCCCATTGTTTCAGTGTCTATTGCAACAACTGGTCCTAAATCTAAATTTGCTGGTAAATCATCTTGGTATAAATGGATTTTCAATATCTTAACCTATATCTGAATTTTAATGCCTGGTACCTAACATAGAGGAACAGCGTTTAGTCTTTATTAATAATTATTGTTTTAAACTATAACAAGAAAAATAAGGAAACAAGATGCACAATAATTTTAGAAGTAGAGTCCCTGGGCCACCTAATTGCGTTCCGGATATATTTCACATTAATTTTAAGTTTAATAAGTTAAGGCAACATTGGATTGGTGCAACAAGGCTTATGCTTGCTCTTGTTGCCACCTCTATGTTTTGGGTGTTAGTCGACTTGGTCGTCATTGGTCTTCTTAACAAGGGATATACTGCCAGTCTACCGCTTATAACCACACATGTCGGCTTAACTGTTACAATGACAGCTTGCCTAATTCTAGTTAGAAAATGGTTTCAATTTCGCTCGAAAACACGCTTTTTCTTAATAAAGCTTTATAAACCACAACCGAGAAACATTAACTTACTTTAAGTTACTCTCCTGTTAAAGATCCCCGGGCTTGTCCCGGAGATCTCATGAAAAACATTCTGATTGTTACTTCAATTCAATTTTCTCAATAATCTTTATCAAATTTCCCTGGTACCCTAGTTCTCCAATAGCAACGGTTGTCGCCGTAAATTTAAGCAGATCTTTGTTTGGAACAAGTGATTGAGCTATCTGTTTCATGTTTTGAGTTTGAGCTTCTATCTGTTCTTTAGCGGGTTTCTCGCCATAAAATAATGTGAAATGAGGATGGTAATGCTCTAAAACATTACGCACGCCAAATTGATCAATTTGCTTTTGGTGATGGGGGGCTAGAGTGAGATAAGTATCTTGATATCTCTGTAGGCTCGCATCTCGAAGCATGGATACATTATGCACCATTAAACCATGCAAATTTAAAAGAGCAGAATTTTTTTTAACATCCCAAAATATATTTTGAGCACCATGTAAACTAAGAGCTGGTTCTAGTTCAATTGCTAATGGGCAAATAAAATTGTCTGTTAAGGTAGCTTTCACTGCTTCAATTAACGACGCCAAATTACTCTCTTTAAAGCGGCCCTGAAGTAAAGTGATGTGAAAATTATTGGGTTGATTAGCTATGTTTGGAAACGTTTTCGTGATTTCTTTATTTAAACGTTCAGTTTCCATGCAGATTTCAGATGTTGGTAATAATACAATTCCGTATTCTTTCATGGGCTCACTCGCTAAAACTTGATCACTGCTGACGTTTGCGATGAGAGCAAATAAGACTAAAGTTTTTAATGATTTCCACATTGCCGCTCTCTTAAGTAAAAAATAGATGATATGAATACTTCTTATCAGATTTTTATTTTTGCATAAAGCACATAAAAAGATGCATATTATATTCATTAAAGTATTTTATTGTTTTATGAGTAAAAAATGACTTCTCCTGACCAAGATCTTGTAACTCATCGTTCGCCTCAAAGTATTACGGACTATATTGCTTATGGCTTTATTAAAGTTTTAAGGCTGTTTGCAGATCTCTTTTTCGCCAAGCGCTACGGAAATCGTGCTGTCGTGTTGGAAACAGTTGCAGGTGTACCTGGCATGGTAGGGGGGATGTTGCAGCATTTAAAAAGTTTGAGATCTTGCAAAGAAGATGAGGGGTGGATTAAAACTTTGCTAGATGAGGCAGAGAACGAGCGCATGCACCTAATGACGTTTATTCAAATTGCACACCCTAATTGGTTCGAACGTTTTTTAATTATCTTTGTACAAGTCTGTTTTTTTAGTGCGTATTTTGTGTTGTATCTTGTGTCATCCAAAACAGCGCATCGTGTTGTTGGATATTTGGAAGAAGAGGCTGTTATTTCCTACACTCAATACCTTAAAGAGATTGATGCTGGAACAATTGAAAACATTGAAGCTCCTGAGGTTGCAATAAAATATTGGAACCTTCCACAAGATGCGCGCTTACGAGACGTTGTTATTTCTGCCAGGCAAGATGAGATTAACCACCGTGATACGAATCATGACTTTGCTGATCAGCTAACGAAGCTTTAAGAGCTTGATTCCCGCTCTCAGTGCCGTCATGGCGAACCTGCGCAGCAGGTGTGGCCAGAAGTAAATACCTATGAAGTAGCCTAGCTATTTACAGTTATTTAACTGGATGGCCACGCCCTTCGGGCTCGCCATGACGGTGATGCGGATGAGAGGTTGGTACTCGTTCGTTAACGGTAGTAAGTATTTTCAATTTGTTGAAATTATAGCACTATCATCGCCGTTAGGAGAGAGTTCATCCACACTTTCCGCCGTCATGGCGAGCACCACAGGTGCCCGGCCATCCAGAAAATAGCTTTACTTCAAAACAGAGTATCCGCAACTTTTGTAAAAGTGGCATCGTTAATGTCATTTATGGACCATAATTGGCATTAACGATGCCAAAAAGTGATTCTTTAGTTCTGGTCCTTATTCCCTTGGAACTTCACCCAACTCGGAATAGTTGGTTTTAAAGTGGCATTACCACAGTTTAGTGTTGCATCAATAATCGCTGAAAGAGATGGTTTGTCTAGTCTAAAAAGAGCCAAGCCAGACTCTTTACAACTTGAACGCATTTCTCCAACTTCTTTGCCCTCTAATAAAATTGGTGTAAAGGGAGCAGGGGCTTCACCTTCTATTTTAACAGGAAGGAGTCTTTTGCGAATTAATCCGCGATAGTTTGTGCGCGCGGTAAGTTCTTGGCCGATGTAGCAGCCTTTTCTCCAATCAACTGCATTCAACTCATCTAATCCGCACTCTAGAATAATTGCTTTTTCAACAGGCATATCACGGCTGCCGTCAGGAATGCCATGCGATAGGCGCAGTGTGTCATAGTCATCAAAGTGAGCATCTGTAGTAGTCAAAGGAGCTTTCGTAATGATCCTATGTCCTAAATCAGGTAAACGAGGATCAGAAAAACAGACGCTGTCTCCTGAAGTTTCTATAGTATCATCGTTCCACGACGCATAAACTTTGTACTCATTGCTCGCATCACGCCAATTAACACGGGACCTCAGTTTATAAAGATTAAAACGATTCAAAAGATTTTCAGCACGATCAAGTTCACAATCAATTAACCACGCATCGTTATGTTCGATTATGAAAAAATCGTGAAAAAAGCGCCCTTGCGGTGTTAGGAAAGCACTGTAAATTGCTGCAGTTGTTGATATTTTATCAACACTATTGGTAATAAGTCCTTGTAAGAAAGAACCGCGATCAATACCGGTGAGTTCAAGAATTCCGCGTTGAGGGAGGAGGCAGCTTGTCATCTTTATTCTCTTAGTCGTTAAAGGCCTGGACACAAAGTCCTGCCCATACTCTTAAATAATGAACTGCTCTTTTAGAACACGATCTTCAAGATTATGACCAGGATCAAACAGTAGCACATAACTCAAGGATAAATCTTGCCTAATATCAACGCGGACAATATCTCTAACTTCAAAGTTATCAGCTGTCGCACTGACACTGCGCTCTATTGGGTCTAAGACGTCAAAAGTAACAATGGCTTTGTTGGGTAAAACAGCACCTCTCCAGCGTCTCGGGCGAAAGGGACTGATGGGCGTTAATGCTAGAAGATTGGCATTAAGTGGGAGGATTGGCCCATGTGCAGATAAGTTATAAGCGGTACTACCCGCTGGTGTAGCGAGTAAAACTCCATCACAGACGAGTGTGTCTAAGCGCACAACTCCATCAACTGAAATTTTGATTTTAGCTGCATTGAAAGTTTGGCGCAAAAGAGAAACTTCATTAATGGCATGGTGAGTTGTATATTCTCCCTGACTATTAAGGGCGGTCATTTCTAAGGGATTAAGGATTGTTTTTTGCGCCTGCTTGATGCGTGAAATTAAGGTGTCTAAACTAAAAGGGCATTCTTCAAAGCTATTCATTAAGAAACCAATGGTTCCAAGATTTATTCCGTAAAATGGTTTTTTTAAATACTGGTATTTTTGTAAGCTTCGTAGCATAAAACCATCACCGCCAAAAATAACAAGCGTCTCTGCATCTTCAGGAGCAACGGTCTCTAGAGAGTGTGCTAATTCTTTAAAGATTTCTTTGTTTTGTATAGAAGGTGAGGCGAGAAGAGAAATTGTCAAAGGAAAAAATCCTCCTTTTTATTCTAGGCCCTTAAGCAAATCTCTTGCTAAATCACGCATAATATCAAAATACGCATGAGGTCCTTCTTTTACATTAACCCCAAGATAATCCAAGCTATGACAGGGAACTCCAGCTTCTTTTGCCAAATTTTGTACAACTTTATTAGCTGCTTGAGGTTCCGTGAAAACACATGATGCTTGTTTCCCTGGGTTTTTAGGATCTTTCTTTAGTAACTTTCTTAAGCTTACGAGATTATGAGCGTTAGGGGCATGATCTGGGTCACTTGTAATCGCTGCTATGGCTTGCGTTTTGAACGCATTGTCAAAATACTGCATGAAATCGTGATAGATGATGTAAGGTTTGTTTTGGATTTTACTAAGTCTGTCTGCGAGTTTCTTTTCTAGCTGATCAAGTCTTCTTATAAGAATTTTTGAGTTTGCTTTATAACGAGCAGAATTTGCTGGGTCTATAGCAATTAGTTCTTCTGTAATGGCTAATACAATAACTTTCGCATTAGCTGGTGCAAGCCAAAGATGACCGTCTATCGAAGAAGAGTCGTGATGATGACCGTGATCATGGTCATGTCCATGATCGTGGTGATGATCGTGACTATGGTTGTGTTTATGTGAGCTATGCTTTTCTTCGCAAAATCTATTATTGTAAAGAGTTAATCCTTTAAGATCACTAAGCTTCACAATGTGTGCTTTTGTTGCAAGTTTTTTTAAGGGCCGTGCCATATGAGCTTCGTATACTTCACCAACCCAAAACACAAGGGTTGCAGAAGAAAGTGTTTTTGCTTCTTCAGGAGTTAAAGCGTGTGTATGAGGTGATTGCGCTCCTTTAATCAAAAGAGCTGGTTCTGCAACTCCTTCCATAACCGCTGCCACAAGCGAATGAATCGGTTTAATTGAAACCAAAATATGAGTGTGGTTAGGGTTAGGTTCAACTGAACTTAATTGAGTTAAATCAACACGAGTTCTATCAAAATACAGAAAGAACCAGCCACACAAGAAAATGATGGCAATAAGAAATAAGTATATCGTAAGATTTTTTTTCTGCATAACCGCGCAATTTAGAATAAATTTTAAGCAACTATTAATTTCTAACGTTTTCTGACCACTATTTGCAACACTTGTTTTATTTAAACTTCAAATTTATTGGATCTAGGAAAACCAAGCGGAGCTAATCTTCCTGCAGCAGCTCTTTTACCTTGCCAGGTGCGAAGATCTTTTTCCGTGAAAACTTTACTGTTTCGTTTCCAGCTAAGGCCATCTTCTATATTAAATATCTTGATATCACTTAATGTTCCATCTTTATATTTTTGCAAGGTAACGCCACGTCCGCGTGTCATAATTGGTAATTCGCTTACACTAAAGATTAAGAGCTTACGGTTTTCACCAATAACGGCAACTGATTCACCTGTGATGGGGATGCAGGCTTTGGCTTTGCAGTCTTCACCTAGGCTTAGAACCTGCTTTCCAGAGCGTGTTTGAGCAAGAGTATCGCTTGCTTTAACAATAAAGCCTTTGCCATCTGTCGCGGTAACTAAATAAGAGGCATCCTTGTTCGCCGACGTTGCAACCATCATTGTAATAATTTCTTCACTATTATCTAAATCAATAAGAAGTCTTAAAGCTTCGCCGTGGCCACGATTCCTTGGCAGCTTATCTACCGATAAAGTGTAAAAGCGCCCGTTCGTTGCGAATAGAATCAGCTTGTCAGTGGTTTGCGCTGTTAATATATAATTTGCCTCATCACCGTCTTTGTATTTCAGATCAGTTTCTTGGTGGCCTTTTACGCAACGAATCCAATTTTTTTGCGAACAAACAATTGTTACGTCTTCTTTTTCAATTTCATTCACAATCGTTAGATCAATGATTGCAGGTGGATCAGACAGAATTGTACGGCGTTTACCCAAGATTGTTTTTTTACTAAACTTGATTTGAAGAGCTTTTAATTCTTCCTTAATCTTTTGCCATTGCATTGCCGGATCAGCCAAGAGTTTTTCAATGCCATGTTTTTCATTTTCAAGATCCGCATATTCTTGGCGAATCTCAATCTCTTGAAGCTTTCTAAGGCTTCTAAGACGCATGTTAAGAATGGCTTCTGCCTGAATTTCGCTTAAGTTAAAGCGTTCAATCATAACTTGCTTTGGCTCATCATCTTCTCTGATAATGCGAATGACTTCATCGAGATTCAAATAAGCGATGAGGTAACCGCTCAAAAGCTCTAAGCGAGCGAGTATTTGGCTCAGGCGGTGCAGTGCTCGGCGTTCTTGAACAACTTTCCTATGGTTTAGGAAGGCCTGAAGGATTCCCTTCAAAGACATAACCTGCGGAATATTATTTCCATCCAAAACGTTCATGTTAAGTGGAATTCTGGTTTCAAGGTCTGTTGTTCTAAATAAAGACTCCATGAGCATTATTGAATCAATGCTATGGTTTTTTGGTTCTAACACAACACGAATCTCGTCGGTTGATTCATCCGTAATATTGCCAAGAAGTGGTAGCTTTTTATCCAGTAACAGGTTTGCAATTTTCTCAATGAGCTTTGATTTACCAACTTGAAAAGGAATTTCAGTAATAACAATTGCGTACGAGCTACCTTTTCCTTTTTCAACGACCCATTGAGCTCTAAGTCGGAAACTTCCTCTTCCTGTTTCGTATGATTTCAGAATTGACTCTTTTGATTCAACCAAAAGCCCTCCAGTTGGAAAGTCTGGCCCCTCGATAAAATTGACCAAATCTGAAACTGGTGCATCTGGTTTTTTAATTAGATGGATGAGAGCGGAACATATTTCGTCAACGTTATGAGGTGGAATAGACGTTGCCATACCAACGGCAATTCCTGTTGCTCCATTTGCTAAAAGATTGGGAAATGCTGAAGGGAATACGATAGGCTCTTGCGCTTCACCATCATAGGTAGAGCGGAAATCAATGGCATTTTCCTCTAACCCTTCCATTAAAAGAATAGAAACTTCAGTAAGTCTGGCTTCCGTATAACGCATCGCAGCAGCGTTATCTCCATCGATGTTACCAAAGTTTCCTTGACCTTCAATTAACGGGTAGCGCACGGAAAAGTCCTGAGCCAAACGCACTAAAGCATCATAAATAGCAGTGTCACCATGCGGGTGAAACTTACCCATGACATCACCAACGACGCGTGCCGATTTTTTAAAGCTGGAATTTGGATTAAGGTGAAGCTGTTGCATCGCATAAATAAGGCGACGGTGAACCGGCTTTAAACCATCTCGCACGTCTGGCAGCGAGCGTGACATAATAGTAGAGAGTGCATAAGCAAGGTATCTCTCACTCAGTGCTTTTTCAAAGCCAATATTCTGGACGATGTCAGTTTTTGTCATGCTGCGTATATCATTTCTGCTAATCGTTGTCTAATGGGTGGTAATCCACCATTCATAAAAATATGACGATGTAAAAAATATCCTGTTAACGTCATTCCTTGTTCTATCTCGCGTGGCTCATTACACTCTATGCTGCCTAATCTTATAAAAGTTGGCAAGACTAGTAAATGATCGTGATACGCTTTACCGGCGTCACTTGAAACGGCTCTACCTGTTTTTGGCGAAACATAAACTAGATTATCAGAAGTACCAGTTACTGCGCATTTTTTCAAATCTAAACCAAATCCAAGATCGTTTAATAAACAAAGTTCAAAGTAAATATAGAAAACATGCCAATTCTCTGTCCAGAGCAGTTTATCAATAAGAAATTCTAACGCTTGATATAAACTATTGTAAGGATGCCTTTCAGGAAGAGCAATATCCATTATCGAACAAGCGGCGCTTAAGGCAGCTAATTGCTTAGGATGATTCAATAAACGAGCAGAAGCCATGAATAATGGGTCAATTTTCCAGTAACCTAGTTGATCAGGCAAGCGTGCTGACCATACAGCATCCACATAATTTCCTGGCTGGAATGTTTGGCTGTTTTTAGATTTTGTAGAAATTCGCACAAGTCCCGCATGACGTCCATGCTCTTCAGTTAGGATTGTTATAATCCTGTGCGTTTCTCCATAAGGACGTTCTCTTAAAATGATTCCTTTATCATTCCATTGCATTTACGTAGCTATTTTATATTTTGTCGTTTGAGAAAAAACCCAATAAGCAAATAAACTTTGAAAAAAGGCATAAATCATAAAGAAATTAATAAAAGATATAATTCCCCAATGACAAAATACCGTCAGAAACCCTGCAAGAGTAGTTACCATAAAGTATAGGCTGCTAACTTGTGGATGCGTGTAACCACAGCGATGAAGAAGTTGAGCAAGGTGATCTCGGTGAGCTTCTGTCAATTTTCTGCCCAGATAGATACGCCGACAAAGCGTGAAAAAGACATCAAACCAGATAAAGCTTAATGGGCAAAGGGTAAAAATAAAGCCTCGGTGTACAATAGCTGCTGTTGAAGTCTCTGGATAAAAATATTGAGAAAACAAAGCTAGGAAGCCGATGGTAAGTCCCAAAAATGTACTGCCAATATCACCAATAAAGATTTTTGCTTTCGGAAAGTTAAAAATTAAAAACCCTAAAACAGCTGCAAACAATAAGCTGTAAACGATAAGGATAGAGGAATCTGTTGGCAGCAAAACAAGAGCAGAGAAGGGAAGGCTAACAAGAAAAGTTCCTGACAATAACCCATCTAATCCATCAATAAAATTAGTTGCATTCATTAAAGAAACAAGAGCCAAAATAGCCAACCCAGCTTGCAGAACTGTTGGAGTCATTTCTAAATTTAAAGCAGGAAATTCAATCTGAAAATTAGGAATGACAACTAAAGCAGCGCAAAGAATGTGGATAGCAATCCGAAATCGATAAGACAACGGCTTACAATCATCATATAAACTGACGATTGCTAGAATCACCGCAGCCAGTGTGTAGTGGAGAATGCTATGATAATAAAGAATATTTGTTGATTTGGTCAAAAAGACAAAGATGTTTAAACCAACAAGAAAGCTTAAAATTATACCGACACCGCCAGCTGTTGGTGTTGGATGAGTGTGAGAGGATCTTTCAAGAGGAATTGCAGAGATATTAATTCTAATCATCATTTTTGTTAACAGAGCAGATGCAATAAACACTAATGCCGAGATAATAATATTCAAAGGAGTCTCTAACATAGATAGACAGTTGATCATTTATTACATAATTCTCTTTAAAAAAGGTGATGTGGCTGGGGGACCTGGATTCGAACCAGAGTTGCTCGGGTCAGAGCCGAGAGTTCTACCGCTAAACTATCCCCCATCATTTTTTTTGCTGTCTTAAATCATGTCTCAATCAACAGTCACATCATTGCTACCATAGTATTGAACATTATGTCAGCTAAAAATAGCTTGTATGCCTCAAAATTTTTCCTATAAATACTGTTTTATAGTAATAACAACAAGCGCCACGTACTCGGAAATTTACTCGGAAGCTACTCGGAAGTCGGGTGCGGAAATGCTTTTTTATAGCGGTATTTTCAGAGATATGCTTTAATGCGGTTTTCCAACTGGTAAAATCTAACTATGCAAAAACCTCGCAATAATAAGACTCTTCTTCTGAAGAATAAATCTGATCGGACTGAGTCTTCTAAAAAATGGCTTCTCAGACAGCTTAATGACCCTTTTGTGCAAAAAGCAAAAGACCTTGGTTATAGGTCGCGTGCGGCTTTTAAGCTTTTAGAAATTGAAACCAAATTTAAGCTTTTAAAGCCTGGTGCCATTGTTATTGATTTAGGTGCAGCGCCTGGCGGCTGGTCACAAGTTGCAGTGGAAAAAGTAAAGGCGCACGGAAAAGTTTTAGCAATAGATCTTCAAGCCATTGATCCAATCCCGCAAGTTGATATTATGCAATTAGATTTCATGACAGAAGATGCGCCTCAAATCATCTCAGATCGTTTGGGTGGATCTTTAGCTGATGTTATATTAAGTGATATGGCTGCCCCTTCTTGTGGAATGTCTGATGTTGATCACATAAGAATTATGGCTCTTCTTGAAGCTGTTTGCGAATTTTCTTTTATGGCTCTAAAGCCGGGCGGCTCGATTGTTGCAAAAGTATTAAGAGGTGGCGCAGAAGCACAACTCCTCGCTCAACTTAAGAAAGCATTTCGTAAAGTTAGCCATTTTAAACCAAACTCAAGCCGCAAAGAATCTGCAGAAATGTACTTAGTCGCTGTAGGCTTCAGAGGAAAATAAAAATATTAACGATTTGTTAACTTTTAGGGATGGTTAATAGAAGCAAGGGTTTGCAAATGAAAGATTCTTTGTATGGGCTACTCTCTTCTCCTTCTTATTATTTCAATCTGCTTAACACCTGTTTTTGGCAGTAACACTCTAGAGAAGCTTTTTCCAGACTCTACCAGAAGAACGCACGCAATGCCGTCTTTTGTGAATTCTGTTGGACAGACTACTCTAAGTGACGTCCCGCTAGAGCTTCACCATCCAGAAGGCCTGGTGGCTAAAATAGATAGTGTTCTAAGTGTTGCAAAAAGAGCAGAGGGTGCAAAACCTTATGCCGCAAGGCGTGCAGGAGAAATTTTTGAAAAAGACGAGTTAAAAATCGGACTTTTTTATACGCCAAGTGAGTGTGGTTTAACTTTATTTGATAAAATAGATATTATTTATTTTTTAGTAAATACTTCACCAAAAGAAGTTGAAAGTCATGTGAACAGTCTTTTAGCCCAGTGTGGCAAGCTAAGTAATTACAAAAATGAACTTCGAGATTTGTGGATTCGTTCCGATGATTCAATTGATGTGACCTTAGATTACTTCCACTTTTTAGATGATTTGAGGAATGAAATATTAAGTGACTCCAAGCCTGTTCGCAGGCATTCCGAGCCAGCTAAAAGAGTTAGCTTTAATTCTTTTTCTACCCCAGTTGCACGACAACGCACAACATCAGATCAGTATAGTTTTTTTGATTCTATGAGAAGAAGGTTTTCTTACCAACAAAGTAATAATGGCGCCAAGTGAGCTGGCCCTTGCTTTATAGGTAATTATCATAGTAGATATATAATAATTAACAAAATAATTTGCTGAGGAGTGCCTGATGGCTCGAGTTACCGTTGAAGATTGTATTGAAATTATTCCTAATCGTTTCGAATTAGTTCTTTTTGCTGCTAAACGGGCACGGGAAATATCTGCTGGCTCTCAGCTAACAATTGCAAGAAATAATGATAAGAATCCGGTTGTTGCCTTAAGAGAAATTGCCGAGCAATCTGTGTCATTAATAGCCTTAAGAGATGGCGTTATCAAAAGCATGCAACGGAATGTTTTTTCTGATGAAGGTGAGCCAGAACTTGAAGATGAATTGCAAGAAGCAATGCAAGCTGACCAATCATGGATGTTGCCAACAATTGATTCTGATGACGATGACTCAGAAGAATTAGAAGAAATTGATGAGTCAGACGAAGATGACGATGAGGCTGAAGACAAAGTCTCTGATGAGGATGAAACTGAAGAATAATTCTTTTTCTTAAAAAAATAATTTCCAGGACCTTAAATTGTAGTCTAGAATTATTTTACTGCTTTTATAAAAAACTACTGGCGTTAAATGATCAGACAATTTGAACTGGTAGAAAGACTTAAAACTTACGATCCTTCAGCTGATGAAGAATTATTGAATCGTGCCTATGTGTTTTCTATGAAAGCCCATGGGACGCAAACGAGGGCTTCTGGGGATCCATACTTTTCGCATCCCCTAGAGGTTGCCGGAATTCTAACTGAGCTGCGCCTTGATTGTTATTCAATTGTAACTGCTTTACTGCACGACACTGTCGAAGATACCCTTGCCACAATCGAAGAAATTGAAGAACTTTTTGGTCCTGAGATTGCTCGTCTTGTTGACGGAGTCACAAAACTTTCACGCCTAGAGCTTCAATCAGAAGCAACAAGACAAGCAGAGAATTTCCGAAAGCTTGTCTTAGCTATGTCAAATGATATTCGAGTACTGCTTGTAAAATTGGCAGATCGTTTGCACAACATGAGAACTCTTGAGTTTGTCCCAATAGATAAGCGCAAGCGTGTTGCCCGTGAAACAATGGAAATTTATGTTCCTCTTGCAGAACGGATGGGAATGCAAGGAATCAAGGATGAGCTTGAGGATCTCGCTTTTGCTCAGCTTAATACCGAAGCTAGAGATTCCATTTTAAGTCGTCTAAAATTCCTTCATGAATCTTCAGAAAATGCTGTTAGTACGATTATTAATGAATTAAGTGAAGCTTTGACAAAAAGTGGTATTAACTCTCAAGTTATGGGAAGAGAAAAAACTCCTTATTCAATTTGGCAGAAAATGCACAAGAAGAATGTTGCTTTTGAACAGCTTTCAGACATCATGGCTTTTCGTATTATCGTCTCAACAGTTCCAGAGTGTTATCAAGCTTTAGGCGTGATGCACAGTAATTATCTAGTAATTCCAGGACGTTTCAAAGATTATATTAGTACACCGAAGCCGAATAAATATCAGTCTCTTCATACATGGTTGATGGGCCCTCTCAATCATCGTATTGAAATGCAAATTCGCACAAAAGATATGAATCAGATTTCTGAATTGGGTGTAGCTGCGCATTGGCAATACAAACATGACGAAGAATATCACGATGGCAAACAATATGCTTGGCTTCGCGGACTTTTAGAAATTTTAGAACAGGCATCTGGTCCTGAGGAATTTTTAGAACATACAAAGCTAGAAATGTTTCAAGATCAGGTGTTTTGCTTCACTCCAAAAGGAGATTTAATCTCTCTCCCCAAAGGATCTACTTCCATTGATTTTGCTTATGAAATTCACTCAGCAGTTGGTGATCGCACTGTTGCTACTAAGATAAATGGAAGGCAAATGCCGCTTAGAACCATTCTTCATAACGGAGATCAGGTTGAAATTGTAACGTCTAAAAATCAATGTCCTTCTCCAACTTGGGAACGTTTTGTTGTAACAGGAAAAGCGCGCGCCCGTATTAGAAAATTTGTTCGAAGCCAACAACGTCAGCAATTTGGCGAGTTGGGCAAGTCTATGGTGCATAAGGCCTTTATAAAAGAGGGAATTGATTTTACGGATAAAAATCTTTCAAGCGTCACACACCATTTTAAGCACTCTCATGTAGAGGATCTTTTTGCGGCAGTTGGGCAGGGGGTTCATACTCTTAAAGACGTCGTTGTAAATACTCCAGGGTATGTGAGGAAGGAAGATAAAAATGTAAATAAATTTGAGGAAGTGCTTCCAATAAAAGAAATTACGAAACCTTCTTCAAAAATAACTCACAAAACAAGTTTACCTATTAAAGGCTTGATTCCGGGAATGGCCTTGCATTTTGCTGGTTGTTGCCATCCTTTACCGGGTGATAGAATTATTGGAATTGTGACAACAGGATCGGGCGTTACAATACATACTCATGATTGTGAGGGGGTTAGCTCTACTATCGACCCTGAGCGCATATTGGATCTATCCTGGGAAGACAACCTTGGTGCTGAAGAACGCCACGTAGGGCGCCTTAAGGTTATTTTCTTTAATAAGCCAGGAAGTTTGGCGAGCATGACGACAGCTATTAGTAAACAAGCTGCGAATATCGTGAATCTAAAGGTTACGCACCGTACAGTAGAGTTTTGGGATCTTTTTGTAGATGTTGAAGTTAGAAATGTTGAGCACTTAGGTGTTGTGCAGGCCGCTCTTCGAGCTGTTCCCATTATTAATGCCGTTGAGCGTATATAACATGATTGTTGGAATTGGCACGGATTTAGTCGACTGTCGGCGCATTGAAAAAATGATCGCTAAGTTCGGGCAGCGCTTTTTAGAGCGAGTGTTTACACAAAGTGAGAGAGAACGCTGCGAACGCAGATCCTCGCAGGCAAGTAGTTATGGAAAAATCTTTGCTGCCAAAGAGGCTGTTGTAAAAGCTCTTGGCACAGGTGAGGGGATGAGTTGGCAAGACATTGAAATTAATAAGTTGCCCTCAGGCAAGCCGTGGATTAAACTTCATGGGAGTGCCGCTATACATCTAAAAACACTTATCCCAGATTCATGGGCTGAAAATATTAATTTGTCACTGACAGATGAATGGCCTTATGCGCAGGCTTTTGTTGTAATTTCTAAAACAGAGAAGGTTAGGATACCATGATAAAGGAATCGAAGCTCAAAAAAGAGCTTAAAAGTTTTGGACTATCTTTATTGGTTGTTATGATAATCCGGACTTTTTTACTTCAGCCTTTCAACATTCCATCTGGGTCGATGATTCCAACTCTATTAATCGGCGACTATCTGGTTGTTAGTAAGTTTTCGTATGGTTACAGTCGCTATTCATTACCATTTGCCCCTAAGCTTTTCGAAGGTCGTTATCTTTCCTCTGCTCCAAAGCAAGGTGATGTTGTTGTTTTTACAAATCCAAAAGACAAAAGGCCTGTTTGGTATGATCACTTATTGGGCCTATCTGGCGATGCAGATTACATTAAGCGTTTAATCGGTTTACCGGGTGATAAAGTTCAAGTTATTAAAGGCGTTCTACATATTAATGAAAAGCCTGTAACATTAGAGCGCACCAAAGACTACCACACAGTTGACAGTAATGGTCGTGTTCTCGTTATACCTCAGTTTTGGGAAACATTACCAAACGGTGTAAGACATCTAATTCTTAAGAGCGCTCCTTTTGGAGAAGGCAACTTGGATGACACTCCTGTCTTTACTGTTCCGGAAGATCACTATTTCTTTATGGGGGACAACAGAGATAACTCGAAAGATAGTCGAGTTCTTGAAGCTGTTGGATATGTTGAAAAAGACTTATTAATTGGAAGGGCTGAAGCCTTATTCTTCTCGACTGAAGCAAAATGGTATGAAGTTTGGAATTGGTTATTCGATATTCGTTATAATCGGCTTTTTAAGCTTATAAAATAACGTAGTGTGCAAATTTTTACTCAGATAAATATGATCACCACACTCATCATCATTACTATTATCCAGGCTTTGTTTTTTCTGGGTGGTCACACACCTACGGTGCTCGCCATGACGACGAGTATTTGGATTTGAAAGGTTAGAGTTTTTATGATTATCGAAGAGAAGAAAGTACACACTCACTGCCGTCATGGCGAGCACCGTAGGTGCGTGACTATCCAGTTAAATAATATCTGCATATAAACAAACTTGTACACTGCGTAAAATAATATGTTACCAGAAAAATTAGGTTACGATTTCAAAAATCCTGCACTGCTTGAAATGGCATTGATGCATCCAAGCGCGGTTTCTTCGCGTAAAGCAAGTTCATTTGAACGTCTAGAGTTTTTGGGAGATAGAGTTTTAGGATTAGTTATTGCGGAATTACTCTATCAATATTACCCAAACGAGAGAGAAGGCGATCTTGCCAAAAGATTATCTGCTCTCGTTTGTGGTGATGCGTGCCACATTATTGCGAAGCAATTAGACCTAATTAATCATGTAAAAGCTGGTGCCGGAGATTTAGCGGCAAAATCCGCAATTTTGGCAGATGCAATGGAAGCTCTTATTGGTGCTGTTTATATGGACGGTGGCTTAGAGGTTATCAAACAAATAATCAAAAGATTTTGGATGCCGCTTTTAGAGCAATCTATTATGCCGCCAAAAGATCCAAAAACAACTTTGCAAGAATGGGCACAAGGAAAAGGAAAACCTATACCAAACTATACTTTAATAGAGCACAAAGGGCCAGATCACTCCCCTGTTTTCACAATTGAAGTATTTATTAAGGGCATTGACAAAGGTATTGGTGTAGGATCGTCAAAAAGGCAAGCAGAGCAAGCTGCAGCCAAAAGCATTTTAGAAAAAATAGGACTATGGAATTAAATTTATCACCTCAACGTTGTGGCTTTGTTGCTGTTATTGGCGAAACAAACGCTGGAAAATCAACACTTATCAATCAAATTGTTGGGGCAAAGGTCTCCATTGTTTCGCGTAAGGTTCAAACTACACGCAGGCGAATATTAGGAATCACAATAAAAGAAAATAGTCAGCTTATTCTCGTTGATACACCTGGAATTTTTAATGCAAAGAAGACACTTGAAAAAGCAATGTTGCAAACGGCATGGAGTGCTAGCCGAGATGCAGATAAAGTTGTAATTCTTGTGGATGCTTCGCAAAGATCAGTTTCTGGAAGCTTAGAAATTATTCGAAAATTTTCGGATCAACAATCACTTATCGTTGCCTTAAACAAAATCGATTTAGTAAGGCCGCAAGATCTTTTGGCAATCACTCAAAAGTTTGCTGAATTTCCTAATATTGAAAAAATCTTTATGATTTCTGCCGTTAAGAATGATGGCGTTGATGATTTGCTTGATTATCTTTATCAGACTCTGCCAGCCTATCCGTGGCTTTATCCTGAAGATCAAATTAGTGATTTACCACAGCGTTTATGGGCAGCTGAAATCACGCGCGAGCAGTTAATCAGACAGTTAGAGCACGAGCTTCCATACGAAACTTATGTTGAAACAGAGTCTTGGGAAGAATTTCAGAATGGCAGCGTTAAAATCAGCCAAGCTATTGTTGTTGCGAGAGCTGGCCAAAAGGCAATCATTATCGGTAAAGGTGGATCCAGAATTAAGGAAATAAGCCAAGCAGCCAGAGAAGAAATGGCCTTACACTTAGATATGCCTGTTCATTTATTCCTATTTGTAAAGGTAACAGAAGACTGGATGAACAAATCCTCTTCCTATAGTGCACTGGGATTAGAATATCCGCGGTAAAATCGGGATCTTAATATTTTTCAACCGGTTGTCATCCCCGCGAAGGCGGGGATCCAGGCTGTTTAGAAGGGCTTTCCTTACCGCTTAATCTTCGATGTAATAAATTCACGTAGTGCCGCAATTCTCTGAGAATCTTCTAGCTGTTTTGGGTAGACAAGATTCACTTCGATTTCAGGACATTTAATTTCTGGCAAAATACTAATTAATTCTGGATGATCATCTGCAATAAACTCAGCAAGGGACGCAATACCAAGTCCCATTTTTACACCTTGTAAAATACCATAAGCATTATTTATCGTTAAAAATGGGTCTCGAACATGCCCTGTTTTTGCACCTAGATAAAGAAGCCAATTAACGTTTTCAATCGGCGGCGTAGAATAACTTCCGAAAACAATTAGCCTATGTTTATCAAGATCTTCAGGTGTTGTAGGTCGTCCGTGTTTTTTGAAATAAGTCTCACTTCCGTAAATTTTGAGCTTATATGTAAATAAAGGCTCTTTAATGACGTCTGGTTGAGATGTTTCTCCAAAGCAAATGGCGACATCTGCTTCTCGCATGGTGAAATCTAGTTCGCCATCTGTTAAAATTAATTGTAATCGAATTTCTGGATAAAGGGATGTAAATTCATCAAGGCGAGGTGCTAGCCAAACTGAGCCTAAAGCAACGCTGGTGGCAACTTTTAAAATACCATTAAAACCACCTTTGCTTTCGCTTAGTTGAGAGGTTGTTGAAGAGAGCTGAGCAAAAATGCTACGAACAGTTTTAAAAAGAAGTTCACCTTCAACGGTTAAAACCAGACCTCGAGCATGTCGATTAAATAATTGTATATCTAACTCATTTTCAAGAGCACTAATGTGCCTGCTGACCGCTGACTGACTTAAGTTTAAGCTTTGTCCACCATGTGTTAAGCTTCCTGCTTCTGCAACAGCATGAAAAATCCTAAGTTTGTCCCAATCCATAATTTTGTTTTTTCCCTACTATGTTAAATATTATTTAAGAAAAACTCATGCCTCTTTCCATACTTTCTTTTAAGAAGTATAAACCTTTCCACGATAACTTCCACCCGCATAAAAATAAATAAAAATATTCACTACCTTTGCACTGCTCGTTGTTTTTTCTCAGTCATAGAATAACAGGGGAATTAATGAAATTGGCTTCTTGGTACTTGGAAGGTTCAAACCTTAGGCCTCTTATTGCGGCGCCAGATTTACAGACTGTTCAATCAAGTGCAGTTATTGAAGCTCGTATTATAACGGCTCCCCTTCGCGCAGAAGAACTTTTTATACGTATAAAAAGAGAAGACAGTGGTGCGATTAGAAGATTGCTTGAACATACTTATACAACAACTGGAAACGAACCAGAGCTTTGGCAACGGTATGAAGCTTACTATGATGATCTTTACGGCAGAACGAAGACCGAAGATGGAAATGGATACAGATTAGATGAGTATATTTTGGTGAGAGATGATCAAGGTAATTTGGTAAGTAAATATAATCCCGATGGATCTTTACGAGCGACACCCGTCATTGTGTATTATCAATCTGAGTTTCAAGTCTTTGAAAAAATATTTACAGAGTTAATGCACAAAGAATTTGAAGAGCAGAGAGGGCTTAAGTATTAGGGAATACCCCCTTTTCTCCGTCATTTTCGCGCAGGCAGATTTATGTATGAAAAGTATATCTTAGTAACTACTTACTTAATCTGCATGAGCTATTGATGCATGATCTCCAAAAAGTTCTGAGTAATTATAAATTTCATAAAAATTGTCGTTTTCTCTTTAGAAATCTCTGCTCAGTTGATAGTATTAATTAAGATAAATTTTAGTAAAAATAATTCAAACATGGTAGATTTTCTACCCCAATCTGGACTTTTAAGTCTCTTAGTTTTAAGTCTTGCTGGAGTTTGCATGGCGGGTATTGCCATCTATTCGCAGTTTAGAGTTCAAAAACTAACGATTAATCTCAGGATTTTAAAACAAGAAAACGCGAGTTTATCCGTTTTGCTACGGGAAAGTCCCCAAGCTTGGTGTTCATGGAGAATAGGAAACCCAGAAGTAGATTGTTCAACCAAGCTTATTTCTTTGCTAGGTTTAGAGAGTGAGCAGCCTGTTTTGTGGGAGAGCATTACAAGGCTTGGCGGTGATTCGCAATTTAACCCTCTCCGAAAATCAATTCAGCATCTTATAGAGCATGGGGGTGAATTTTCACTGCAAATACATATTCCTTCCTTAAAAAAAGAGTTTCAAATTAAAGGAAAATGTACGGATGAAAAAGAGTTACAAGGTTATGTTTCTGATTTAGAGTTTGCATTTAATCGTATTATTTTAACTTTGGATGATGTCACGACATCAGTTGATACGCAAAAATCTACGGTGGAGCAATTAGAGGTTGCTCTTCAAGAAAAAGAAATACTACAAACACTTGCAGATATTTCACCCTTGGCGCTTTGGTACCGTGATTCGCTAGGAAAAATTCAATATTGCAATCTTGCATATGCAGGTGCATTGGAGACAACAACTCATCACGTCATGGCTGAAAGCTGTGAATTGATAGAAAGCCACCATCCAAATAGCCCTTATGATTTGGCATGCCGGGTTACAGAGAAGGGAGAAAAGGTTACAGAACGTCTTCATGTTGTTATCGGAGGAAGCCGTCGTCTTTTAGAGATTACAACTGTTCCTATTCCTGAAACAGGTGCAACTGCAGGTTATGCAATAGATGTGACAGATCTCGAAGAAGCTGAAGCAGAGTTAGCTGCGCACACGAATGCGCACCATGAAGTTCTTCATCAATTATCAACACCAATTGCTGTTTTTGGCGAAGATACTAGGTTGCAATTTTTCAATAATGCTTACATGAAACTCTTCAAATTTGATGAAAGCTGGATTTACAGCAGGCCTACCTTGGGAGAAATTTTAGAAGATTTGCGTTCTCGAAGAATATTGGCTGAACAACGCGACTTTCCAGCATTTAAACGCGAACGCTTAGATCTCTTTAAAACTCTCCTGCAGCCATTGCATGAATGGACTCATCAATCCAATGGGAAAACACTGCGGTTGATGATTTCTCCGTATTCAACAGGTGGTTTGCTTTTCTTGTTTGATGACGTTACTGATAAGCTGGCTCTTGAAAGAGGTTATAATACTCTCATTGCTGTTCAGAAAGAGACGCTAGATCACCTTTATGAAGGAATTATAGTGTTAGGCAGTGATAACCGCCTTCGTTTAACAAATCCTGCTATGGGTCGAATATGGAAAATCCCAGAAGATGAACGGAATCTTGGACGTCCTATCACTGAGCTTTTTTCAATGGTGCAGCACTTATTTGATCAGAAAATTGATCTTAGTTTATTACGCCACCAATTAATGAGTGTCTTAAGCAGCCGTAAGCCCACATCTAAGATTCTTGAGTTAAAAGATAACGTTATGATTGAATGTTCTTATGTTCCGCTGCCAGATGGATCTCATTTGCTAGGATTTGTTGATGTTTCAGATCGTTGGAAACTTGAGCAAGGTTTGAAGGAAAGAACTGAAACTCTCGAGAGAACTGATAAACTGAAAACAGATTTTATCTCACACGTTTCTTATGAACTTAGAACTCCTTTAAATACGATAGCTGGTTTCATTGAGATACTCTTAAATCAATATTTTGGTTCCTTGAACGAAAAGCAACTGGATTATTGTAGAGGAATTGAAGAGTCTTCGCACCGATTAATGGGGCTAATCAATGATATGCTCGATCTTGCTAATATCGAGGCTGGAAAATTAACTCTTCAGCTGCAAGATGTTAATATAGAAAGTTTTTTAAATGGTGCAATTCGCTTAGTACACAATCGTTCTTATGATCAGGGATTGGAAATAATTCTTGAAAACAAATCAAAACTTCAAACCTTCCAAGGTGATGAAAGACGATTAAAGCATGCTCTTTTTAATTTATTAAGCAATGCGATTAAATTTACATCTTCAGGAGGAAAAGTAACGGTCAGTGCTAGCGACGTTGATAATAATTTGCATATTGCAGTTAGTGACACAGGGATTGGCATTAGTATAGAAGACCAAACGAAAATATTTAGCTTATTTGAAAAAGGTGAATCTGGGAAAAAACCACAAATGATGGGGGCAGGATTAGGTCTACCTTTGGTGAAAAGTTTAATAGAGTTGCATAATGGTGCGGTTGAAATTGAATCAATGGTAGAGGTTGGCACAAAAATCACCTGTATTCTTCCTCTGCAACATCCTGGCAATAGTTAAGAGGGGGCGTGATACTGTGTTCTGAAAGCTTTGTATTACTTGCAGGTAGCCATGTTATAGGTACAAAAATTTTAATATATAATAGACTTCAAAATTTTTTCAGGATTGTGTTACGTTAACACTATTGTTAAGTGCTTACTTTATGATTAAACATGTTAATATGTTAAAAAGTAATTCTTCAGGTTTATGAAAACACATAATAATATAAAATATATTCATTCTGAAAAAGATTATGCGGACGCGATCGCTCTGATTGATACTCTGTGGGATGCTCAAGAAGATACACCAGAATATAATGAGTTTGAAATTTTAATAGAATTACTTGATGCCTACGAAAGAAAACTACAATTTTTAGGGTCAGCTAATCCAGTCGAAGCAATTAAGTTCCATATGTGGCAAAGAGATTTAAATGAAACAGACTTAGGCGAGGTTTTAGGTTCACTTGAAATAGCAGAAAAAATACTCAGCAAAAAAAATAAACTGACATTAACTATGATATGGAAACTTTTTGAGCAATGGAAAATTCCAGCAGAGTCTTTAGTTAAGCCTTATATAACAGTCCCAAAAAAATGACTATGCCTGTTATGATCTCTTGAGTTTTATACGCAATATAAAATTATTTTTACATTTTTTTCTTGGGGCATAAATTTTGTTGGTCTTTCATCCTTTTTTAGGTATAGTATAGAAATCATGTTTATATTTAAAATTTATATTTAGAAGGTTTTTGGACTTGAAAGAAAACTACAAAACAGATGAGAAAAAAACTCAAACCGTAGGTGATCGTATTAGATCTTTACGCGGTTATTTATCTCTCTCTAGAAGAGAATTTTGTTTTAAACATAGTATACCAGAGCCTACTTTGCGTGCATGGGAGCTCTCATTAACATCTATAACTCCTAGATACCTTCAAAAACTTCTCAAAGCTTTCGAACAAGAAAATATTCTTTGTTCTTTTGAGTGGATCATGAAAGGAGAGGGGACTGCACCTCTTTTTGCCTCAGAAGTCATAAGCAATGAACTCAAGGAATATGAAGCTCAAATGACTTCTTCATTAGATAATCCTATTCTTTTAGAGTCAGCAGTGTTCCAACGCAGAAATCCTGATTCTATCGTTATCAATATTTCAGATAAATCCATGCTTCCTTTGTATGAGGATGGCGATTATGTTGGCGGACTCAAAGTTTCGTTAACATCTATTCAAAGCGGCTCTCCCTACATTATCGTTCTTCCTGATGGTATGCAGGTAGTTCGAGTACTTCACAAAGGCTCGTCTAAATCCTTGTATACACTCGAGTGTTCTAATCCTCAGGCAAAGTCTCGGATGCCTAATGCTACTAACGTCGAAATCAAAGATGCTTATCGAATTGTTTGGCATCGTAAAAACTAGAAATATCATTTGCATATTTATGCAATACTAGGCGATTGAGGTTGGATAAGCGGAGTGTGCAGAGAAGTACATGAAGTGCTGCATCCAAGGATTCCAAAAATCAACCTTGTGGTGCTTAAATAGGATATGATAAGCACATCCTTAAGAAATTGACTGAGCATATGTCTTAACCCTTTCTTTAGAAATAGCAAAGCGATCTGGAACGTATGAGCAAAAGAACGTTCCATTTTTATTTTGAAAAGGTTCTGCTTTAAAAAGATAATTTTCCCACATATGTCCTGGGGGTAAGTTAGATTTGTCAGATTCTTTGTAAAAGAGCGTGTGACTTCCTTTTTTTAGAGAGTCAATAATTTGTGGAGTAGCACTTGTTGCTTCTTGGCTTTCTAAAATAGTAAGCAAATCCTCATGGGAATAAACTGTTAAGACGCCATGATTTCCGTTAGCATCAAGACAGAGCACTGATGTTCCAGTCTTCTCAAGAAGGTAAAACTCTACTATATTATAGCGTTCTTTTATGTTATTGAAATAATCTTTAAATTGTTTGCAATAAAAAATAGATTTCAGGCGATTCTCTAAACTAAAGATAGCCCTGATTGGCGTTGAAATATCCTGAAAATAAGCTTCTTGCAGCTTTTTAAGGGTATTTTTTATAGTCTCAACACTCTGTTGTTTTTTGATATAGAAATCAATAATTCCTTGATTAAATGCATCAACTGCAATTTCCTCATCATTTTCGTCAATAAGTAATATTTTCCTTACAGACATATCTTGAAAAAGTTCAATGCCATTGCTGTCTGTGGCCGTATAATCAACAATTACAGTAGAGATAGAGTCAAACCTTGAGATATTGTATATCTCTTTGTGAATGTCTGGGACGTTGACGGATACCATAAAGTTTTCATAATGCTCTTCTTCGGGATGATAAAAGCACCTATTAAAAAAACTTTCTTTCATTTTTGATTTCTTTAGAACATCTAATGCACTATCTGCATTTTCTTTGAAAATAAAATTAAACTTAGGCAATAAATTCGAAATGCTAGTTTTGAATTCTTGATCATTACCAACGAATAGACTGGTCGTGGGATGATATAAAAATGGTAAACTACTTTGCATTCTGCGTTCCTTAAAAATTTAAATCCTAGAAATGACCAAAATTCTCCTAATCAACAAACATAAACAGACATTTTATTCAATATAAAACATACATTGTTTGTTTATGTTAGTATAGTTTAGTTAAAAAAACATATTAGATTCATTAGTTCTATTAATAATGAGTCTAATAAAGTCATATCAGCTACTGTAGTAAGTATTTATCAAATATAAATAATATCTGTCAATACTTTTATGCATCACAGTCGTGCATATTAGGTATTCAAATTAAGCATGGAAGTGTGGGGTATGTTGATTTAACAGATATTTTAAGGAAAAGTCAGGATCATTCCTTGTTTGGCAACTATGGCACCAGACCATGTATCTGTTGCCATTTTTTCAATGATTTCCATTCTTTCATCAGTATTTGCTGGATCATGATGAAAGATTGCGAGTTGCTTTACATTTGCCTCTTGTGCAAGACGGATGCCTTCTTGCCAAGTTGAGTGCCCCCAACCTTTATAATTTGCGAAGTTATCATCTGAATAACTAGAATCGTATATCAATAAATCGCTATTCTGGATAAGTTCTATTATAGCTGGATCTCGTTTTAACAGCATATGTTCTGTATCTGTGACGTAGCAAATCGAAGTTCCATTATAATTCAAACGGTAGCCAACAGCACCATTTGGGTGATTAAGGACGCATGTATTAATGGTTGCTCCTTTTATTTCCAAAGTCGTTCCAGGTAAGAAATCTTGACACTGAGTTTGTGCTGGAAAATCTGTGTAATTTACAGGAAACAGGGGTTCTGTAAATGTGCGACTCAGAAAAGAACTGATTCCCCCATATTTACCAAGACTTCCTGCAAAAATATTGATTTTATAATCTTTACACCAAAAGGGAGCAAAAAAGGGAAGGCCCATAAAATGATCTAAATGTAGGTGAGAGAAAAGTAAAAAAACTTCCTTCTCAGGCTTCTCCATAGCTAGCTTGCTGGCATCATAAATCCCTGATCCCGCATCAAAAACAACAAGATGATCATCAAGCTCAACGCCAACACAACTCGTATGTCCGCCATACTTACTATACTTCGTATTTGCGCACGGCGTGCTACCGCGAACACCAAAGAAAGTTACTTTAATCATAATTAATATTGTGTATTTTTTTTAACTTCATAAACAATAATAACCATGAAATATCTTAATTGTTTGTTAATGGAATCATGATTTAAGACACTCGATTACAAACAAGCGTCTCCATGGGGCTATGTTTTTATGTTGTGTTAGATAATACAGTGCTGATTTTTGCTGTCTCGCTTTCTCAGATGCAATAATGGCACTTTTCTGATCTTGAACAGTCAGTTCTAATTCTTGAGGATTACTTCGCTGACGAAGAATCGGTGCGTTTATCTTCTTCCTATCATCAGAGTATTGTTCAAAGTAATGTGCCTGAACAGATATTGTTGAAATAAAAGCAAAAAACATTAGAACACTTTTACGCATCATCAAAATCTTTCTATAAAAATATCTTAAAAATTTACAATAATTCTATGTGTTTAAACATATTTTATATGAAGAATCAACTTGTTTTGGCGATATTTAGTAACCACTCAGCATATTTTCTGACTGGTTGTTATCTTTATTTATACTTATTGGCATTATGGGGGGCTAAAAAAATTCCACCATCTGTCGATCGTATTTGACAGATGCGCAACTGGGGGATATAGTCATCACTGATTCAAAGAATGGCGGGGTAGCTCAGTTGGTTAGAGCAGCGGAATCATAATCCGCGTGTCGGGGGTTCGAATCCCTTTCCCGCTACCAACTTAAGAATATAAATATCTAATGACTTCCTCTCTAAAACTTGCGTTTTCCTTAACGTTTCATGATCTATACACAACTGAAGGTTTAGAGCGGCTTCATAATATTTTTTTATCCTATTTAGGCGAAACTGATCCTGAGTTAAAGCAGGCTTATCAGCTTGCAGTTGCTAACACAGAAATTTTGTCTGCAAAGGATGAGAGCAATCTCATCGTTCAACTGGCCCCAATCGTTGAAGATTTTATTGGCAAGCTTTTTTCAATAACCTCAGATGTTCATCGTTTGCAGAATGAACACAGTGAATTATCCCCTCTATTTTCAGTCAAACGTTTGTTTGTTCAAAGGGTTGCTTTAAAGAAATATCCTGTAGATATTTGTGTTAATTTTAACTCTAAAGAGCTTCTGAATCAACTTAATATTGCCGACTTTACCGAACTCAGATTTGCAAAGCAGATAAGTGAGTGGCTGGTCGATGAAGAAAAATATCAAGATCAGCTTGATCTAGCTGCGCGTTATACCGCATGGGCCACATTGACTCCAGCAGGAAAAAAACAACATCAAGATAGTGTTCTTTTTAAAACACCTCATAAAACAGATTTGTTAAATTTAATTCCCTCAATAGAAAATATAAACGGCTGCGGTTGGCAACTTCCTGAAAGTGAACGCAGATTACGTCAGGGTTTTTCTTTGACAGATGAGGGACTTAGTCGCGCGCAAGCTCTAGGCGAAGCAAATTATTGCATATGGTGCCATCATCAAGGCAAAGATTCTTGTTCCAAAGGTTTAAAGCCAAAGCCAACTGAGGAAACGAGTGATCGTTTTGTAAAAAATGCTTTCGGCACTAATTTAACAGGCTGTCCATTAGAAGAAAAAATCTCAGAAATGAATGAGGTCAAGGCAAAGGGAAATCCACTCGGTGCTTTGGCTATTATCACCATCGATAATCCAATGGTCGCCGCGACAGGGCATCGCATTTGTAATGATTGTATGAAGTCCTGCATTTTTCAAAAACAAGAGCCTGTCAACATTCCTGGTATCGAAACACAAATTCTAAAGGACGTTCTAAATTTACCTTGGGGATTTGAGATTTATAGTCTTTTAACTCGCTGGAATCCTTTAAACCTACGTCGTCCTAAACCATTACCTGATTCTGGTTATAAGGTTTTAGTTGCAGGAATGGGGCCAGCCGGCTTTACCTTAGCGCATCATCTTATGAATGATGGTCATACGGTTGTGGGGATCGATGGTTTGAAAATTGAACCTCTGCCAGCTGATATTTCAGGTGCTTCATTTAACCCAGTTAAGCGCGTAGAAGATCTATATGAATCTTTGGATGATCGTATAACCGGTGGCTTTGGCGGTGTTGCGGAATATGGTATTACAGTTCGTTGGAATAAAAATTTTCTAAAGCTCATTCGTTTGCTACTTGAAAGGCGCAGTCAATTTCTTCTCTTTGGCGGCGTTCGTATGGGTGGAACCATTACAATTGACCAAGCTTTCCAAGAATTGAATTTCGATCATGTGGCGTTATGTCTTGGGGCTGGTAGTCCAACTTTAATACCAATCAAAAATTCTTTAGCGCCTGGCGTTCGTCAAGCCAGTGATTTCCTCATGGCGCTGCAGTTAACGGGCGCTGCGAAAAAGGATTCAATCGCGAACTTGCAAATAAAGCTTCCAATTCTCGTTATTGGTGGAGGTCTAACCGCGATTGATACCGCGACAGAATCAATGGCCTACTATCCTGTGCAGGTTGAAAAATTTTCCATGCGTTATAATCTTTTGATTAAAACGCACGGAGAAAAAAACACACGCCAAGGCTGGAGCGAATCAGAAGCAAAGCTTGCAGATGAAATGCTCGCTCATTCAGATGCTTTTCAAAAAGAACGTCAACTGGCAGCAGAAGAGGGCAGAGCTCCTAATTTTCAAAAACTCATTGATCAATGGGGCGGCGTTACAGTTGTCTATAGACGCAGCTTCACAGAGGCACCTAGCTATACGTTAAACCACGAAGAAGTTTTGAAAGCTCTCGAAGAAGGTATCCGTATTTTAGACAATTCTATCCCTATAGAAGTCGAAATTGACGACGAAAAACAAGCCTGCGGTTTAAAAATTAGTCATAATGGAACAGAAGAAATATTAAAGGCACGAACTATTTTAATTGCAGCTGGTACAAAGCCCAATATCAACCTTAGATATGACGAGCCAGTTAATCTGGATGGCCTAACTTTCCAGGCGATTGATGAGTTTGGTGACCCAATAACACCAGAACGCTTACCTAAACCTAGGCAGCCTCACATTCTAATGCGCCTGGATGCATCGAGAGGGACATCCGTTAGCTTCTTGGGTGATATGCACCCCTCTTTCGCAGGTAACGTTGTAAAGGCAATGGGAAGTGCAAAACAGGGATATCCAATTATAACTCGGACCCTGAAAAAACACCCAGCAAAGGATATTAATAACAAAGCATTTTTTGAAAACTTACAATTGCACGCTACCGTAGAGTCAGTGAATAGACTAACGTCAACGATTGTTGAAGTTGTTGTTAAGGCTCCATTAGCGGCTCGAGCCTTTAAACCTGGCCAATTTTATCGTCTCCAGAATTTCGAAAGTGATTCAAAATTTGCAATGGAAGGTCTTGCCCTTACCGGCGCTTCTGTCGACCATGAAAAAGGCCTCCTTTCAACGATTGTTCTTGAAATGGGTGGTTCTTCTAACTTGTGTAAAACCCTAGTACCAGGCCAGAGTATTATTTTAATGGGGCCAACTGGTACACCAACTGAAATCACAAAGAATGAAACGGTTCTATTAGCTGGCGGAGGCCTTGGTAATGCGGTTTTGTTCTCAATTGGTCAAGCTCTACGTGCCAATGGATGTCGGGTGTTATATTTCGCGGGTTATAAAAAATGTGAAGATCGTTATAAGATTGATCAAATTGAAGCTGCGGCAGATCAAATTATTTGGTGCTGCGATGAAGAACCAGGATTCACGCCTACGCGTTCGCAAGATCTAGCTTATGTTGGAAACATCGTAAAGGCCATGCAAGAATTTGCAGAGGGAAATTTGGGAGAGCAACAGATCACTCTTTCACAGGTTCACCGAATGATTGTAATTGGTTCAGATCGTATGATGGCTGCTGTTGGCTATGCTCGGCACCATGTTTTAAAATCTTATTTAAACCCAAATCACCTTGCCGTTGGCAGCATTAACTCGCCGATGCAATGTATGATGAAGGAAATTTGCGCGCAATGTTTGCAGATGCACACTGATCCTGTAACGGGCCATCAAAAGATTGTGTATTCTTGTGTAAATCAAGATCAATTATTGGATCAAGTTGATTTCAGCTGTCTTTCAGAGCGACTTTCTCAAAACTCTCTCCAGGAAAAACTCACAAATCTCTGGGTAAATAAAAGCACTGATTCCTGAAGAAAATGGGGACATATTCCTAGCGCTGAATATCTCTGTTTAAAGTGTCTCATGTGTATTTTAAATTTTGGAAAAGCATCACACTCACATATTGTGGTGGAAGTAGGCCACCTACCGGCTTGGCAGGTAAGTGGCATCAGCTCATAAAACTGCGGGACAAGTCCCGCAGAGCTTTAAACTAGTTTATCGGGTTTCTTAGATTGTGAGCCGTGTTAAGCTTTTTAAAAAGAATGTCTTCCATTTCTTTATCCAACGCGTCAACAAGTTGAGCAATCAATACTTGTGTAAAAGCTTTATGCTCTTCTTCGGTCAAATTTGGAAGCGCAGGTTTGTTTCTTCTTATGCTTGCTTCTGCAGAAGATAAGGCTGTGCCATTTTTATCAATGATAGTTACGACAACATCAAGTCTGCCTTCGAGTTCTTGCAAATTCTGTGAGTTAGGAAGTTCAATTATTGAAGCTTCTTTCACGGTAACTTGTGCTATGCCGTATGGGCTAATAGGAAGAATTCTATGTTTTGCCCATTTTTCAACATTTTGCACTAAAGTTTTTGAGAACAATTGATCTGATTCTGGTGTTTTGGAATAAGGATTGAACTTCTGAACCACGGTAATAGAATTTACGTTCATCGGTATTTGTGATTTTGTTTCGTATTGTGGTTTAATGTTTTCTATTCTACTAACGCAAGCAGCCATTGATACGCTTAATACTAACAGTGATAAGTATGATTTTGTTCTCATTTTCAATTCCTTTGTCAATTTCTTATATTTTAAAACAGTCATTGAAAAATATGTGTATATTTTTCTATAATAAACTTTTTAATTAATTGAATCTATGGGCCCTATTAGTGTTTATGTCAATGCCTAGCATCATATTATGGGGAATAAATAAATTTAGGGGGCGGGATAATCGGCTTAATGAGCCTCTCATTGCTTCTAACTCTTATTAATATATTTTATCGAAATTCTGAGCTCAAATTCAAAGATACAAGTGCAGCGTTTAATTGTGCTGTTGTACGTTAAGTCTGATCGAAGGCCACTTTTAAAATTTGACTTTTTATTACATTTTAAGTTAATTTTTATTTGTATCTAACAAGAATACGGGGTTTTTTAAAGAAAAATAATAACTCAAAAATCCATTAAACTCTCAGAATTATATAACCGGAATATATTTAGAGACTTACTGAATCCAAAAGTTGTTAGTCGACATTTCTTAAAAAAAACTGCTCAAAAAGCGTAGGGTCTTCATTAATGATGGGCTCTTCCCCAATCTGTTCCGTATTCAAGTTGGTATACCCTTAAGT
>CANFPP010000009.1 GCA_947449005.1 Holosporales bacterium | reverse complement strand
CTAACTTAAAAGATATGACGCAAGAAGATTTTGATGAAACAATTTTAAACTACAATGAAACTCCGAGAAAGAAACTGATGTGGAAAACTCCTCTTCAGGTCTTTAACGAAAATTTACTCCGTGTTGCACTTCCAGCTTGAATGTGGCGCGGACGTATTCTATCCTTTGCTTTTATTAAAGATTTAAACCCGACGTATGCAAACGCTACAGCCATTGGCTTTCTTAATAGTATAATTATGTTTAGCGGGATTGTTTTTCAACCCTTATCAGGAGTAATTTTAGAAAGCACAAGATACGAGGTCATATCAACATCTGGAAATACTTTAAGTTATAACTATCAAATCGCTTTCATCATTATACCTGTTGGCTTGCTACTTTCTTGGGTTTTATTAAAGGTAATTTCGAGAAAGGAGCAAGCGACCTATCTTGGTTCTGTCGCATCTGTTGGAGCCGATTTGAAAGTCCCAAAAATTGCCAATCTAGATAAAGCTACGTCATTAACGCACAAAAGTTTTGAAAAATAGAGTTTTTTGCATCACATTCTTGAACTTGTTTTTTCAACAAACACTCTAATGCGTTGCCATTTCATTTTAAAACATGGACTTCATACTTTCAATACGATTGAATATATTCTGAGACAAACCTCATATACTTTATCATTGAATCTCTACGCCACAGGACTTGTTATTAACCTCCTCCATAAAAAGCTGCTTGAGAAGCACGGTATAAAAGAGCTATCTATAAAAACTGTTCGTAAGTCATTGAATGTTTAAAAAAATTGTTTATTTTGCAGTCTTTGTGTTATAGGTTGTAAAATTTTAATTTAAGTAGTTTTTTTATGAATTATAGCCTTGCGAAATATACTCATGTTTTATCTTCTTTTTCAGTGAAAAAAATATATTTTATTATAATATTGTTATTTGGTATTAAAAGTAATATAAGCGCAGCTTCTTTAGATAATAGCCAATGTGATGTTATTAACCTCCCTTGTAGCTTGTCTGCAATAAAAAATAGAGAGGGAAATGTAGATGATCCAGGAACTAGAGAGGCTATGATAAAAAATAAACTGGAATCATGCATACAAACACCAGAGGGTTATGAGGAAATAATTTCTTCTACGAGCGCTAATATTGTTACCCCTACTCACTCCAAAGCTAAAAAAGCAGTTGGCAAAAGAAAAATTTCTGAAAGTTATCACCACCTGCATACCATAGATGAAAACTCACTATGGATACTTATTAACAAACATTTCTCTTGTGAAAATCGTAATATTAAAATTGATCGAGATTTGGCAGATCTTATTAAAAGGAAAAATGAATATAAACAAAATCCACTTACCAGCGAATTCGAGAAAATCCTTATTGAAAGGGGAGTATTAACCCCTTCCTCAGAAAAATAATTTCTGTTACGAAAACGAGTTTTTCGAAGATATTTACAGCATTGCTAACAGCATCAGAAAGAATATTCCCATCGTGGCGCTTTTGCGGGAATACCCTACATTTTCCAATTAACTCCCTTTTAGAAATTTGGAATGTGAAAAAAGCATTTCGGAGCATTTCTTAAAAGCCCCCTACAAAACGATCATCAAAAGTGTAGTCTCCCAAGATTCGTTGCAATTTTGAGAACTGAAGAGTCCATTGCTATTAAAGCTTGTCTATACACGAACTTCAAAAATGAGAAAAATTTCATGTTATTAAACTTTACCTAATTAGCTAAATTATTTACTTCTAACGTAAGAGTTTTATTATAACATTTTTCAATTGTTGAGAGTAAAAATGATTAAATACCTAAGTAATAATTCGTTGCATTGGTGAGTCTTGTTTATATTAACTGGATGTTCTATAGCACCACTTACAAGACCAAGTGATTCACCACGAAATTTTAATCAAGAATTTGAGTTACAGCAGAAAGAATTTGAGTTACGTAACCAAGAGCTTAAAAACAATGCCGATGCTCAAACTAATTTACAGAATTTAAAAGAACTAAAAAAAAATCAAAACCTATACCTGAATAATACTTTACCAAAGAAAAAAAATAACCCCACCCTAATGTCTGCTGACCCTAAGCATTTGAGCATACACTTAAGTAAGAGGCAAAAAATTAGAAGTATTGAGGTACGATCTGGGCTATTCGTAGATGGTATAGAGTTTACTATATATAATCCATCAAATGGATCTGTTGTAAAAAGCGGTATGTGTGGAGGACAAGGCGGTACTTCTCATCAAATAGTTTTTGATGAGGATGAGTATCTGATAGGCCTCTTTGGAGGAAGAGGAGACGTCCTTGATAGCATAGGATTTGTTACAAACAAGAAAAAATATGGTCCATATGGAGGGAAAGGTGGTACCTCCTTTGAATCTACTCTACAAAACAGGAAAGGCGTTAAGGTAATTAACGTTCTTGCAAAAGACTATAGAAATAGCGTTATCGTAGATAAAATATCTATTTCCTAAGCAAAAATTATAAGATCAAAAGAAAAACCTATCAAAAAGCGAGTTTTTATAATTATAAAAACCCGCTTTTAGAATATCTCTTGAATTTAAGGCGCAGACTTTGATGAAAAATAGAGAATCATTAAGGTCTTAGATAGCCCATGCTGTTTAAATTTTTAAGATGATAATTAACCAGTAAAAAATAAACTTGAAAATAGGTGTTTTCATTCAAGAGCGGTAATTATTAGGAAACCTTTATGTTGAGTAAATACAATGAAATTTTTGTTTTTTTTAATGTATATTTGCATTGTTACTACACCAGTTTTTGCTAAAATTGAGAGAGTTTTTTTAAGGCCTAGTTTCAATTGTGAAACTGCATCAGCATCGCTTGATAAAAAAATATGTACCTCAAAGCAAACAGCGACTTATGATGCAGTGCTTAATTATGTATACACAAAACTTATGGATGTGTTACCTGCTGTTGAAAAAGAAAAACTGAAAAACACCCAACGTCTCTGGATTAAAAATGAGAGAAAAAGTGCATTTAAAACATATAGAAAGTTTGGTGAAAAATCGGAAGATCTGAATTGGGATACATTAGATATTGTTTATAAAGAGAGAACTCTATCTCTTTTCGGGACTTATAAAAAGCAATGCGAGATGTTTCTAATAAAGGAACTGAGTAACTTTAAAACAGAATCCGAAATTCCTCCTGTTATTAAATATTCCATTTTTTATTATCTGTATAGTCTTGAAAAAATCCCCGAAATTGAAAAATGCAAACATGAAAATTGTTATGGTAGTTATGGAGAACGACCTGTTTTTTATATGACAAATGAATCCAAGCTATTACCTTTAAGATCAGGTAAATGGATTGCCCTTGCTCGTAATGCTGAGATTAATGATCCAGGACCATGTGACGGTCTGTGTCGTTTTTTTCTTATTGAGCCTGCTGAAGCTAAACTAATAACACTTTTAATTGAAAAAGAAGAAGTTGTGCAGGGCTATTTTGTTGATTTTGAAGAAAATGAAGATTTAATTTTAGGTGATGGAGGAGGTTGCGATGCTTTGGATGGCAAGGTTGATCGTCAACCAGAAAATAAGAAGCGCTATCATTTAGATGAAGCTGAAAAAACTCTAATTTTAAGATAAAACTTACATGAAACTTGTAGTTTTAATTATATAACTGGTTACTGGTTTGTTTTTACAGTTTTTACTACAACGCTGTCTTCATCGTGTAGAAAATGATGAAGTGACTTAATTTTTTAAAAATTAGATGATTTTGACATGGTTCCGATATAAATCAATTCTAAGGTTTTCTGGGTTTAACCCAGTAGTTGTTTTTACTTCTAAAAAACAGGCGCAGAAAAATACAGATTCAGAAACAAACTGTCTGAATCTGAGCCTTTTAAAGCCTTAAAGCTGAGTGCTTCAGTATAAATTTTATCGTAGGTTGATCCAGCAGCTCCATTAGTCTTTGCAGCAGATAAAAGCTTTTCAGTTGTTTTTAAATTAACATCTTCTAAAAATTCAGCACTCACATGAACCTGAATAATTGGCACAAAAAGAATTCCGCAAACTAATTTCATCATTTCTCTTTATCCAAAATAAAACATAGCCATTCACAGGTCAGAGGGTTAATTCAAGCCTATATGGAATCAAACCAATATATAGCTCTCAATATTTTTATATACGATAGCTATAGGGAAAAATCTAAATAAATAAACCCCGTGATTTTTACCTAGATAGGTTATTGGGTGTAGACCGGGGAGTTGTGAGCCCGTGATGAACTGCGCATTAAAATGTTGCAAGATCATAAATTCAAAAACCCCGAGTTTTTTACGGATATCAGAATAATCTCACTGCTTGCATATTGACCAAACCAAAAAACAAATAATTTAAATAACAATTTAAAAAAAATAAAAACAAATTTGAAATAACACCTTGTCTCAAACGGCATTAATTTCTTTTAGAAATAGTTTTAAGAAGTTTTATTTTAAAGGCAATGACAATCAGGGTATTAAAAAGAGTAGAAGATGAAAGTTATTATTAATAACAAAAAAGAAAATATTGTAGATCTCGAAAAAGAATACATATTAAAAAACTTAAAAGAAAATGGATTACTACTTTTAAAAGGGTTTGATGTATCGGTTGATACTTTTTCCACATTTATAGGAAATATTGCTTCAAGAATAACAAGTGATCCTGCACGTAAAGCTTTTACAAAAAACTCCCAGCTAATTATGTCTGGAGATATGGAGATGGGATTACATTTAGAAAATGGCAACTCCCCTTATGTTCCCGATTTTCAATTTTTTTACTGTCAAAAACCTCCTAAAAAAAGATCGCAAACGACTTACTGTGATGGAGTGAAAGCATTTCAACATTTGTCAAAAAAGACAGCAGAATTATTACAAAACAGAAAGATTATGTATACTCGATTTATCGATGAACCAAGGTGGAAGAGATATTTCTCTACAGAATTAAACAAAGAAGTAAAATCATTAGATGAGATAAAACCATTTTTACCTGAAGACACTCAAGTCACGGAACACGACAATGGGAGAATTGAGTGGAGAGTTAGAAGACATGCCGTCTATATCGATCCGATGTCACAATTACCGGTCCAAGCTCACTGTGTTTTAGCCCCTTCTGTAAACTACGATATTCCACGTGTTACCTGGTCCGACGGTAGTTTGATCAATCCTTCCATCATCAGTGAAATTGTAGAGAGTTGCGAAAGAGAAACATATCCAATTGGCCTGGAAGATGGTGATGTTGCCATCCTTAATAACCATCGAGTTATGCATGGCAGAGAAGAAATTCTTGATTCAAACAGAGTGCTGTTTGGGGGGCAAGGATATCTATGACTTTTTCAAATCAATTATTTAAGAAACTAAATCAAAACCCAAACAAAGTCTGGATTTTAGCTGATGATATGAGCATAACTCATCGTCAAATTTTGGATGATATAGAGTTATTAAAAGAAAAATTAAGAATAGCTAGTTTCTCAGATTTAAAACGGAGAATCATCGGCATTGCCATGAAAACAAGCTATGACTTTATCATAGCAGACCTCACTTGCATAAAGGAACAGGCTGTTACTTTGCCGATTCCTTTAGAATTTGAAGACGGTCAAATTAAATCTCTGTTAATGAATGTCGAAATCGTTCTGGTGAGAAATGATGCAGATGCAAATCGCCTACAATCTATCCTCCCTGAAAAACCAATCTTAAATGTGGTTAATGGCAAACTGTTGAATGGTGATAAACAACGTATTGATGGACTTAATGTATCTGAGAACATTATCAAAATTATTCATACATCAGGCACCACTTCAGATCCAAAAGGCGTATTGATTAAAGATGAGTCGTTAAGGGCTTTAACGGAAAGTTTATTAAGTGTATTTCCTAAGCAAGAATTAACCTATCTTTCCTTAATTCCCTTATCGTTATTAGTAGAACAGATTTTTGCAATTTATTGTACGTTGCTAACAGGGGGGAAACTGATCCTTCTTCCTGAATCCATGAATGAATTCGGAAAACATGGTAATACATCTGATACGTTTTTAGATCTTATACAAAAACATAAACCCAACTTTATCTACCTTGCACCAAGACTTTTAAATGACCTTAATCAGCTTCCTTGTTTAGATGGTTTTTCTAAAGATGCGTATTATGTTACCGGAGGCGCAAAAGTAAATTATGACGTCATTAACAGTCTTGATCAAAAAGGAATAAAAATATACGAGGGTTATGGTCTTAGTGAAACCACTTCTGTTGTCAGCATAAATGGAATTGCTGATCGTAAAATAGGTACAGCTGGAAAAATTCTACCTCACTTAGAATACAAAATCTGTGAAGGGGAACTCCTCCTAAAAGGAACAACACTCTGCGCTGGTTATTTTACTAAAGACGAAAGTTCATGTCACATTGATGATGATGGGTATCTACATACAGGAGATCTCGTTGAAGTTGATAAAGACAGATATCTAACAATTAAGGGCAGAAAAAAGAACTTATTAATTCTCTCGAATGCACGTAACATTAGCCCTGAATGGGTTGAATCAAAGCTAAAAAAATTTAGTGAAGTAGAAGACTGTATTATTCTTGGCGAAGGCAGAGATTCTTTGACCGCCATCATCCTAGCAAACAAAAAATCAAAAACTGTTTCTAATATAGCATCGATTATCAAAGAAACTAACTTTGAAATTCCTAGCTTTGCACAAATTCAAAACTTCATAACCATTTCTGATGCAGATGATTTCAAGAGAAAGTATTTCACAATAACGGGTCGACCACGGCGTTCTTGTATTCATAAGGATTATATCAATGAATTATAAAATAAAATCAGCATTACCAGACAGTATAGTTGGCAAGAAAATAAAACAACATACTCAAGATGTTTATAAAGAAAATTACAATGCTAATGTAAACCCTTGTCCAGATGAGTTTATCTATCTTGAAAGCGGAGAAGAAATTTACGCCAGCTTTGGTATCACATACAGGAAAAATAAAAAATTATTTTCTGAATGTTATTTAGATACTCCTCTTGAGAAAGAAATATTTGCATTTGGAGATCTAGTAACCTCTGAAGTTGGTAGTTTTATTTCTACAAAAAAAGGGTTTGGCCTCCACCTATATAAACTATTGCCTTACATCCTATATGAAAAACGCTCTTTGTATGTATTGGTAACCCTCACCAAAAAAGTCCAAATACTTTTTAATCGGCTTAGTATTCATACAACCTATCTCAATGATGCTCTTGAAGATCGAGTGCCTGTAAAAAACATATGGGGATCATTTTATGAGAGCCGTCCTAAGACGTACGTTATGAACGTTCAAAAAAGTTGTAGAGATATTTTTCTTGCAGATTATGCAAGAAAAATAAACACAGAAATCAATGACGTGGGCAAAATTTTAGAGCACGAAATCATATTTAATTTCCACAATTTATATTTACAGAAAAATATCCCTGTCATTGCAGAACAGACCTTAAATTTACAAACCTATAATGAAGGACTGCAAGTATGAAGACGTGCACAAAAAAGGCGCCATACTTTGATATTAAGCCTCTAATTGTATTTAGTTTAATTTTCATTTCAAACACTATAAATGCTGCCGAAATAGAATTTGAACCAACGGTTAATGAAAAAAGAAAGATACATGTCGATAAAAATTTATTAGCGATGAATGTAAATCAAAAATTAACAGGTGCAAATTTTAGAGATTTCTCTCAGAATTTTCTAGAACAGTTGGCGGAGTATTATCCGGGCCAATATGCATCAACTTACAGTAATCCTTCGAAAAAACCAGTTCCTAGAACTCAGACAGAGCCGACATCAGAAGCTGGATTCTTTAAGGCTTTAACAGATGCATTTATTGATGAATTAAAAATATTTTCTAAGCATTACTATTAATTTCAACAAAAAAAATTAGTAATAAAAAAAGTTTATTTGAAAGAATAAAATATTATGACAAATCCAGAATGAAGGAGAGAAAATATGAAAATATAGCCCTTACAAAGAAAAACATAAATTTATAATTAATAATAAAAAGGATAAAAAAATGAACACACACAAAATATCATTCTCTATCAAAGCTTTGATAGTCGTTGTTTCAACACTAACTTCACATAACGCAAACGCATCGATAGCAGAAGAATTCATAGGAGGAGCAGCAAAAGTGGTAAAAAAATTATTGGTGATGAACGTAAGTCCAAATTTAACGAGTTCTAATTCTAGGGTCTTATCCCAGCACTTTTTGGATCAACTAAATAGTCGTTACCCAGGAAAATATGAACCTATGTACAGGGATCTAGGAAGAGAACCAGTACCTTATATAAACAATCAAACCCTTGAAGTAATTTTGGCTGGTACTGCTCTGACACCAGAGGCTGAAAGTCTCAGGCGCTTATCAGATACTTTGATAAATGAATTAAAAACTTCTGATGCAATCGTGATTGCAACACCAATGCATAATTTCACCATTCCAGCACCGTTGAAATCTTACATTGACCTTATCCTGCGTGCTGGAAAAACATTCGGATACACTTCTAGTGGCCCACAAGGAATGCTTGAAGATCGACCTGTAATGTTAATCACGACCTCTGGCGGTTGTTATGGCGGAACATCATATGATCATCTTACGCCATATATGCGTACCACTTTAGGTTTTATCGGAATTAGAAACGTTACTGCTGTGAATGCAGAAGGACTTGCTATGCAAGATAAAAAAGACACTTCCCTTATTAGCGCGATGGAAGAGTTAACAAAACAGTCTGAGGCTTTTTAATAATACTAAAAATTAAATTATATTTAAAAAAGGAAAAATTATGACAAACGTATTAAAAAAAGAAGATTATATTAGAGCTGTTCCAAAAGAATATGAGTTCAAAGAAAAAGGGATTCTTCCTATAACTGATGAGCTTTATCAATATATCCTCAAGGTGACTTCTAATGAACCAGAATTAATGAAAGAATTACGTATTGATACACATAATAATTCTCAAATGGTCATGCAATCCTCTCCTGATCAAGGACAGTTTATGGCTCTTCTGGTTAAACTTGTTGGGGCAAAAAAAATTCTCGAAATTGGTACATTTACGGGATACAGCACTCTTTGGATGGCCTCAGCTTTACCTGAAGATGGGAAAATAATTGCTTGTGATGTTTCAGAGGAGTGGACAAGTCTGGGACAAAAATATTGGAAACTTGCAAAGGTTGATCACAAAATTGATTTACGGATTGCCGCCGCTGAAGACACTTTAGAAGTACTTAAAAAATCAGGATACTCTGAAACATTTGATATCGTTTTCATCGATGCAGATAAAAGTAATCAATCCCTTTATTTCGAATATGCAATAGATTTAGTGCGCTCAGGCGGACTTATAATTGTTGATAATGTTTTATGGGGCGGAAAAGTCATTGATACTGCACATAACGACATTGATACTGTTGGCGTCCGCAGCTTAAATGAAAAACTAAAGCATGATAAGCGAGTAGAGATAAGCATGCTTGCTCTTGGTGATGGCGTTACACTTGCTCGCAAGATTTAACTGATTTTCTCTCTCTTGAAGGAACTGGTTTTAACCTGTTCCTTCTTTTCTTTTAATTTTAAAAAGCTGATTTAAACAAATCGGAAAACTCACAATCCAACAAGAGGTCTTGAATTTTATGAAGTCAATTATTGAAAAATCTGCAACGACACTGGTTGATGAAATAAAATCAGGCGCTTTAAGTTCAGAAAAAGTTGTTCAAGCTTTTCTAGATCAAATAGAAAAGGTAAATCCAATCCTAGGTGCTGTTGTCCAACAGAAACAAGAAGAAGCCTTATCTAAAGCTAGACAAACCGATAAGCAACTTGCGTTAGGACATAACATTGGTAAGCTGCAAGGACTACCCATAACAATTAAAGATTTTTGTGATATTGAAGGCTATATCTGCACTTATGGTACGGAAGGCTATAAAGATCGTGTAGCAAGTACTTCAGCTTTTTGCGTAAAAAGACTATTAGAGGAAGGGGCTATCATCATAGGGATGACAAACTCTCCTGAATTTGCTGAAGCTTACGAAACATCAAATGTTATTTATGGGGTAACAAACAATCCCTATGATTTGGAGTATTCTCCGGGAGGTAGTTCAGGCGGTGAAGCTGCAATTTTAGCAGCAAACGGGTCTCCCCTTGGATTAGGTTCTGATGGAGGTGGGAGCATTAGGGTCCCCTCTCATTTTTGCGGAATTACAGGCATAAAACCCACACAAGGATTGTTAAGTCTTGATGGAATTAAATCTCCATTTTCTGGAATTGGATTAATTGATCCGCATGGAACATTTGGACCAATGGCACGGTATGTAGAAGATCTGAAATTATCGCTTCCCATCCTTGCCAGATACAATTTTAAAGATCCAACAAGCCTTCCTATACAAATGCATTCTTTGAAGGGAGATGAATTTAGTCATCTAAGGGTAGCCGTTTATACAGATAATGGAATCGTTAAGCCAACCCCGGAAATAAGTTCTGTCATTGATATGACAGCCGAATTTTTTTCTAAGAACGGATGTGTAGTTAACAGGGTTGCTCCTCCCAGCATCGATCAAACTTTTGAACTCTTATGGAAAGTTTATTTTAGGAAAGGACTCCAAAGTCAAAATGTTTATGATACGTTTAATAAATTAAAGACAAAAAATATTTCTTCCTTACAAAAAGAGTTTATTAAGGATACACAAAAGACAAAATTTGACCTTATAGATTTATACGAATACATTTCGCAAATTGCAAAGTTTCGCTTCGAGATGCATGATTTTATGGACAATTATGACATCATTCTATGTCCTCCTTGTGCAACTCCCGCAAAGCTTCATAACACATCATTTAGCAATATCGAAGATTACACTTATGCAATGACATATAATCTTTTAGGCTGGCCTGTTGGTGTTGTGAGGTGCGGCCAGACAAAAGAAGGCCTTCCTATTGGAGTTCAAATTGTTGCAAAACCATTTTATGATCATGTTGTTATAGATATTTTGCATAAATTAGAACAAGAATTTGGTGGCTTTTGTCCACCAGATTTTGAAAATCTAATGCAAAAAAAAATCACATGATTCTACGAAAACTCATTAAAATCAGTACTAAAGCTACGTCGTTTGCTGCAAGAGACTAGCTTCATGATTATCCTTCGGATCGTCCCGCTCTAATCCAATCCGTGCTTTCGGCTGCGAGAGCAATTCCCGGGAAAGCTCCGCAGTTTTCTTAGTCTGTTTAAGTCTATCAAAATGATCATTGGCATAGAGAAGATGAAGTATTTCTTGCTGAGGAAAAGGAGAATAGAAATGGGTTAAGATAAGATTGCCCAAAAGTTCTCCGGAATTCTCCCATACTGCTAGGTTTTTTTGTTGCAGATAAGAAATTGCATCAAGAATTGTTAGTCTTTGCTCACTCTCTTCATCTTTATGATAGGCTAACCGATTATCTTGTTTTTCAAGTACGTAGTATTCCTGCGGACTTATCGCTATATAATTTGTCAAGTATTCGGCAATAACTCCGGGGCTTCTTGCATAAGATTGTTTTAGGCTTTTAATCCTATCTTTTTCACTCGTCACTAAATTCAAGAGCTGGTGATATGTAGCAGCTTGCTGCTGTGTTAATTCTTCTATTCGGCTCTGGCATTCTCTAACCAACTCAACATCACATACTCTTTGACCTTCAGGTTGTCCCAAAAGATCATTTAATTGTACAACTAAATGCTGCTTTTCTTCATCAAGAATTCTGATTTCTCTCACACTTGAACGATAATGCTCTTTAGTCATCATACTTCTCGGCAAGCGCTCAAAATTATCTTCAATCTCATTAATAAGAATAGGAACAATTATGCTTTTCTTAAGCTCATCATCTCCTCCTAGAACTTGTTTTAGCATTTTTACAACAAAACGACGATTGACATCCATTGCGCTATAACCACCACCAATATCATCTCCAAAGATTCTTTTAACTTCAAAAAACATGGGTTGATTTCTTAACGTTCCTACGTATTCTATCTCAACTTCTTGAGCAGGAACTAACTCTTCATCATGCGTTTTTTCTGGAGAAAAAGTAAAAACTCGACCATCTTCTATAGAAACTTGTAATTGTCTTTCGAACTCCTCAATATCATGAGGAGAAATCATCAGATGCTCTTTTTGTCGAAAAGCAAAATAGTAATCTAAAGCGTTTTGCAAATCAGTTGAGTCTCTATTGCTTAAATCTACATAGTCTAAAGACTTATTAGCAGCAATGGTTCTTAAAACTCTATTAATTATATTACTTTCTGTCCATGGTGTTTGAGAAGATCTCGCTGAGCTACTTTCTCCCCCGAATAGGTTGTGTCCGTTTAAATATAAATGTTTTAAAGTCTGAGAATATTTAATCAATCTTTCTATGGAAGAAATAGCTTCTTCTTTATGCTTAAAATTAAAACTATTGTTGGCTAACTCTACATCTACTAGCGAATGGTGAACTAAGATAAAATCTACTATATGCGACAAAACAATGTGGCTAATAGTTGAGCCGCTTACAGATAGATAATTAATATTTGTAGCAGTTTCCTTTTTAAAAATATGTTTAGAACTTCTTTCATCTAAAACAACATCATCACTAAGGGTGAGATTTTCTAATTTTTGTATAAGCACATTTAATAGCTTAGAATGAGACAACACTGTTAAATTGCAATTCTTTAATGTTAACTTTTTTAAATGAGGCAGGTTTATGAGAGATGTCAGAACAGCTCCCAACATATCTTCTTCCTCTTGATCATCACCCTCAATAAATGTCCCGAGTTTAATTGTGACAAATGATTTTTGAAGTTCAAAGAGTTCTATAAGATATTTTGCTAATTCAACAGTAATTACACTGCACTCTAAATCTAGTTCATTACTCAAAGCCAGCTTACTAAAACGTCCGGCCACATCTCCTATACCATGCGTATCATCATTTGGATCAAAAAGAGCATAGGGAAGATTTCTTCTGAAAGCATAGGAATAGAGATCATTATCTATTTGTAGACTTTCCTCTAAATCAATTGATGGTACTAAAACTAAGTCTCGAGGTAACACAGGGTCTTCTAAAACATGCTCACCGGAAATATTCTGTAAAAATCTGTGCGTAGACTCATCTAGTTTAACTCTTTTTCCTTCTGGCTTATCCATCACAAACCTTGCTAAAGTTTGAGCTGCTAACAGCGGAGCAAATGTAGCTTTAGAAGCATAAACTTGCAAACATTCGTTGCCTTCATCAATCCATGTAGCCCCCACATGAGTTCTCTTAAAAATCTCATCATCAGAAGAAAGAGTCGTCTTTGTTATGAGCGTAATAGGTTTTGCTCCTCTTAGCTGAGGATATTTACTTATAGCATCTTCAATCATATTTCGGACGATTTCTTGCATTTTTGCTTCATTTTTTAACTCTTCATAACGATGAGAGGCTTCAGTTGGAAGTGTACTAATAAGAAACTCATCTTGATTGAGATGGTATTCTCCTTGATAAGACATCCCTTCTTTAGGAATGAATAAAGTTGCAACTTTATCCGTAAAACAGGATAGCATTCCCCCATAGCTATCGATAAGTCCAAAGAAACTTCTATCTGTGGGTAAAGCTGTACACTCACTAATATCAATCATCGCTAAACTTCTAAGATAGACCGTAACATCCTTTCTACTAGCTGCTCCTATAGAAGGTTGCCCTACAACCAAGGAGTTGATACGTGGAATATTATCCCATGAAGCATTAATTAAATATTTTCCATATATATTTCTAGAGTCGGATGTTCTTAGATGAAATCCTCTCTCACGATGATGCTCAACATCTATAATGTTAGAGTTTTTATAGACTTTAATATTGGACTGTTCACGAACGAGCTTCTCTAGGATGACTCCAAGTGCAACTGGCTGAAATCCTCTTTCTCTTGTATTAATTCCCGTAGAAAAATGAGAGAACAACCTTAATTTCTCTAGCTCATCCTCTTGCATAACATCGAAAAATGTAGACGGAGGACCAAAAAGAAGATCGTTAATAGCTTCTCCATAAATTTCTTTTAGCTTTTCGTAATACTCTCCATAATTACTTTTGATCCGCTCATAGTGTTGATGAAGTTCTTCTCTCTGAAGTCTCTTGTGCGGAGCCTCTTCGCTTTCACAAGCTCGAGCCAACAAAAAACTAAGCGTCTTACGTTCTGTTAATATTTTGTCAGTTTGAAACATTTGACGAAAAAGGATTGCACAATATAAACACTGCAAAGCTGTTAATTGATCTTTTGGATACTCTGCTCCAAGATGAAGACGCGAAATAGACTTACTTGCCCCTTCTAATAAATTATTTTCTCTTTCAATCAGATTAATGGTAAAGACAGGCTCTCCTGCATAATCTCTCAATTTCGCCAGTAAAACGGCTGAAAGAGTTCCGCCTACTCCTCCTCCAATAATTGCTATTGTTGAACGTCCCTCAACGTTGGTTCTAGATGACCAGAGTTTCGTTAATTCCTCTTCTGTAAGAGTAACTAGAGTAGGATAATATGATTTAAAAATAAGCTTAGCGATTTGATTCGTTTGCGCCGCTCTTTCTAACCAAAGGACAGCATGTTCGGAAGAAGGACTTATCCCCTTAAGACCGTAGCTGTAACATAAAGATAAATCTAAAGCCGCCGGGAAAAAATCTTTATTACGATAAAGTTCTTCAAGCTTTTTTATCAAATTAGGTTGAGATGCCGTTACATTAAGTATTCTTGCTCTTTGCTGCTCTATACTGAGACACATATACTTTGAGGGCATATGTCCTCTCTTAGCAGCTTCTTTATACCATTTATGAGCTTCATTCTCGTCAGCGGCACCAAACCACCCATTAAAAAATCCATTCGCCAAATTAAACATAGCTGTCATATTTTCAGCCTGAGCTGCTTTCATAAAATACAGTTTCGCCAAAACAGGAATACGAGAAAAACCATTTGAGCCAGTTTGGTAAAATGTTCCTATCATATTTAAAGCAGCTGAATCTCCTAATTTTGTTCGTCGTTGAACATCCACAATTTCATGTGTCGTTAAATTTAAATCTGTACGCCTGGCACTATACAGAACCGAGGCACTGTCAGGCTCTCCGACAACCCAGCCACTAATCGTTTTCATCGTTAAATAATCAGTAATGACCGTTAAAAATAAATGGCTTTCCATTTCACCATAATGTAGAGCTTGACTAAAGTGAGTTAGAGTCTGTTTTAAACTCTTTGCTTTTTGAAAACCTCCCCATAAATTGAGGCAAGCTAAATCAAATGCTGCTTTACCCCGCTTCCCTATACTTATAGACGGATCGGAGCTATCCACTATGTCTAAGAAAGATGCTTCTGCTTCTTCAAAAGAAACTTGCATATCTTTTGAAACTCCATACCAAGTAAAACTTTTGCGCTTTTTGCTTCCTATGCCCCCATCTGATAAAGCTTCATTGATAAGCATATACGCTTCTTGCACGTTTGTTCTGTTCCCAGTTTCTTGGGATGATAAATCAACAAGCATTCGAGCAAGGTGTAATTTTGAAACCCCCCTATTGTTTAGATTTTCTTTCTGAACAGCAATCGCTTGTCTGTAAATTTCTGCAGCTTCTTTTTTTTCTTGAAGAGTTTTTCCCTCATTCCACTGAACATATGCAAGGCAATGAAAAAAACTATCAATACCAACTTCAGTACCTTTCCTAAACCAGTACAAAGCCTTCACATGATCTTTAGAAAATCCATATCGCCCAAAATAATACCCGAAAGCTAAAGAACTAATAGTAGCCGGAGAAAGTGATGGCTCAGGCATCATCAATAGAAGTTCCTCTTCTATTGTTCTCCGTTCCCTTATTGGCTCGTCTAAATTACTATGTTCTGTCGATGCATCTACAATCTGCGATCTTACCATTCCGATAAGATCAAGAGCTGATTCATGACCAAATCGTACTGCAAGCAACATATTTTTTGATGCCTGAATATGATTTTGCTTATGTAAATAAAAAAGAGTTAAATCATAAGCAAAATTACCTAACAATGGTTGAGCCTCTGTCAAATCATCTAGAATTGGCAATAGCAGGAATTCACTAATGTAGGGTTCCAATTGACTCGCTTGAACCACTTTGTTTTCATCTAGTAGATTTAAAAACCTTTTAAGAAGTTTCCAAATTACAATAAGTGTTTTTTCGCGATTAACTTCGTAAAAAACAGATTTTTTTTCATGGGCATAAAGTTTAAGTGAATCTAATGCCTGTGTTAGTTTTGCAAACAACAATTCCTCTTCGTCGATAAGAATATCACATTCCTGCAAAATACATTGGGCTAACCAGGCTTCAGCATTCTTTACTTTCAACGACAAACATTTTTCAAAAAGTGCCCTACTTTCTGCTAGATCTGTCTCAAGTAAATTTTTTGCAAGAGCTAAAGTACAAGAGGTATCTCCAATAGCATCCCCTCGCCTTAAACTATTTATTTTTTCATGTTCATCTTTGATAACTTCATAATACTGCGCTAAATTATAAAAAGCATGTTTGTATCTATATTTGGCTGCAACGGAAAAATAATCACTAATTTTACTTTGGGGCTCTGGTTTTTCGACCCCTATTTCTTCTAATAAACTTTGTAATAAATAGCTACCTATTTGAAAATAAGCTTCAATGCTATTGAACTCCACGGCCTTCTGTAAGTAGAGAAAAGCAGTATGATGATCCCCAAGAGTCTTGTAGTAATTCGCAATTACTAATAACGAATCACTATCACCCATTATCGCTGCTGTTTTATAAAACTCTACGGCGAGTTCCTTAAGCTTTATTCTTTCAACTTCAAATCCTAAATTTCTGATCGCCGTGAGAGAACCGTTTCTGGCGGCACGAATAAACCAAAGTAAAGCTTCAGGATCTTTCTGTTTATTTAAAACGTATCCCATTAAATTTTGAGCTCTAGAATATCTTTTCAGCGCAGCCTTTAATGTATAGACTTTAGCTGTCTCTATATCAGGTATAATTGCACCGCATCCGACTTCATATACCAATCCTAGTATTTCAAGTGCATAAGGATGCTCTTGCTGAGACAAGTCACGTAAGCTTTGCTCACATTTTCTTAAATATTCTTGAGGATTCGCGTCTAAATCATCATAACAATGATAAGTAGGACCCACAGTCAATAAATAACGAAGCATAAAACCACAAGCGATGGGGTCAGTATGTTGCGCTTTTTCTTTTAGTTGTTGATAGGCCCTTCTATTACCATTGCTTGCTAATAGAAACAATTTCTCTGTCTCTTTATCAGCACTTGTAAGACAGAACCCTTCAAAGCTCTCTTCTTCAATTTCAACCATAGAAAGAGTAAGTGATGTTTTAAGTTGCGTAATTAATTCACTTAACGGAGGTGGAGAAATTTCGTGAGGATTTATATCTGTTAAATCGATACACTCAGTAGCATTACTTTGATTAACTACAAAAACTATACAATAAGCTAATTTTAACAAAAAAAACATTTTAAGCAACTTATTTGAAACTTCATAAAACTAGAAATATCTATTCTAAGCCAATCAATCCAGTTGTAATGTTTTTCAATTTTCTATTTTAGGCAAGCACACCCTCTGTAGCAATGTGAGGGTGTACTCGACAGATAGAAATGTCAGGTTTTAGCAAAGTTAAAATATCCCTTTTGCTACACCAGCAATATAAAGCTGCAGAGATACTTAACATCAGCACCAGGCAGATAAAAAGATTATTGGCTCGTTATCGTGCAAATGGCTTTGACGGAATAACTTCTAAGAAACGTTGCAAACCGTTTAATAACTAGATTTTGATACTGTAAATTAGTTTGATTAAGAGTCATTATGTTGATTTTGGCTCTACCCTCACCGCTAAAAAGCTATTTGAGAAACATGGTATTTAAACAGTAGAAACTGTTCGTGCTTTGATGATGAAGAATTAGCAGGTGTTATTTCTTATACATATAAGTTGGACAAGCTTATGTGTATGGGCGTGTTAGGTAGAGGGTTTAGATAGTTTCGTAGATTTGGCAATAATTAGAATTTTTTTTCAACTTTCAACTATTCAGATTTTTCATAATTTGTTAATAAAACAGGTTAACAAAGTAACTTTATTATTTAATTTCTAGCCTATTCATAGAAAAATAATAGTTTTTGAGCTTGCTTGCAACAGATGCGATAGTATCAGAATCTCGATGCTGATCGACAATAGATTCAGATACTAAAAAAACAGAACAGACCGTACAGATAAATCCATAATAGTAAGGATTATTTAAGTGAATCCAAAATTTTTAGCTATGAAGAAAGATGCTCTTCATTATTATCAATCACAGAATCACTTAATAAATAACCTATGCGAGCCTGTAAAAACTTTTCTTGATGTAGATTTATTTACACGAGGTACCATCATCTTGAACTCTCAAGGAGAAGCCGTTGGTCTAAATAGCTTGATGACAAATTTAGAGCTTTTAGATTTTTATATGCTTCAATTTGATGACGATACAACAGGAAAACCTTTTGTGCGTGCTATTAGAGAAACGCCGCTTAATTCATATTCATATTTTTTATGGCCTACGGGTGAGAGCTGTCCCCTTGTTCAGGTTTGTCTTCAAAAATTTGGTTTTACAAGAGGGCTAACTATCTATAAAAGACACCCAGAACGTATTGAAGCTTGGTGGTTTGCGAGTAAGGATTCAAGAGGAATTCCAAGTACAATTACGCAGATTTCTCTCACTCCATTTTTTGATTTCATGCATTGTTTTGAGAAAAAAAGAGCTGCAAATAACCTTTTAAAACCTGTGGTCCAATATCCCAAACTATTTGATTTGTCTTTTATACAGCCTAATCTTTATAAAGCTGAGGGATTAAACTTTTCCAAGAACACAGATAAATTTGTCATGAATATAAAAGATCGTACTGTTCTTCTCACGAAACGAGAATGGGAGTGCCTTTCGGAAATCTCTCAAGGAAAAACCTATAAAGAAGTGGCAAATACATTATCTATTTCTCCTCGAACTGTCGAAGATTATGTGATTAAACTCAAAGTAAAAACAGGCGCTTCGCACAGATCTAAGCTAGTTCATTGCTTTTTAGAAAACAATCAATACTCTAATTCCATGTTCTAAACTGAAAATGATTTTTAAAGCCTTTTTCATTTGTGCGTATCAATTCATGTTTTGATAAGAATTTAACGCTTTTTAGAACAAACTCTAAATACATTCGATAAAATATTTGCGAAGAAGCATCTTGATGATGACAAAGTATATGCTCCCTTATTGGAGGAGTGTAAAGAGGTGTGAGGGTGCCCCCCGGCAACTCCCACATTCCCGATCTACCAAAGTTAAAGCTTGATAGATATGCGAAACTATCAAGCTTTTTCGCCTTAACAAAAAGACAGCTTCATTTATTGTTTCTTATAAGCTGCTATACACAGTTTTTGTTTGTATGTAGCTATAACATAACAAAAAAGAAATTCACCCAGAAGCCTTACATGTTATAATGCTTGCAGCCGATACCTACTTTAGGAGTGCGAAAAAATTTGAATCTAAGGAATTGATCGCAAGCTTAACTCCCAGAGAGCATGAAATTCTTAAGTTAAAATCAGAAGGTCTTTCTGCTAAAAAGATTTCAATACTTCTTCACGTTTCTGAAAGCACAGTAACATTCCATCTCATAAATATTAAAAAGAAGCTCAATGCAACTTCTATTGCTCAGGCGCTGTTTAAGTTTTGTGCCGCAACCGCAGAATAAGCGAACTAGTTATCAGGAACAGCTCAGTAATTTACATACTCATTAGAGCAGACTCTAAATGCACGAAATTTTACACTCGCTTTTGCAGAAATCAGCCTAAGATGAAGACTGTGCGGAAAACTGAGAGAAATTCAACTTTAAAATAATGAGGAAAATTAGTATCTAAGCTGCTAAGCAGAGCGCAATCATGCAAAGAGCAGGAATGTCAGATGGGTATATTGTATGATAGTGGGAATGGGTTTTTGTGGAATGGAGGGCGACCTTCTTGGGAGGAAGGCAATAACCGATTTTGGATGGAAGCATTCTGTCAGACGAACTATGCAAGAAATACCAGCATACGTGACTTTCTCATAAAAACGAGTGATAACCTCAATACAGGTGCATTAGACGCTTTTCATAAAAGACATATAATACCCTGGGATATGGTGAAATCAATTGTACCAATCATATTTACTTGGGGAGTGTGGCGGCAATCTATGGCTCCAATTCATGTAAGTGACGATGAAATAAATATGTTGGTTAGATTACTAGAAGGTCTAGATAAAGTAAAAGATTGCATGGATCATGGCGGAGCTTCTGGGGCCTTCCTCATTCGAGGTATATTTTTGTCAAACGTCCAATACACAACTAATCAGATTGCACCTATTCTAGAGAAGTATATGATCGAGCTTTTTCGATCAAGAAACAATGTATTTGTCGGACCATCGCGAATCAATTGCCATCTCGGCAGTGAGTGGAACTTTGATCATGGAATTCAAGAATTGTGGAATAATCAAGGCGAGCTTAAAGAAATCTTTGATAATTACCGTCCTGTAGCTGAACTTAGAGGCATACATGACATAGCATGGGCAGATTTATTAGGAGTATACCAAGGCATGTTGGAGGTGGACCAGAGATGGAAGCAATTATTAATCAGTGGTGGCACCAGAATTGATTTATGTACGATTTTGTAAAGTTTTAAATAGTGAGTTGAACCTTTTAAAAATAAGAATTGTAAAAAGGTTATATCGCATCTGTTTAAGCCAATTGTATTTTTTTACAAATATGAAAATAGTCATTAATTCACGGCTCTCCTACAAAAAATAAGAAGATCTAGAAATGTATGGTTTTATTTTAAGATATACTTTTTATGAAAGGAAATTCCATAATGGTTGCGAATGTTGGTGACATTTGGGGGATACTAAAAACACTACAGAGCACAAAACGACCGTATCGCACACACGCTTTACCACATGATGGCCTAGGAGATGATGAACGTGTATATGGCGATTTTAAAAATGATCATATTAAAATTGAACAAGATTCAATTCCATGGGGTAAAAACGCACTATACGATCACCAGGGGCATATTATCCCACAGAACCTTATACGTACGTTGCTCGACTCAATATACTACGAGATGGCAGTTGTTAGAGATTTTTGGATAACTGTTGAAAACAAAAAATGGGAACACGAAGATGTACTAGTTTGCATTCAGCGTCTTTGGGATGATAGTGGCTTAGAACACTTTAAGCCCTTACGAGAGTGTTGTTGGGCAGATACTGCTAACCCTATGGGGTCGAAAGTTATTAGTGGTGAGTTTATGAACACGTTAAATAACTACAAAGCTAACCACATGAATCAAAATTTTATGTATGGCCTTTTTCAAAATGTGTTCTCACTTATAATATGGAATCCTGGAAATATCTGCCGTGCACCATCTGATGATAAAAGAAATGGAGTGCCTGGCAATACTATAGATGAAGAGGTTATTGAGCATTTGATGGCAGAAAACTCTATATCGTCTGCACATTTAAAAAAGGCTTGTGATCACATTAAAACTAGATCGACCTCTGAGTTTTTAAAAACTTGGAAATGTATTCAAGGTGATTACGTTAATAACAAAGTTGGATATTTTAAATTTCCATGGAAACCTTTTATGCTCAATCAACATACAGTGACGCTTAGACCTAGTAAAGCTGAACGCTGGCGGCTAGGCATATATTAAGCGGTTACACACTCCTGCAGAGTAAATCTTCTTTAATGAATTTTCTTAGTTCTGTAGTTATTCTAATTCAAATCAGATTTCACCCAATCAACACTGTTGGGCAGCCCATAACAATACTTCCACCATGCGCTGTTGTATCTCCCAATCGTGCTGCTGGCATACTGCCTATCAGCACCGTCGGGCTTCCTAGAATAATTGAATCGGGGGGGCCCACACAAACTGCCATGTCGCCCATGCGTGCAGCTGGAAGATTACCAATTAAAACAGTGGGGCAACCGGGGGGTAGTATAGGTCCTCCGACATGAGGGATAATTCCCGTTACCATTGGACAAACATGAGGATCAGCAATTCGAGCCGCCGGCATTCCCATTATGCAATCTCCTTAACATCACATGAAGAAGTTGTTTCCATAGCGAATTCTTCTATACCGCGCTTTAAAAAATCAGCATATCTCTCATTCATAATCTCTGGATCATTGCTGATTACTGATAAGATAAGAGTCATTGCTACTCCAGTTGCACTGAGAGTTGTTGGCGACTCTATCGTAACATCTGGTTGGGTTGAAATGTTCCCTCCACTCCAAAAAACAGCTAAGCTTAGCCAGGTTAAAGGATCATCAAAACCATCGGTTTGGTTACATTGCAAACGTCCTTCTTCTGTTGGATCTTCTAGCCATTGCTTTATCTTATCTAACTTTGGAGATTGGTCCTTTTTATGCGCATTCACACATTTATATGCCCACAGAATAGCTTCGTGTTTTTCTAAACCATGAGCGATAAACTGTAGAGCATCGGCATAATGATCTTTATTTATGAGTTCTCTTAAAAAAATTTCTGTGGTAAGTTCTGGGCCTTTTAATGACTCAGGTAGTGATTCAAAAAACGTAAATGATGCACACACATCTGTTGCTTTTTCAGACATCATATTTGGAAAGGGTTTATCTCCCTTTTTATCCACCCACTGCAGAAGTGTGTTCATTCCCTGCCCTACCTATATTCTGTTTTTAATTGATCATAACAAGAGCACCTTTGACTTGCATAAGTGCATCAGCCTGGCATTGAATCATTTTTCCATTGATTTTCACCATCACCCCTTGAAGAGTGATGCCCGCTTGATCGATTTTGATACTATTGCTGCCAACAGTTAGAGAAATTCCCTGCATCGCTTGAATGCTGCTTTTTCCAACATCCAGCTTAATACTGTGATTGCCTTTTTGAAGCTGAAGCTCATCATTTCCCATACTGATTTTTGTTGTGCGGTCGCCCTGCGAGAGCTGAATTGTTTGATTGCCCGTATCAATCGTAATTGTTTGGTCTCCCTTTTTGACTTGAATAGTATCTTTACCTTCCTCAACAATCTGAATTCGATCTTTTTTGATCGTGCGACTTTGCTTGCCTATAACCTGCAAAACATCATCATTTTCAACAATGCGTTTAAAATCTTTTTGAGCGTGTACGAAAAATTCTTCATTATCTTTTTTATCCTCAAAGCGTATTTCATTACTGCTCGTCGAATCTCCCTTAGGTGTTGATCTTGATTTAATACCACTTTGAGTTTGGTTACTGGGAAGATCATAAGGCGGCATATTTTGTGCATTATAAAGACTCCCAATGACAACAGGAGCGTCTGGATTCCCCTCTAAAAAATCGACAATAACTTCTTGACCAACTCTTGGAAGATAGAATGAACCCCATTTTTGACCAGCCCATGTTTGAGATACACGCAGCCAACACGAGCTACTTTCATCTTTTTTTCCTTGGCGATCCCACACAAACTGAACTTTAATTCGGCCATATTTATCAGTGTAGATTTCCTCTTGGGAGGGCCCCATAACAGTTGCGATTTGCAAGCCATGGATACGTGGTTTAGGAGTGAGAGCAAGAGGTCTGTAGGGTAAGGAGGCTGGAATGCAGGTAAACTTATTGGTATATTCTTGAGTAGACCGTTCACCCGAATATAGCATATGCGTTGTATCGCTAACAAAGTGTGTAACGGACATTAACCAGTAAGCGCCCTGCTCTCCTGTCAGCTCTGTTGCTTTAAAGTTAAATTTCGTACCGGGGACAAACTCACATATATTACTTTGTCCTTGTATAACATCATGTTGCTGTTCGTATTGCTCCATTTTTATTCGGCTTAGCTGCGTTCCTTGCGCTTTATCTATGTAATCGCCAGGGAATTTAAAAGCCGTGAATTTTTTAATATTTGGAAAGCTTACAGCTGTTTTCGTTGTAGTCATCAAATCCATAGTTGGCTTTGTAAAGTCATAGTCTGTTTGAGAAAATTCGCCGCTACTATATGAATAGCTATGTTCCCATTGTGTAATGTGATGAGGAGTAAAAGACCCTTGAAAAAACATTGCATCCTTACAAGTATTATCAGCACACTTTGATAGCAAGTCACTTAAAACTAGAGTGTGTTTTCCTTTTTCATGACGAAAAAAGTAAAAAATACCTTCTTCCTCTAATAAACGTGACACAAAATCAAACGCTGATTCATTATACTGAACACAATAATCGCGTTTTGTATATGTGCTTGCAGTAGACACTGCATAATCAGAAAAGCCAAATTTTTTAAAAATAGATTCGCAAATTTCAAGAACAGTTTTGTTTTGAAAAACTTGACAATCTTGAGAGAGTGTCAAAAACCAAAGCCAGGGGACAATTTCAAGTTGATATTCTCTAACGTTTGTAACCCATGGTTGCTTTCTGGTAAATTGACGAACATAGCCATTAATGAAACGAGATGAGTCCTCCCCAATCTGAATATTACACGTCACGGATGTCCCGATAATTGAGCTTTCGGCTATATGAATATTTTCACTAAAGGCTTGCAGGGAAAAACAAAAGAGACGCGAAACTTCTTCTTTGCCCTCTAGATGCGTTAAGATAAGTTTATCTTTTCCAAGAGGTGTCTCAATAGAAATAAGATGCTTATCTTGGGTTATGGCAGCCATTTAATACACCATAAGTTAAATGGATTGAAAGGCAATTTAAAGGACGCCATTCAATCCATTTTTTAATTTTTATGAGCTCTTTGCTGTCTCTAAATCATATGTCGCAGCAATGGGTGATCCAGCTTCGCCTTTTTCATTATATGGTGTATATTTGTATTGTATCTTAGAAAAGTTAATGCTTAAGTTTTCATGTGGACTCCTGCCTGATCCACCATCAACACCATAGCTACTAATAAGCGCATCAGATAGCTCGATAGAAGCATAAACAAGAGGTGTTGCGCCAGTTCGGCAAAATTCTATTTTTATTGTTTTCCCTGTTCCAACGCAAGCAAGTGTAAATAACTTTGGTGATGTTTCATCCATTTCCTTGCTGACACTAATTTCGCTGATTGAAACAGTTGATGCTTCTCTGTTTACAGTATTTCCCGGTGTTCGTGATGATACTCCTCGACCGCAGCCAAAACGAAAAGAATCAACTTCAATCCACTTTGTATGACCACTTTCCGTTACATTTCCAGGTAAGCCTTCTATCTGCATGTATATTGCCATAATTAATCCTTTTGGCTTGGGTTTCAACGACACATTGTTCTCATACAACTATTTAAAAGGTCAACCGATAAACCGATAAATTTCATTAGAAAATTCATTGATAATTCCCATATACTTTCACCTGATCTGTGTTTACGTTCCAAGCCAATGAGACCCTATCAGAGTGCAGCAAACAAATGCTCGATCTTAATTGGCTTGTAAAACCGATCTCGGAAAAATATCCATGCGGCGCTGATATACGCATCGATATTGCCTTTGATTCAAAATATGCTCAGATTAAAGAAGAGCGTTTTTTAGCAAAACGAATCGAAAGAGAACAAAGCGATGAGTCGCCCAAGCTGCACTGGAAAAACATCTACGATCTAAGCGTTAAAGTTCTGTCAGAACAAAGTAAAGATCTTCAAATAGTGGGGTGGTTAATTGAATCAGCGGTCAGGCTATATGGATTCGAAGGGTTTTTGGCAACAGTACGCTTAACGAGTTTGCTAATAGAGTCGTATTGGGAACAGCTTTATCCAGCAACAGACGAAGATGGATTTGAGGCTCGAATCGCTACTTTTATTGGACTTAATGGCGAAAGCGCTGAAGGTGCTCTTATTTTTCCTCTGCTGAATATTCCTTTAACGCAAGGAACAAGTGTACCATCATTTGCAACTTGGCAATGTCAGCATCAACAAAAATCTGATTCTGATGATGAGTCTGGTAACAATGATATTGAGATATCGATTCAGGAAACCCCGAGTAGTTTTTTCACCTCTCTTTTCGAAATTATTAAAGATAGCATCAGCGAGTTAGATAAATTAGATCAGCTCCTCACAACTCTGTGTGAAAATGATGCTCCTTCTTTTAATGAAATTAAAAAAACATTGTTGGCTTGTTTATCGTGCTTGAAAACAATTGCTCCCAATGTTTCAAGTCTTGTGGATTATTCAGTTATTGAACTTGATAAAACCCCAATGACCGCACCTCTTTCTCTTGAAAAAATTGAACAAATTTCAGATCGCGAAAGTGCTTTTCAAAGTCTCCTTGAGATTTCAAATTTCTTTCAGCGTTCGGAACCTCATTCTCCTCTGCCTTACCTTCTTAGAAAAGCGGTGCGGTGGGGGAAAATGCCTCTAACAGATCTCTTGCGAGAATTAGTAGAGGACCAAAACATCTTACTTAATATCTATCGGCTAACTGGGATGGAAGATGGCGTAAAAGAATAGAAAATTAAAGAAAAGGAAAAAAAATGGAAAGCACACAAATGAAGCTCTCTCGTGTTCGCAAACCACGAGTACATATTGTTTATGAAGTTGAAACCGAAGGGGCAGTAGTTCAAAAAGAACTTCCTTTTGTTGTCGGCGTATTAGGAGATTTCTCAGGCAATGCAGGAGCAGAGAAAAAATCGTTGCGTGAGCGAAAATTTATTCAGATTGACCGTGATAATTTCGATGAGGTCATGTCCAACTTTAAGCCAGGACTAACATTTAATGTTGAGAATGTTATTCAAAATGACGGCAGCAATATGAGCATTGAGCTTCATTTTGAAAAACTTTCTGATTTCGAGCCTGCCAATGTCATTGCTCAGATTAAGCCCTTAAAAGATTTATTAGATATCAGAAATAAAATTAGAGATTTGTCAACAAAAACAGACCGTTCAGAAGACTTAGAGAGAATTTTGGAAGATCTACTTCAAAATAATGATCAACTTAAAAGTATTACAAGCGAACTTGGACTAGAACAAGTCGCCCCTAACTAAGGAGATAAACAAATGAGTATTACTGAAGAAACAGTTGGAGTAGAGCAAACTACAGACACAAGCACTTCAAGCACTGAGGCTCCATTGAGTCTAGTGGATCAAGTGATTGCTGTTACAAAACAAACACCTGTAGAACAAGCAAAAGAGCTATTAACAGTATTCGTACAACAAATCTTGAATGGCACAATAAAGTGGAATAAAAACCTTGTTATTACGCTTAATGAAGCTATCCAGATTATTGATAAAAAGCTATCACAACAGCTAAAAGAAATCATGCATGCCGAAGAATTTAAAAAAGCAGAAGGCACTTGGCGGGGCTTAAGTTATCTTGTCATGAACACAGAAACAGGAAGCAATCTAAAAATAAAAGTGATGAATGCAACCAAGCGTGAAATTTTTAAAGATTTAGATAAAGCGGCAGAGTTTGACCAAAGTCAGCTATTTAAAAAAGTCTACGAAAGCGAATTTGGAAGCGCCGGTGGCGAGCCTTACGCCTTATTAGTTGCCGATTATGACTTTACAAATAGTCCTGATGACTTAGAGATGCTTAAAAATATTTCAGGTGTTGCCGCAAGCAGTTTCTGTCCTTTTATTTCAAGTGCGAGTGCATCAACATTTGGATTTGATACGTGGACAGATCTTTCTAAGCCACGAGATCTATCTAAAGTCTTTGATTCAGCTGAATATATTGCTTGGCGAAATTTTAGAGATAGTGAAGATGCACGTTTTGTTGTTCTTACGTTGCCTCGCGTCTTAGCCCGTCTTCCGTATGGTGCATCTACAAAGCCTATTGATGAATTTGACTATGAAGAAGCCCCACTCGATGCAGAAGGAAATAGCAGAGAGCTTGAACACAATAATTATTGCTGGATGAACTCTGCTTTTGTCCATGGAGTTAGAATCACGTCAGCGTTTAGTGAATATGGATGGTGCACTGCAATTAGAGGCGCTGAAGGTGGAGGTAAAGTTGAAGGTCTTCCTATGCATATCTTTAAAACAGATGACGGAGAAATTGATGCTGCGTGCCCAACAGAAATTGGGATCACAGACCGCAGAGAAGCCGAACTAAGCGGCCTTGGATTTTTGCCTTTATGTCACTATAAGAACACTGATTATGCAGTCTTTTTTGGCGGACAAACAACACAAAAACCAAAACAATATGATTTAGCAGATGCAACAGCCAATGCATCCATATCTGCGCGTCTTCCCTATATTATGGCTACGTGTCGCTTTGCTCATTATTTAAAAATCATGGCGAGAGATAAGATTGGCAGCTTTATGGAGGCTTCAAATGTTGAGTCGTGGCTTAATCGTTGGATTATTAATTATGTGAATGGAAACACGGATGCTGGACAAGACATGAAAGCAAAGTTTCCTTTAGCAGAAGCTCTTGTAAAAGTTGAGGAGATTCCAGGACGTCCCGGATCTTATAATGCCGTTGCATGGCTAAGGCCTTGGTTGCAAATGGAGGAGCTAACAGCGTCGCTGCGTCTTGTCGCTAAAATTCCAAAGCTAGGGTAACCAGCATCATAAGGCTGTTTTAACACAACTATCTCAGGTGCAAAGAGATAATTCTTTTGCATCTGAGATCCCTTTTACGGAAAGCATTTTTAATGTATGAGACCCTCCTTGTTACAATTGATGCACTTTTGAATCGCCAAGTAAATGCGATCTTGCATCATCCAGATTTCCAAAAAATGGAAGCAAGCTGGCGGGGACTTTCGTATCTTTTGGATCGCGAGAAAAACATCAGAAATCTTAAAATTCGAGTTCTTGACATAAGCTGGGCTGAACTCAGCCGAGATTTGATGAATGCTATTGACTTTGATCAAAGTCAGCTTTTTAAAAAAATTTATACCAATGAATTTGATCAACCTGGCGGACATCCGTTTGGACTTCTCATCTGTGATTATTTTGTGAATCCAAAGCAAGACAACGCAGGAAGTAATGATGTCTATGCCTTAAGAGCGCTTGCAGGAATCGCTGCATCCTCCTTCTCTCCCTGTTTGATTGGCCTTGACCCCCAGTTTTTTGGGGTTAGTCAACTTTCAGACCTTGAGTCGCTCGTTGATTTTTCGCGTATTTTTGAACATCTTTCTTATGACAAATGGAAGAAAATTCGACAAGACGCAGATGCACGATTCATAAATTTAATGCTCATCCGATTTTGCCTGCGAATTCCCTATGTATTGATGGATGATCGATCCGATGATTTTTGCTTTCAAGAGGATGCCTATGAGCATAATCACTACCTTTGGGGAAACTCTGCTTATTGTTTAGCGGGTGTATGCATTCGCTCATTTGAGCAAACAGGTTGGTTTTACGAAATAAAAGGGACTCGTAAAGATGCCCTACAAGGAGGATTAGTTGAAGGACTTATTCCACATTATTTTGAAGATGATGTTTCACCTTTTTATGCAAAACCACCTTGTGAAACGGTTTTAAGATACACGCATGAGATTGAGCTACAAAATCTCGGATTTATTATATTATCACGCTGCACTTACAGTCCCTTTTGTGTTTTTTACGCCTGCAAAGCATTTTACCAACGCTCAAAAGATCAAGTTGCGCTTTCACTTGATACGATTTTATGCGTATCACGGTTTGCTCATTATTTAAAGGTCATTGGTCGTCAAAAAATTGGCTCACTTATCACTCGAGATGGCTTGCAAAATTACTTACAAAGCTGGATTCTTCAATACACATCTAATGCTGCCGGAGAAGCAACGCCAGATTTTACCGCCAAATATCCACTTAGCGCAGCAAATGTTACAGTGCTAGAACGGCCCACTAAGCCAGGTCATTTTTACGGCGCGTTCAATTTAACACCACATCATTTTCAAGATCAGCTTGATGAAAACTTATTTTTAGAAATGAGTTTGTCATGATATCGTTAGCACTTTTCGACCGCGCCACTGATTCGGCATTACAGACACCATATAATGCTCACGGCCTATACTCTTCACAAGACACACTTGACCTCATTATAGAAAGTATATTGAAAAACATTGAATGCATTTTACAAACACACTGTTTTTTTCAAACGCTTCCTTCTTTCCTAACTGAGCTAAACACCTCTGTTTTGACGTATGGTATAGAAGATTTCTCATCACTTTCAATTTATTCTGCACATGATCTTAATAAAGCTCGTTTCTATCTAGAAAAGGCAATATCGCTCTATGAGCCCCGTTTAAAAAACGTAAAAGTAATACTTAAAAACAAAGAGTCTGCTGTTTTTTTTGTTAAAGCTGAGCTGCAAAATGGCGATTCTGCTTTGGAGCTAACCTTAGCTTACGCTGACTCTCGCTATACAGTGCAAAATATTAAGCTTGATGCAGAAGGAATTAATTAATCATGAAAAAAGAGCTTGTCTATGAAAGATGATTTTTTATCATACTATAATAATGAACTTAGCTTTTTACGAGCAGCAGGAGATGAGTTTGCAAAAACTAATCCAAGTATTGCGGGCCGACTGCGCTTAAATGAACATGGATCGGAAGATCCACATATAGCACGCTTAATTGAGTCCTTTGCATTTTTAACGGCTCGCATCCATCGTAAAATTGATGATGATTTGCCAGAGCTTGCAGATACAATTCTTGGCACGTTATATCCTCATTATCAGCTGCCGATTCCTTCATTATCCGTTATTCAATTTCAAGCAAATCCAGAAGCTACAGCAGGTCATTTTATTCCTCAGAAAATGCAAATCGAAAGCAATCCTTCAGAGGGTGCTACGTGTCAATTTTCAACATGTTATGATGTGATGGTGCATCCCATAGAAATAACTCACTTAGAATTAATTGAAGAAACATCAGCGGCTTTACCTTTTTTGCCCACAACTCAGTGCATATTAGAAATATCACTTCGTTGCCTGAAATCAAAAGTATCATTTTCAATGCTGAATCCCAAAAGCATTCGATTCTTTATTAACCTTACCACGCCCTATTCTTACATTTTTTATGATTTATTATTTAGAGATGGTTTAGGAGGTTTTATTGTTGAAGCAGGTAAAAAACCTGTTGCATTTTCTCGTGACGATATACTTGCTATTGGATTTAACGAGAATTTTGGAATTATCCCTTACCCAGAACAATCTGCTCTTAGTTACCGTTTGTTAACTGAGTTTTTTGTGTTTCCTGCAAAATTTTTATTTTTTGACATTGCTTTTAAAGAGGATTTTTTTGTTGCTAATGATGTTGGTCGAGATATAAAAATTATTCTCTGTTTTAAAGATTCTGCCCCCACCCTACGACCTATCCTAACAAACAATAGTCTTGCTCTGCATTGCACTCCTTTGGTTAATTTATTTGACAAAGAAGCCGAACCTATTCTTGTTGATCACACACAAAGTGCTTATCCAATTATTCCTGATGCCAGAAGATTAACAGAAATTGAGGTTTATAAAGTAAAATCAGTTGCCTTGTCAAAACTTTCTGGAGCATTTCAAAGTTGCCTTCCTTTATATGGATTTAAAGAAAAAAATAGCCGAAATACTTATTGGCACACTGAACGCAAGCATCGCGCCCCTTCCTCATCTATTGAACAACACAATCGTGAAATTGATGTATTTATTTCTTTTGTCGATAGCAACCAGGAAGTGGAAACTTCAATTGCACAAATATCTCTTCTTTGTACGAATCACCAGCTACCAAGTCAGTTACCACACGGGGGCGGCCATCCAAAACTACAGCTGGTAAAAGAAAATATAGAAGGAGAGATTCGTAGCTTATTACCTTTTACTCCCTGCTATCATTTACCTTTAAGCAACGGCATTCGCTGGCAGTTAATTTCTCATTTAATGTTAAATACATTTACGTTTTCTAAAAATTCAGATGCCACTAAGTTTTTAAAAGAAATCCTGCATTTGTATAATTTTTCACAAATGGAAGAGCATGCTTTATTTATTAATAACATTGCCTCTGTGGAAACAAAACCTATCGTCGCTCGGGGATCTTATAATTATGGGAACACCGTATTCAGCGGCACAGAGATGATCGTAACTTTCGTTAAAGAACATCCAGCAATTTTTTTATTCTCAAGTGTTTTGGAAAAATTTATTGCTTCCTATTGTTCTATTAATTCGTTTACTCAGCTGACAATTCAATACGCTAATAAATCAGGAGAGGTTATACAATGGAAACCAAATATGGGATCAAAAGTTCTCCTTTAGAAAAATTAATAAGTAGACCCTCCCTTTTTAATTTTTTTCAAGTGATTAGACTATTTGAAAAAGGTTCTTTTTTGGACAAGGCTCAACCTATGCCTATGCCCACAGCTTACATTGGTGATACTGCTTTAGCGCACCAGGAAGTTGTGCGCCTGAAAAACAAAACTTCACTATCCTTTCCTGTGGCTGGCGTATATAACGTTGAACCTGCAACATTTGATACAGAAACTTCTAATTTAACACAGCCAAATTTAACTGTATCTATTCTAGGCTTAACGGGCATTTTAGGAGCTTTACCTCAGTATTACACGGACTTCATTTTATCCCAGAAACGTCTCGGCAATACTACGCTTGCTGATTTTTTAGATATATTTGATCATCGGCTTCTCTCTTTTTATTATCGAGCCTGGGCAAAAAAACGCATATTTATCAATTATGAAAAACAACAACAGAACTCAAACAAAGATGATTATTATGCTCTCATTCTAAAGAGCCTTCATGGCAATGGCTTGACTTCATCTAATGAAGATTTTCAAGCTAGTTTGTCAAACACAAGCGTGTTTTATGCTGGCATTTTAGCTCAACAACCCCGATCTGCTTGTGGGTTAACACGTCTTCTTAAAAGTTATCTTTCACTTGATGTTTCCATTCGTCAATGCGAAGGAGAATGGTTACGTTTAGAAAAACATGACCGAACAATTTTAGGAAGCAAGCGCTTATACAATCAATTAGGAAAAACAGCTCTTCTTGGTCAAAAAGTGTGGTCTGTTAATAATAAATTTACGCTGGTCATCGGGCCTGTTGATTATGAGACATTTCAATGTTTTATCCCCTGCTCTGCATTTTTAAACAACCTCAATACACTCATAAAGTATTACATTAACAACAATTTAAAATATTGCATCAATCTCATTTTAAAAAAAAATAATGTTCCTAAATGCCGTCTCAATAACTCTTTTCAATTAGGCTGGAATACATGGCTTATTACAAAGTCTCCCTATCATGATAAGAATGATACGCATATAAACTATCATGTAGATCCTTCAAAATATCGTAAACACACTCCCGTCAACACAAATGATGAAATTACCAAAACAGCTTATCAAAGTGTTCACACATGTATTTAAAGTGTTTTATTCAGAAAAAATTATCTTCATTCTACGGAGAAGCATCCCCTGTTTCATTCATACGTTCATTATTGCCATCCGGTTTATCTATCCCGGTTGAAAGAAATCCTTTAATTCTCGAATTTAACCTCATAAATCATCAATGGTACATAAAACATGAAAATCAATGGCGGCGCTTAAGTCCATGCCAAGATATAGTTTTTGATTCCCACATAATAACGTGTGAAACAAATTTAAAAAATTCGGCAGCCCAAGTTACCCAAGGGAATAATTCATCTTTAAGAAGAAATACTCTGGCTACTCCCTTAGTTGATGACCCTAAAGAAGATAAACTTGCCTTTCTGTATCAAAATGTGAATCCAGCCCTCCTGCAAACACAATCGACTTATCAAAACTCTGAATCTTTCTCAAATACTGAAATACCTTATACATCCTATTCATTGCTTCTTACTAAAGAAAAACAAACAGAACCTTCTGTACCGACACCTCTTGTTTCACGTTTTAAAAAATTATTAAAGAAAGTTTCGCAGTCATGAAATATTCATATTTATACCGCTATATATTCCTTATGTTTAGTGTATCTTTTGTTTTATTAGGTTGCTCATCAATTCCTCGCCCTCCGTTGGAACAAGTAACTCTAAAGTTTCAAAGTAGCGAAGATCTCAATCCCAATGTCAATGGTCGTGCCTCACCTGTTGACGTTCACATTTATCAGCTTAAAAATCTTCACTCGTTTACTCAAGCTAAGTTTTTTGATCTCTATACAAATCCTTCAGAAACGCTAGAGAAGGACCTTATAGAAGAACATAAATTTGAAATTAATATTCATCAGACAAAGGAATTTACTCTTAGAATAGATGAAGAAATACAATATTTAGGATTTCTTGTCGCATATTATGATCTAGAAAATGCAAAATGGCGCGATACAATTGCTACTTCTGCTGTTAGGGGAGACAACATAATAATTAATTTCAACAAACTAAGCTTTTCAATCTCATAGCTTAAGTAAGAATTAAAAAATAAAGGATAAAAAATGTACAATAAAACAATCTGGTCAGAAGGTATGTTTCTTCAGCCTCAACATTTTCAACAACAAGATCGTTATTTTGAGTTCTTATTTCGAAGCCACATTGCCCTTTTCCAACCTTATAGCTGGGGTTTTGACTCTCTTGAGCTTGACCAAGAACTTCTTGCTCTAGGAAAGATAGGTCTTAAGCAGTGCCGAGGTCTCTTTCCAGATGGCACACTCATTGATATACCCAATATATCTTCTCCACCCTGCCCTTTAGTGCTTCCTCCAAACACAACCAATTGCACCATTTCTTTAGCCATTCCTCTTCGACATATTGGTTTACCAGAAGTTACAGATGACATTAATACGGTTCAGCCTATTCGTTACTTAGCAACAAGTAAGCCTGTACAAAACAATACTTCAGATCTGCTCGAGGATACGGTGTACGTTACAATTGGGAATCCACGCTTAACCCTTTTTTCCTCGGCAGATAATAATACAGCCTATAGCCATTTAAACATTGCGCATGTTGATCAAATTGTCGCCGGTCAAGGCATTCGATTGAACCAAGCTTTTATTCCTCCTATGCTTAATGCCAATAAAAATACCATACTTCAAGGGTATATTAATGAAATTATGACTCTTCTGACGCACCGCGCAGAAACATTAGCAGGCCGCGTTGCTGGCGTTGAAGATGGAGGAATTTCAGAACTTGCTGATTTTATGCTTTTACAACTCATGAATGAGTATAGCCCTCTTATTAATAGTATTGCACAAAGTTCACCCAATCACCCTTTTAAACTCTATAATATATTTACTCAGCTTTTAGGGGAAATGACAACATACACAAAAAAATGCGCAGTAAAAGCCCTTCCTTACGATCATGATAATTTAGCCAATACATTTTCAATATTGCTTGCTTCATTACGTCAATCATTTTTATTAATGATTAATCAAAATGCACAATCTTTGCCAGTTGAAGCGTATAAGCCTGGCTTATGGATTGTTAAAATCCCAGATAAAACACTACTTGAAACGACAGATTTTGTTGTGGTGGCACGGGCACATGTAACATCAGAGGAATTACATGAAGAGCTACCTAAAACGCTCAAAATTAGTGCCTTTGAAGAAATTACCGACTTAGTAACACACTCTTTACCAGGTATTGCTTTACAAGCCTTACCCGTTGTTCCGCGCAAAATACCATTTTATGCCGGCTACAGTTATTTTTCCCTCGATCAGAACAGTCCACTCTGGCAAAAACTTAAAACATCATCAGGCTTAGGATTTCATCTTTCTAGTCAATTTCCAGATTTTCAATTTGAAGTATGGACAATTCAACGTACTGACAATCAGTATATCTACGAGGAATAAATTATGATGCATGATCAATCCACCTCACTTCAAAACACGAGCTTAACCTTGGATCAGGAGAAAAATAATTTATTAACAACTGTTATGCCCCTTCTTAGTATTTTAATTAATTTAAAGAACTCAGAGCCAGAAGAAGATCTACGAGTAATTAATACATTTTTAATCCACTGTCTCAATACCTTTGAACAAAATGCGTATCATCTAGGATTTTCAACACGCCAAATCTTAGCGGTAAAATACTGTTTTTGCACAGCCCTCGATGAAGCAATTATGTGCACTCCTTGGGGACGGGAGGGAATTTGGAATGAAATGAGTTTGCTGAGCACCTTTTATAAGGAAACATTTGGAGGCGAGAGATTTTATATTATCGTTGAGACAATGCTCGAAGACCCCCCTCTCAACGCACCCTTATTAGAAGTTTTATACATTTTATTAAGACTTGGTTTTAAGGGGAAAAATTATAACAAAGATCCCCTTATCCAAAAGGCAATTCAGCAAGATCTTTGGGAAAAAATTGAACCTTATCTTCAGAAAAAAACAGATTATTTTCTAGATACCTACAAAAATGCATTACCTAAAAAACAAACTACCTTGCCAATGTGGCTTATTGCCGTAGTTTTTTTTGTTCTCATCTTAATAGCAAGTCTAATTTTTAATTATCATGTTGAATCTGTAACAAATCCAATTTTTAAAGTTCTCGATACAATCAATGAAACTCTCAATTCCGTTATAGTTAAAAAATAGGAATACAGGATGAAAAAAACTCTTAATATATCTGAAATTGCAAACCTAATTGGTTTAATTTTAATCAGCTTATTAATTTGGTTTGCAGGACCTTTTATTACAATAAATGGCTCTGCCTTTTTAGCTTCAGCTTCCACTCGATTAGGAATCATTAGCTTTATATTTATATTTTGGATTATCAAAATTATTAGTTGTTTTTTATTGGATAAATATGCCAATCAAAAAATAATTAATAAATTAACAGATGAAAAATCTGAAGAAAGCGTCGACCCTCAAGCACTTAAGAAAAACATTTCACTGTTAATTAAAACTCTTCAAAAACAATCATTGTGGCATAGCCACAAAAAAGTTTACACCTCTCAAGTGCCTTTGTTTCTCATTATGGGATCTCCCTCATCAGGAAAAACATCTATACTACAAAAAGCTGGAATGACTCCTGCTACGCTTGATACAACAGTTCAAAATATTTTAGCAGAATTAAAAAAAATAAATGCAGGAAATTGGTGGTTAACTCAAGAAGGTATTTTTTTAGAAATTGATACAACTACTAAGAATACAACTATCTTAACACTCCTACTAAGTATTTTAAAACGTAACCAATTTTGCCACGCTCTTCACGGCATTATCCTAGTACAAGATGCACCTTATCTTTTATCGCTAACAGAAGAAGATCAAGTCACGTATACCCAAACGCTACAAATATACCTCTTCAATTTATACCAAAGCCTAAAAATACGCGTACCTATCTATCTCCTGCTTAGCAAAATGGACCAAATTGATGGCTTTTGTGAATATTTTTCAGCACTAACACATGCAGAACGAGAATGTCCTCTGGGTTATTTAATTCAAGAGTCAGATCCTGCCTCAATTCAACGCGTATTTTCTATAAAGCACGATCATTTTATTAGTCAACTGCAAACCAACGCAACTCACGGCATTTCCTCTGAAAGTGACTCATTAACTCTTGGTTCTGCAATTAATTTTCCGCGTCAGCTTTATTGCATGAAAAATACTTTGCAAAACTTCTTGAAAACACTTTTTAGTGGTGCAGGTCCCGAAAAGCCATACACTTTGTTCGGACTTTATTTTTCAAGTGCTGCATCATTTTACTCTCAACCAACTGATTATTATTTTTTTTCACTACAAAAACTATTTAGAAAAAACCAGCAAACACTCACACAAGAATCCCAAACAAAGACATATTTTTTAAAAGGGTTTTTTAAAAAACATATTTTTGGAGGCATCCCCTTTATCGTAAATAAACAACGGCGATATAAATTTGCGCAATGGGCACGTCAAGTAAGTATTTTTTCAGCAATTTCACTTTTTATATATTTTGTATTTTCCTGCTTTTTGTCGGATATTGCTATTCACAATGACACCGAAAACATCGTTGAAACACTCTCATTGTTCCCCAATAAAGAAGCCGCAGCGGAGTCAAAGGAAAGCCTCGTAGATGTATTGCCTTTCCTTGAGCCGATTCGAATAACTGTGGACACTGATAGAAAAGAGGAAAAGTGGTATCGGCCTTACACCCAGTACACGTTAGGTGAGGTTCAAGATGCTATGGAAGAAATACTTGAAAAAGCTATTATAAAGTTATATATCCCCCTTCTCTACAAACGTCTTGAAATTCTTCTTGAAAATGAGCAAGCCCCTACTGAAAACCTTATTAAGCTTCTTAAAGTCTATTTAGCGTTGGGAAAAAAATCGACCATTGAACATAAAATAGTACGAGAGGTTTTTTCTGAAGATATTAGGAATCTTTACAAAGATACTCCGGAGGATTGCGCGAAATTAATGTGGTACTTAGATAGAGTATTAAGTAAAGATCTTCCTTACCATCCGATAGATCCTGATTTAGTTAAAAAGAAGCAAGATATTTTAAAATTATCAAATCCACTTGATCGCATTTATCAAAGCTTAAAAGCTTATTCAGACAGCCAAGAACCTAGATTTTTAATACCAATCAATGCATGGGATCCCTATTTTAGGCAGATCTTTAAAGAAAACCAGACACTTATCCCATCTTTTTATACAGAAAATGGCTATGCGCATATTATAAAAGAAAAAAGTGCCTCGTTTATAGAGCGCATACTCCTCGAGGATCTACATCTCGGCTTAGATATCACAACGAATCCTGTTACCTACAACAAGGAAGTTATTCATAAAGAGCTGACAGATTTATATTTTCATGATTTTTTAACTCAGTGGCAAGATTTCTTACAGACTATTCGGATTGCACCAACAACATCACTTAAAGATATTGCCAACATCCTAAATTTACTAACAGGCAAAAATGAAGGTTTATTAAAAATAATAACGTTTATTAACCGTGAAATTGCCTCAATTTCCCCCTTATCATCAGAGGCTCAATTTAAAGAACTCTGTGAATTTGCAATGCTTACTCAAGACAAAGGATTGGTAACACTTCAAAGCACCATCACTAATATTGGGCAATTTGCACAATCGCTAACCATTCTTATTAATGCCCCTGATACTAATAAAGCTTGTTTTCTCTATGCAAAATCTTATCAAGAGGGTGATGTCAAAAATCCAATCTATGCCCTTAAAGAAACTGCTAGCAAGCTCCCCTCTCCTCTTAAAGACTGGATATATGAAATCATTGAACGGACTTGGATATATGTAATTCAAAATGCCTCTCAATATATTGAAACAACGTGGAAAACAGATGTGTATGAGACTTATGAGAAGGAGTTTTGTCAAACCTATCCCTTTCTTGAAAAATCCCAAAAGGATCTGGAATTAGCAACCTTTAAAGAAATATTTGGAGAAAATGGAACTCTTAAAGTATTTTTTACAACATATCTAAAGCCCTTTCTAGATATGCTGCAGCACAGCCCCACTCTTCTAAAAGATGGTACAGAAAATGCGGTTCTACCTTCCTTCTATGCAACAACAGCGTCATTACAAAAGATTCAATCAGCACTTAGCTTTCAGGATGAATTTATTGATCAAACAAATAAAATAATGGTGTCGTTTCAGATCGAGTCATTTACGATGGATCCAAAGTTCGCTTCATTATCTTTTTCTTATGCTGGAGAAGCATTCACTTATCGTCATGGTCCATCTCAATATAAAAAGTTTAATTGGTCAGACTCTAACCTTCAAAATAATAGCTGCGAAATTTCAGGTACTGATTTTACCCAGCAAGACTACTCCCTCCATTTTGAGGGATTTTGGAGTATATTTAAATTAATAGATTCCTCTGCGGTTAAAACTTACAAAAGTGATAATAAGTATATATTAACCCTTCCTTTAAAATATCCTGCTCAAATCGTGATTGTCTCTCCTAAACTAATAAACTTTTTAAAGGGACTAAGAAATCTGCATTTACCAAAATCTCTTGATATTACGCCTGGAGTACAATTAAGAGATCTTAAAAATTAGAAAGCATATCTCATTTTAACAGATCGCTACTAAGCACTACCGGAGCCGGAAAAGCTCAAAAAGGTCTAATTAACTGCTTCTCTTGCGCGGTTGCAGTGCCAAATTTAAACATTGTATGATCAATAGAGTTTGTATTGAGCTTCTTTCTAATATTTAAGAGATGAAAAGTTACCGTGTTCTCAGATATTTGAAGTTTCTCTGCCGTCATTTTGCTAGAAAGTCCTTCAGATCTTGATTTAAGGACTCCATATTCACGTGGAGTTAACTTTGAAATTAAATCTTTAGACTCAAGTAGATTTTTTTTCTTAAAGTAAGCATCAGCCACCATCGTCACAATATGTAGAGACTCCGGACAGATTTTTTTAACATTAAGTACTGTCAAAAAACCTTGAGTTCCGCTTTCTACAAAAAAAGGAATTGTTATTCCCTGCCTGATATTGAAGTCACCAGCTTCTTTGAAGATTCTTTGTTGAAGTGAAGATAATTCGCTAATATTCTTTTCTAAATCCCAAAGAACTGGAGAGTGTATTTTTCCAAAATCTTTTAAGCGTGGATCATTTAAGTAATATTGTTTTTTGTTATAATGGTGCGACCAAGAACTAGGATAACTCTCAGAAATTACTTCAAAATTTAGTAGTTTCTTAGAATAGTGAAATTGGGCAAAAGAAAATTGGTCAAAGGAATAATGTTGGCATATCTCTGTAAACGCCTTTTTTAAACCCAAAAGTGAATTCTCTTCACAAAGCCGAGAAAGTAACGGCTCAATGTTTTTTTTTTCTAACACACAAGTATCTTAGTAAATAAAGAAGCATTACCAGAACTTGTATAACAACTAGCTTAGTAAGTAAATCAATTTTGAAGAGAATTAGCACCTAATTTCAGATAATCTGGAGATAATTATCGTTATTGTCATATTATAGGGTATGAATAACTCTAAACTTACTCTGTCAGATACTTCAAAATAGCTTGTCCTGCAGACGATGACCAATCAACAGGCCCAATTATTCTTCCAACTTCAAACCCAGATTTATTAATAAATATAGTTGTTGGCAGTGCGTTCGCACCAAACCAACGTGCAAGTGCCGATTTTGTATCGACGTAAATCTTAAGGTTTTTGATATTTTTCTTGGAATAGTATTCCGCCACTTTCGATTGAGCGTTTTCCTCAGCAACTATTGGAATAATATGAATACCATTTTGCTTTGCAAACTCATCTAATTCTGGCATTTCAGCGACACACGCACCGCACCAAGTTGCCCAAAAATGCAAAACCACAGGTTTACCTGCGAAATCTTTTAAAGATACCTTCTGCTCTGCTTTTTCTATAAGTTGCAGAAACGGCATTTCTGTCACTGCTTTGATGGGAATTGCCGGAGAAAAATTTAAACTTAAAATATCAACAACTTCATTTGTTGCCTTAGGTTGCTTTGTATCAGATGAACTGCCAATCCAATACATTCCAAATAAAATTATGGGAGATAAAACAAGCCCTATCAAAAAACTTTTATCTTTCATTTTTTTGCTCCGTCCCCCTCTGCTTCTTAATTTTCTGGGTTATTTTTTACTAATAAGGCGAAATAACCGTCCTAATGTCTCACGCATTTTGTGTCTGTGCACAACCATGTCAATCATTCCATGATCAAGAAGATATTCAGCTGTTTGAAAACCTTCAGGTAATTTTTGACGCATAGTTTCTTCAATAACCCTAGCCCCAGCAAAGCCAATCATCGCCCCTGGCTCTGATATGGCAATATCACCTAGCATCGCAAATGATGCCGTAACGCCACCCGTAGTGGGATCAGTTAGAAGTGTAATGTAAGGCAACCCTGCCTCTTTAACACGTTCAACAGCAATAATAGTTCGCGGCATTTGCATGAGAGATAAAATCCCCTCCTGCATACGAGCCCCGCCTGAAGCTGGAATGACTAATAAAGGAGAATTAGTTTTAACAGCTAAGTTTGCTGCAGTGACTAAAGCTTCTCCAGCCGCAAGCCCCATTGAACCTCCCATAAAAGCAAAGTTGAACGCAGCAACCACAACCGGATTTTTCTCAATATGGCCATAAGCCACAATAACAGAATCGTTTTGGTTGGTTTTTAAACGATATTCTTTCAGTCTATCTACGTATTTTTTGCTATCACGAAATTTTAATGGATCCGCTACAACTTTAGGGATTTCTGATTCTTTATATTCATTATCATCAAATAGAGATTCAAGACGCTGCTGAATGTTCAAACGCAAATGATGCTGACAGTGATGACACACATGTGTGTTACTAAGGAGATCCCGATGAAATAGCATATGCTCACATCCAGGGCATTTTATCCACAGATTGTCAGGAATTTCATTGCTACGAATAAAAGCTTGGATCTTTGGACGTACAAAGTTAGTCAACCAGTTCATTCGCTATACCTCAGATGCATGTTAAAAATTAAAGCCTTATAAGGGTTGGAAACTTAGTTAGCTTGAGATAAATTCAGACGGTTTCGAAGTTCTTTACCTGTTCTGAAGAAAGGTATTGTTTTGTTTTCAACTAAGATAACTTTTCCTGTTCTTGGGTTTCTTGATTGCTTTGATTGTCTCTCTTTGACAAAAAAGCTACCAAAACCTCTTATCTCAACACGTTTTTGCTCTGCAAGTGCATTTGATATTCCATCAAAAATCAGATCAACAATCTTCTCTACTTGTTTTGAAGTTAAGTTGTGATGGATAGTTAGCAGTTTCGAAATTAATTCTGATCTAGTCATTTTAATCTTTTTAAAAAAAGGCTGAGAAAAAGCCAAGCAGGCCTTTTCTCAGCGATTACACTTATTCTTTACTTTTCTTCTTTGCAGAAGCTCTGCTCATAGCCGCACCTAGAATATCTCCCAAGCTTGCACCACTATCAGAAGAGCCATATTCGGACATAGCCTCTTTCTCTTCTTCAACTTCTCTTGCTTTGATTGATAAGTTTACTTTTCTAGTTGCTCTATCTATCGTGATAACTTTTGCATCAATTTTTTCACCAATTGCAAAGCGATCAGGACGTTGATATGCACGATCTCTTGATAGGTCAGATTTTCTAATCGAACCAGTCAATCCATCAGCTAGTGTTACTTCGATGCCTTTGTCATGAACAGATAGAACTGTTCCTGTCATAACATCACCTTTTTTAACACCACCAGAAGCTTGTTCAAATGGATCATTCTCCAATTGCTTAACGCCAAGACTGATTCTTTCCTTTTCAGGATCGATATCTAGAACTTTAACTTTAATAACGTCGCCCTTGTTGAATGTGCTAATCAACTCTTCGCCAGCCTGCTCCCAAGAAAGATCTGATAAATGAATCATTCCATCTAGTTCTTCAGAAACACCAACAAACAATCCAAATTCAGTAATGTTTTTGATAGTTCCTTCAAGAATGTTACCTATTGGATTTTGATCCATAAATTTCTGCCATGGATTGTCCATACATTGTTTTAGACCAAGACTAATACGTCTCTTGTTCATGTCAACTTCAAGAATCATGATCTCAACTTCTTGGCTAGACGCTAAAATCTTTCCAGGATGTACGTTCTTTCGAGTCCAGCTCATTTCAGTTACGTAAATCAAGCCTTCAACTGCTGGTTCTAACTCAACAAACGCACCATAATCAGCAACGTTGGTAACTTTACCAGTATGTCTAGATCCAACAACATAACGTTCTTCAACGCCCTTCCAAGGATCAGATTCTAACTGTTTCATACCAAGAGAAATACGTTGAGTTTCTTTGTTAAAGCGAATGACTTGAACTTCAATTGTTTCACCAACTTTTAGAACATCACTTGGGTGATTAATACGACGCCAAGAAATATCAGTTACATGCAACAATCCATCAACGCCACCCAAATCGATAAAGGCGCCGTAATCTGTAATGTTTTTAACAACACCAGAAAGAACTTGACCTTCTACCAAGTGAGAAACCAACTCGCTACGAGCTTCAGCTCTTGATTCTTCAAGAACCGATCTTCTAGAAACAACGATATTGCTACGCGCTTTATCCATTTTCAAAAGTTTGAAAGGTTGCATTATGTTCATAAGCGGACCAATGTCACGAATTGGGCGAATGTCAACTTGGCTTCCAGGAAGGAACGCAATTGCGCCATCAAGATCAACAGCAAAACCGCCCTTGACTCTTCCAAAGATTACACCGTTAACAAGAACTCCTGTTTCACAAGATTTCTCTAATTCTCCCCACGCAGCTTCGCGTCTTGCTTTTTCTACGCTGAGAACAGCTTCACCATTCTTGTCTTCCATGCGTTCAACATAAACATCAACAGTGTCGCCAACACGGAGCTCTTGCTCACGTCCACGTCCTGTTAGTTCTTTAATTGAAACACGGCCTTCTGACTTTAAACCAACATCAACAATAGCAATATCGTTCTTTATTGAAACAATGATGCCTTTAACAACAGCACCATCAAAAGATTCTCTCCCTGCGAGTGAGTCTTCTAATAAGTCTGCAAAGCATTCTTTTGCTTGTGAGTGTTGGCTGGATAAATTTTCCATGTTAATCCTTATCGAGTATCTACGATCGGTTAGAGGTTAATATAATATAAGTTCATTATAGTAATGAACCAACGCATTGTGCTGCAAAAAACTAAAAAATTCAAGAAACTTATTGAAATTCTTCAGGATAAAGAAGAACTTCAGGTAAATAACTCTCAGCCAGTGCACAAGCTTGAGCAATTGTAAGCTCACTTGTATCAATAGTAACGGCATTATTCGCTGGGATAAGTGGAGAACTTTGACGCCCAGTATCGCGTGAATCCCTTTGAATGATCTCTCCTAAGTAGTGCTGATTTGCCTCAGAAGGATTTGATTTTTCCATTTCTATGGTGCGGCGCGTTGCTCTGATTTCAACAGAGGCGGTAATAAATAGCTTACAATTAGCTTCAGGACAGACAACTGTACCAATATCACGTCCATCCAATACGACTCCCTTATAGGGCAGCGCAACATTCAGGCAAAAAGATCGCATCTTTTCCGTTAGAATCTGACGAACCTCTGGAATAACAGCAATTCTTGAAGCAACTGAGGCAGTTCCCTCTTCTTTTAATGCCGGATTATTTAATGACTTTACCTCAATTATCTTAGCAATCGAAATAATAGAATCTTTGTTATCAATATCAATTTTTTCTTCCATTACTTTCAAAGCAACGGCTCTATAGAGAAGGCCTGTATCTAAATAGTCTAAATCAAATTTCTGAGCGAGATAACGAGCAATCGTTCCCTTCCCCGCTCCAGCCGGCCCATCTATAGCAATAATCATTATTCAAAATAACTCCTAAATATTTGCTTTATACCTGTTATGAATGAAGATGCTTGGAATTTAAGGCAGAGATTTTGAGCAGAAATAGAGTTTTTAAAATCGCAGATAGCTCATTCTATCTAAGATTTTAAAAGTGATAATTAATGATCAAAAGATCAACTTAAAAACAGGTATCTTCATTTATGACAGGTATAGTCATATCTATTATAAAGGTATTCGTCAATAAAATGGATTGAGAGCGAGGAGAAGTTCACTTAGAATAACAAAAATGGATCTCAAATAAACAAAGGGAACACTAAATGGAAGCTTTCGTCATTGCACTTGGATACATTTTAGGATCAATCCCATTCGGGTTACTCTTTTCAAAAATGGCTGGCTTGGGTGATGTTCGTAAAATTGGCTCAGGCAATATTGGAGCCACGAATGTTCTTCGCACTGGAAACAAAAAAATTGCGGCATTAACACTCCTTTGTGACTTGTTAAAAGGAACCTTTGCAGTTTTAATTGCATTGCACCTTTCCCCCTCCTCTGCATTCTTCGCTGGTTTTGCCGCAATTATCGGCCATATTTTCCCCGTCTGGTTGAAGTTTAAGGGCGGCAAAGGCGTTGCAACGGCTTTGGGAGTATTCTTTGCCCTTAACTGGATACTTGGGTTAGCAACCTGTTTGATTTGGTTAATTGCCGCTAAACTATTCCGCATCTCTTCTCTTTCAGCGCTAATAGCGTTTATGCTTTCCCCTTTAGTAGCTTACGGGCTTTTGCACTTGCAGCATTCCACGGATAAATCTCTCTTTCTTTTCTGCAATGTGATTTGTCTCACCATTTTAACGACACACTACAGCAACATTTCACGGTTATTAAAAGGTAATGAATCTGCCATTGGGAAGTGATGACGAGAGAGCAAACTTACTTACGCAAAATTTGCTGCTTCTGCCATTACGCTTACTATCATACCCCTTCACTACAGTCCTATGCCCCTCGCTATAAGTTCCTGTACTCCCTCCCTGTCATCCCCGGGCTTGGACCGGGAGATCTCATGAAGCATAATTGATCTTCAGGAAATTGTCTGATTATAAAACCTAATCACAAATTGGGATTCATAACAAAAAATATATATTAAATATTGTTGACGTTTTAAAGACTAAACACTATATAAAATAAACAATTTATTTAGCGGGACGTTTTTTTAGTGAAATCAAGATTTATAGCTTTAATGTTAATCTTTTGCTCTTTGTCAAGAGTACCGATATTTGCTGCAGCAGAAATTGACCCTTTAGAGTGGTTACAACGACTTGAAATTAAGCGTAATGAAGCTAAAATCGAAAAGAAAATCCATCTTTTTGAGGCGTTAAGTCACGAAATTGGTATTACATTAGCAGGAAAATATGGCCCTGTAGAACGCCCATCAAAACTATCTCACAAACTTCTTTTAGCAAGAGGATTACATGATTATGCAGCCGACCATATCGAAGGAACACAAGGCGCGATAAAAAGCTTATCAAAGGCAAATGAGCTTTTCACAGAGCTTCTTGTTTATCATCACGAAATTTTATCGTCAGACTTTAGTCTTTATCTTTCTGAGCTCACAGAAGGCACCGATAGTAATGAAGAAAATGCACGCAAATTTATTGATGATTTTAAAAAATTTCTTAGATTTAATTTTGAAAATGATAAACAAACATTGGCAGCAAAACTTTACGCGCGTGCTGATACTCTCATGCAAGGGAGCAGCGATCTCGAAACAGATTTACCTCAAATCATTTCAACTTTCAGAGAATTGTTTAACCTAAGGCTTGAATGCACTCAAGAAAAATTAGCGGCAACACTAAACAGTTTTGCCATTAAGCTTATGAAAAGTCCAAAAGATATTGAAAAAACACTTCAGGCAATTGAACTTTTTAGAGAATCTGTCGTCTTAGGGTGCGAATCTGCCAAAACTAACCTCGCCAAAGCCCTTTACAATCATTCCGTTAGCTTCATGAAAGGCACTACAAAAGATTTACCCCAAGCTATTTTATTATTAAGAGAATCAATCCAATTTGGGGGGTGCGAATACGCTCAAAGAGTCTTAGCACAGGCCCTCCATAGTCAAGCTAGTGAACTTTTGAAATCAGCTGAAATCAATGACAATTTTTCAGAGGGTATCTCAATGCTTGGGGAATCGATTTCGTTAGGTCGAGAATCTGCTGAAAAAACTTTAAAAGAAGAACTCAAGAAAAATTTTCTTGTATTTATCGATAAATGTGATTGGTCAGTAGTTAACCAGCTTTTTCCCACCTCTATGGTTCAAATAAAACTGCTGTTAAGTAAATTAGATGAAAAACGTGCAAAAAAAATCCTAGCAATAGTCGTTAATGATTGTGTTGATGAACTCCTCACAAAAAGACTAAACGATTTTTCTGTTGTTATTATGTTAATAGAAACATTGGATACACTAGATCCAGAAATCGCTAAAGCTGCGCTAGAAAGAAGAAAAGCGAGAACTGTATTGGGCATATCATTGAAAAGATTTACCCAATCAGTGCATTAACCCTGCGATAATGCGCATGACAAATTGCTGTTGCTAAAGCATCCGCAGCATCAGCGATGATTGAGTTACCATCAGGACTTGCAGCCTTAGGAAGTAATCTTTGTACCATCATCGCGACTTGGGTTTTATCTGCATGCCCTACTCCGACTACCGATTTTTTAATACGATTGGCTGAATATTCGCTCACTTTTAAACCGGCAAAGGCCGGGGCGCACAAGACCACACCACGTGCCATCCCTAGTTTAAGGGTTGAGCTTGGATTTTTATTAACGAAAGTTTCCTCAACCGCTGCCTCAATAGGCGCATAAAGCTCTATAACCTTGATAAGTTCACGGTGAATATGACTGAGCCGTTCCGCAAGTTCGTCACCCGAGCGTGTATTAATAACCCCATGTGCAACATGCGTTAAGCTATTGCCATTTGAGTCAATAACACCCCACCCCGTATGCCGAAGGCCAGGATCAAGGCCAATTATCCGAACATTATTGATGATTAATCTCTGCCATCATGGCGAGCACCGTAGGTGCGTGGCCATCCAGTAAAACAATATCTGTATATAAATCTTTCCATTTCGTTGATTTGCCATAATATAAAATAGCCGGTTGTTTTATATGTGTTAATTCTCCTGGATGGCCGCGTCCTTCGGACTCGCCATGACGGCGAGAGTGTGCAATATCACCAGCATTATTAAGCAATTTTAACCGGTAATTTTACTTGTAAATGCAATTCTTTCAGGCGATCAATTCCAACTTGTGAAGGCGCACCCATCAGCAAATCCTGAGCCTGTTGGTTCATTGGGAAGGCAATAACTTCACGAAGGTTCGGCTCATCCGCCAACAACATCACAATTCTGTCAATTCCAGGCGCAGATCCACCATGCGGTGGCGCTCCAAATTTAAAGGCGTTCAATAAGCCACCAAATCGTGCCTCAACCTCTTCCTTGCTGTAACCAACAAGAGCAAATGCCTTGTACATAACTTCAGGCAAGTGATTTCGAATAGCACCACTAGAAAGCTCAATACCATTACAAACAATGTCATACTGAAAGGCTTTAATGTCGAGAGGGTCTTGGTTCTCCAATGCGTGTAGACCGCCTTGTGGCATTGAAAATGGATTATGAGAAAAGTCAAGTTTCCCAGTTTCCTCATCTCTTTCAAACATTGGAAAATCAACAATCCAACAGAATTTAAAGGTACCTTCTTCAATTAAACCGAGATCCTGTCCAACTTTTGTTCGCGTTGCACCAGCATATTTAACGGCTTTATTAACTTTATCACAAATAAAGAATGCAGCGTCGCCATCTTCAAGGCTCATTTGATTTTTCAAATCTTTCAAACGATCAGAGTCTAGGAATTTTGCAATAGGTCCTTTTGCTTCACCATTCTCGAATATGATATAACCGAGACCAGCCATTCCTTGGTCTTGTGCCCAACCATTAAGCTTGTCAAAAAAGCTGCGCGGAAGTCCAGAGACTTTAGGGGCTGGAACCGCTCTAACAACAGCACCATTCGCAATTGCTTTTGCAAAGATTGAAAATCCAGAATCAGCAAATACATTGGTCACATCTGTAATCAACAAAGGATTTCGAAGATCAGGTTTATCACATCCATATTTCAACATAGCATCATAAAAGGAAATCCGCGGATAAGGATAAGGACTAACAGTCCGACCATTTGCAAACTCTTCGAAAACGCCAGTCAAAACTGGCTCAATTGCAGCGAATACATCTTCTTGTGTCACAAAAGACATTTCAAAGTCTAACTGATAAAATTCACCAGGAGAGCGATCAGCACGCGCATCTTCATCTCTAAAACAAGGGGCAATTTGAAAATAACGATCAAACCCAGCAACCATCAAAAGCTGCTTAAATTGTTGAGGCGCCTGAGGGAGTGCATAAAACTGACCTGGGTGCAGACGGCTAGGAACGAGAAAATCACGCGCACCCTCTGGAGAGGATGACGTTAAGATTGGTGTTTGAAACTCCATAAACCCTTGATCAATCATACGCTTGCGGATTGAAGAAATAATTTGCGAACGCAAAACAATATTGGCATGCAATTTTTCTTTGCGCAGATCTAAAAAGCGATACGTAAGACGTGTTTCTTCTGGAAAATCAGCATTATTGTTAACTTGAAGAGGAAGCATTTCTGCAGCAGATTGCACTATAATCGCATTAACTTTGAGTTCAATCGCCCCAGTTGTCATCTTAGTGTTAACAGTGTCTGCAGTTCTCTCTGCGACTTCTCCATCAACAGTTATCACGCTTTCATTGCGCAGACTTTCTGCAATTTGAAAACAAGGACTGTCACTGTCAATAACACACTGTGTTATGCCGTAATGATCACGTACGTCAATAAACACCAAATTACCATGGTCACGCTTTCGGTGAACCCACCCAGATATACGAGCGCTTTTTCCAGCATCTTCTAAAGTTAGCTGCCCGCATGTGTGTGTGCGATAACAATGTAGTAAACTCATTCTCTTATTTTCCAAAAATTCATAATGTTTTCTATCGTCAAAGAGACATGGAAAGTGTACTTTTGTCAAGGTACACCTTAAAGTGAGAATAGAATGGCAGTTCCTGTAATCACAGAATCATCTGTGTTTTTAGATTTTTGTGATGCAATTAATAAGGAAAACCCGGATTTTATTGCGGTTGATACGGAGTTTGCGCGCCAATCAACCTATTACCCGCAACTGTGTCTTGTACAAATTGCCACACCAAACCAAGCTGCCATTATCGATCCATTGGCAAACAATATGGATCTTTCTCCCTTAAAAGAAATCTTTCGAAATCAAAGCATTATAAAAATTTTTCATTCTGGCCGCCAAGATTTAGAAATTTTTTGGAATACTTTCAAAGAAGTCCCCTATCCTATTTTCGACACGCAAATTGCCGCAACTTTTGCAGGCCTCGGGGTGGGGCTTAGCTATGATGGTCTGGTGCAAAATCTATTGGGCATCACGATTGACAAATCTTCGCAACACACCAATTGGGCCCAGCGCCCCTTGAGAGATTCTCAATTAACATATGCTCTGGATGATGTTCTGCATCTTCGCACTCTCTACCCAATCTTGTGTCAAAAGTTATCTGATCTTAATCGGTTGGAATGGGTTATAGAAGAATGCCGCACTCTAGAAGATAAAAATGTCTACAACGCTCGCCTTGAACATGCTTGGCACAGAGTCGGTGGATCGATTAAAGATTGGAAAGTCTTATCTGTCCTAAAAGACCTCGCCTTTTGGCGTGAAGAAAAGGCACAAGCTCACAACCTGCCACGCGCTTGGCTTGTTGAAGATAAAATGCTAACGACACTTAGCGCATCGCTTGTAACCGATATCAGCGAATTTGAAGATCTTTTTAAAAAACATCGCCACGAGATTAAAAAACTAAAACTACTTCCAGATCTTTTTGAATGCCTGCAAGTTTCGCGGAGTTTAATTTCAGAAGATTCACCCGACAGAGAATTTCGAAAAACACAAATGCAAGAGGAGATGAAGCAATTTTTACGCACCCCTCTCTCCCTTAAGTTTCGTGATCAAGTAGAAGATCTTCGTGATCTCTTAGCTCAGTCATCCCTTGAATCTGGATTGCCGCCACATTTAATCGCCAGCCGCCACGACATCGAATCCTTCGTCAAAGATCAACGTGCAGATAATCCAATCCTCAGGTCCTGGCGCTATGATATTTTTGGTAAAGCCGCGCTAGAACTTCTTAATACGCCTTGAGTGTAAGAAATATAAGCAACTATAATTGTTACTTTTTTATTTCTTTGACCCTAAATAGCAAGAAGCCCCACATATCGTTTGATCATTACTACTGCACAATGAAACTTTTAGCTTGAGATTGTCGGGATTTTTACCGTTGCTAAAGTTAATTAAATCTTCATCGTTAAAGAGACTCAAGATAAAAGACTTGCTGATTACTTCAGGATGAGAACCAGGACTCATTTCCTGTTCCTTTCTAATACTTTTATCAGAGTTATCAATCAGCAATGCTAGTAATGATGTAGGATTTCCACTGTCTAAAGAAATTTTTTTAAATGTAGTAAGAGTCGGAGCATTGAAAAGTTCTTTATCTCCCTTCTCCATGGCAAAGACAGATGGTATGCAAAGAACAAAGACAGTAGAAAGAATAAATTTATTCATGAAAATTCTCCTATAGATTATAGTATATAATGAATTTGTTTAATTAATTATTAAATCAATAAAATTATATTTATAAATCAAAATGAAAAACAAAAGACTTTTAGGAAGAATAAAACTTTAGTTCTGCTCAAACCACCATCATTTATATTAGATTTTCTTAATTGCAATTATGGTTAATACTACTTACATATTAATAATAAAAAATAACTATTTTCCTTAAAATTAAAATACAGAGAAATGAAAAACAAAATGAACATTGCTATAGATGAAACTGTCAGAAAATTATCAGAAAATATTTTTAAGTTTTTTAATCGTTGGAAGCGTTACTGGCTTATTATTTTATGCAGCATTATCGTTACAATTTACGGGATTCATTCTTTTTCAGAACAAGAAAAAACTGGGAACGGCTTAACAATAAGTGTCATAAGTGTCGCAATCTTAGGCTGGCTTATCACCTCCAAAGCTGCCAATGAAAACATTCGAAGAGTAAAAAGAATAGAGTATTTAAGTGCTGCTTATGAAGGCATTGCTTTATACATCAGGAGAGATCCTCAGAGCACTGAATACGACTCATACCTAGATGGTCTTGAAAAATCTTTCACCATTATTCAATTGTATGGAGAGCGAAGAGAAATAAAATTAGTTTGTTCATTAATAGAGCAGTACCATCTTAATCACGATGGCAATATTCAGTGTGAAGTTTTATTAAATATGTTAAGAGATGGCTTGAGAAAAGAATTAATGCTGCCAAAGGCAACGAGAAAAGTAACAACATTAAGGGTAAACAGACAATCAATGTCAGGTACAGAAATCCCTAAAACTACAGAGCTCTTTATAGTTTAAGGTTAGCGTGGATGAAGAGAGAAAACAAATCTCACTATCACTTAGTACTCTTCTTCTCGATTAAAAATCAGCTCTATAGTTTTAGCAGAGTTTCTATGTCCATGTAAATTATACAAAAAATACCGCGGACCAATATAAAGTTTATTAATATCAGTAGGCACATCAGTAAAAAGATGAATAAATTCTTTTTTTACAAAAAAAGCATTACCGCCAGTGCCTGAGTTGCAGCAAATTAGTTGGTAATCGAACTGGTTAAACAGTTCATTAAAGCTACTTAAAGATGCACCAAAATAATCATCACCAATCCACTGGTGATTTTCTGAATAGTCAATCTTAAATTTTACAGGCGGTGGAAATTTTGCGCTATATTCAACAATAAAAAGCTTTGGCAACATTTTATCTTGTAATAATTTTTGAGCAAAATAAAAATCGTTGCCATCAAGGTCTAGCGAAATAACATCAACTGACGTTGCATTTAGACTATTGAGCCCTGTTGTTGCATGCCCGGATATATTTTCTAATGTTATCCAATCTTTAATATATTTAAATTTTTTCGCCTTAGAATAGTCAAAAGCAAGGTCTTCACCACCAACCCAAAATCCACTCCAGCCAAGAGCAGCCAAAATTAACGTATTATTTTCTAAACCATCGCCTACTCCAAATTCAGCGTATATCCCCTTTTGAATGCCGAGCCGTCTAATTATTTCAATAGTAAGGCCATCTTCATCTGTTTGGGAAAAACATTTTTTGCCAAATTTATTGAATGGGTTTTGATCAGTTTTTTGGAAATCATAACTTATTTTTTGCAGAATTAAATCTTTTAAATTGAGGAAATGCAAGTAATTAGAATGCAATATCTGATTATTAACCTTTAATTCATTTATTAAAGATTCTATTAGTGCCAAATCCTTTGATTCCATACATTTACTCTGAATTAATTATCATTTTAATAAAATCAATCTAAACATAAAGGATTTTCATCTGTCAACGCTAAAGAATTGGCGCAACTTTACCACCAAAATTGAAGCCCAAGCGCATCTTTTTGGTAGCCCATTGAACTCGACCTAGTTTTTCTAAGGATGGACGGTAAAATAGCAATGCTATTTTTGATGTGAAAATGAAGGAGAAAATTAATTGTAATTTTTTACTCCTAAATCAGCCCCTTCAAATAATACATTTGATCCAGCGCCTGACGTGGCGTTAGCTGATCAACATCCATAGATTCTTACTACTCAACTTTTGAGGGGGGGCCCAAGCAGCTTATCGCGTAAAAAAAACCATTCCTCTGCATGTTCTGTTGCAGCAAATTCCTCTCCTTGATAAGGAGCCCCCAATGTCCAATGAACGAGTGCTGCTTCAGGCGAAAGCTCATCTTTTATGCCATGGAGCTTTTTATCTAGAGGAAGCCTAAACCTTCTTTGAATCCGAGTTGCTGCTTCATCTAAAGATAGTGTTGCTGCATCATTAACAGAATTTTCAGCGGCAAAAAGTGAGGTTGATATGAGTGCAGATGAGATTAAGTATTTTAAATTCACGTTATTTAACCCTATATAGTTTCATTCGCAATATATAAGATTTGTTTATTTTTTTACAATATTTTAGTCACAGTATAATTTATAGTTTTTTAGTGCCACCATAGGCATGGAAAATTTCGATGTTTGATCAAGAAACTAGATAAAAAGATGCATCTTTTTGTTTAACTCTTAAGAAAAATTCTTTTTGTGCTCTTTGCAGATGCGGATATGTTTGAATTATCATATTTCGTTCTTCTGGTAATAAACTATCCATATCCTCCCAATACCTAACATTAAATTTTTTAACATCAACAGATGGGATATTAAAACCAACGTACCCTAAATCTATATCTACAAACAATTCTACTGGGTTATCCGTGTAAGTATGCAGAAACGGATCTTCAAGTCCATGAGTATAGTCTGGTCTTACTAAATTTCTACAATTTTCTGGCATAAAATATTTACAGTGAGGGAATGTTTCTTCAAAATATTTTTCAGATATAACATGCTGACCGTTGGGCAATTTTCTTCTATTTAAGGTGCTGATCTCAAGATTGAAACTTCTTAAGATATCAATGACACTTAATAAAAATGGAGAATTATAGCAAGTTACGAGGTGTACACGTGTATCATCTGTTCTTTCATTTGTAAAATCAGATAGATAATCCTCAAAACATCCAAAGTCTTCTGAAGCCAATGCATGTGTCACCAACGCAGCATTATCTCTCCCTCTAATTAATACAATTCCAACACAATCATAAATACCATCGGTTGCTGCTTGTGAGTATGGGCTTTTGCCTCCAATGTGCGCTACCATTTGCATTTGTAAATAATGAAATTTCTCAAAATTTATTTCTCCTAAATAAGCATAAGATTTTAATTCAGGTATGCAATCAAGGGATAAGTATTGAGCGGAAAGTTCATTATATTTTATTTGATTGAAACAATAAGTATGTTCGACTACAGAACCATCATCAAGAACTTTATGGTGGTGGATTACTTCACTTTCCATTGAATGAACGCATGTCGTATCAATGAGTAAAAATAAGAAAATTATCTTTAACAATTTACAGTCCACCAGTGTTCACTCTGCTTAATAAAAAAAAACGAAGTATACTCGGCATAAAAAATAATTACTAATCAAATAGTCTATTACACTAAACACTCCGCACAACAGACAATATAGACACTTCAGGGTTTTATGGTAAAAGAAGGCAATTTAAACGGCTTGCAAGAAAGAAAAAGCTAAGAAACATAGCCTCTCCCCTAAATCAACCCCTTCAGGTAATACATTTGATCCAGCGCCTGACGTGGCGTTAGCTGATCAACATCGATAGATTTTAGCAGCTCTTCGACCTTTGAAGGAGGAGCAACAGGCCGAGAGTTAATCGGAAGTGGTAATTGTTGTTTTGGAATTTCAACCTTTTTCTTACTCTCCAGCCCCACTAAGATATGACTTGCTCGCTCTATTACAGATTTTGGCAAGCCCGCTAACGCTGCCACATGAATCCCATACGATTTATCCGCCTGCCCTGGCGCTACTTGATGCAAGAAAATAACATCATTATTCCACTCTTTGATCTTCATTGTCAGACATGACAGCATCGATAAACTCTGCGCTAAGTGTGTTAGTTCATGATAATGCGTTGCAAACAAAGTTCGGCTTTTGTTCTTGTGGCAAAGCGCTTCGATAACCGCCCACGCAATTGACAGGCCATCATACGTCGCGGTCCCACGTCCAATCTCATCTAAAATAACAAAGGATCTTTCCGTCGCCTGATGAAGGATTGCCGCCGTTTCCACCATCTCAACCATAAAGGTTGACCGGCCCGATGCTAAGTCATCCGCCGCCCCAACACGGCTAAAGATTCGATCCACAATTCCAATATGAGCCGACTCCGCCGGAACGTACGACCCCATCTGCGCTAAAATTGCTATCAATGCATTCTGACGCAGGTACGTACTTTTACCCGCCATATTCGGCCCCGTTAACAGCAACAGCTTTGTCTCATCATCCATCAAGCAATTGTTCGGCACGAAAGACACATCATTCCGGGTTTTAAGCAAAATATCTACAACCGGATGCCGCCCCTTATTGATGGAAAAGATAAGACTGTTATCAACAATTGGCCTAGAATAATTATATGTGCGTGCTAGTTGCGCTAAGGCCGCAGCAACGTCCAGTTTAGCAAGCCCTCGACTTGTTTGCTGAATTTCCACACGTTGCTGTTGCACTTTCTCCACTAAACTTAAGAAAAGCTCCATTTCGATGTTGAGCGCCCTAAAGGTTGCTCCATCGATTTTCTTTTCCAGCTCAGCCAATTCCGTTGTCGTATAGCGCATGCTGGAGGCTAAACTTTGGCGATGAATAAACCCTTCACCCATTTTAGAAGCATGATTCGGGTTAATATCGATATGATAACCCAACACGTTATTATGGCGGATTTTTAAAGTGTTGATTCCGGTTTCTGCACTGTATTTCTGCTGCAGATCGAGAATGATCGCACGGCCATTATCTCTCAGTTCCCGTTGCTCATCTAATTCTTGGTTATAGTTCGCTGCAATATACCCGCCCTCTTTCGTATTCGCAGGCAAACTCTCAGCCAAAGCTGCAGATAAAGTTTCAACGAGAACTGTGTAATCATGAAAACCATCAACAAACGTAGAAACAATTGGGCTTGAATACCCTTCTAAGCAAGCCTTAATCTTATGTGTCTGATTCAATCCTGAACCAATAGCAGCCAGATCTCGCGGCGTTCCGCGACCAAGACATAAACGCGACAACGATCGCTCTAAGTCAGGGCATACCTTCAAAAAACCACGTATAGTCGTCAGAACATCTGGATGCTCAATAAAAAAAGAAACCTGATCAAGTCGCTTGTTAATCTGTGCTGGATTAATCAGCGGCGCCGACAATCGATACGCCAACAAACGCGCCCCGCTCGCCGTTACCGTGAGATTTATCGTATTAAAAAGATTATCTTGATGATTTCCACTATTCAGCGTCGAATCAATCTCTAAACTTCGCTTTGTTGTTGGGTCAATCACCATTAACGAGTTCGCATTAATTTGGCGCGGATAATCCAAAAATGAGCAAACTTGCTTTTGTGTTATTTCGATATAGTCAACCAAAACACCAGCTGCCCTAGTCTCTATTTCTGAAAAAAACCCAAATGCTTCCAGTGTTTTTACATGAAAGAGTTTTTCAAGGCGTGCCTTACCATTCTGAAAATCAAACCTCGCCAGTGGCAATGGGCTAAATTGTTTTTTCCAAGCATCCAAACTTTGATAGATAATAGGATCTTGCAACAGCGCGTCAGGCAAAATAATCTCTGCCGGATTGAGCCGTGTTAATGTTGACGCCAGCCGCTCCAGATTATTTTCTTCAACAAAAAATGCGCCCGTCGAGATATCAATCGTCGCGATGCCAATCATGTTACTCTTCGAAATAGGAGAAAGGGCGACTAGGAAATTATACCTATTCGAAGGCAAAAGTCCCTCTTCTGTAATCGTTCCCGGGGTTATAATTCGAATAACGCCCCGCTCTAGCGGCGCCTTACTTCCTCGTTTTTTAGCAGCTTCCGGACTCTCTAATTGTTCACAAACTGCAACTTTGTGACCTTTTTGGATAAGTCTAGATAAATAAATTTCATGAGAATGTACAGGCACACCACACATCGGAATCTCTTCCCCTTTGTGTTGCCCGCGCCGCGTAAGGGTGATTTCTAAATCTTTTGCGGCAATAACAGCGTCATCAAAAAACAGTTCATAAAAATCGCCCATACGGAAGAATAGCAAACAATCATTATGCTGATTTTTAATCTGCCAATATTGAACCATCATAGGGCTCACGGTCGCATCAAGATTTTTATTCATGACAATATTTATGAAGGAGATAATTTTGGGATCTTAAGAACAAAAGTCCCTAAATTTCAACCATTTTTTTAAAATCGATAATTGGGTTAGCAGCAAACCAAGCAATAGCATCTTCACTCGCCATGGGTTTACTCACAATAAAACCTTGAATGGCGTCACATTTCATCTTGAGCAATATTTTCAGCTGCTCAAGAGTTTCAGCCCCCTCACAAATCACATAGATCTCCATTTCTTTCGCAAGTTCAATGAGAGATCGAAGAACCATATAGGCTGCAGAAGAATGTGGCGCTTGCTGTATAAAGCTTTTATCAATTTTGACTGTATCAACGGGAATTCCAACCAAATACTGCATCGTTGCATATCCAGATCCAAAATCATCAATTGAAACTTTAACGCCCTTGCTACGAAGGTACTGAACAGACTCTGATAAGATCTTTAGATTTGGTGGGCGATTAGCCTCTATAATTTCGATTTCAAGCAATGAATTAGAAACACCTGCTTGCTTTAAAGACTTAAGTACAAAGTCGGAAAACTCATGATCAAATATTGTTGGCGGAACATTAATAGATAAAGGGACCTTAGGATTTGGCCATTTTTTGATTTGATTAATGACTTTCTTAACCAACCAGTTCGTTAAATCTCCCATTAATCCTTGATCTGTTGCAGCCTTGATCCACATATCTGTAGAAATATGTTCAAGCTCATCGTTCGGAACCCGAAGCAATACCTCAGCACCGATAACAACACCAGTTGTAAGGGAAATTTTGGGCTGAAAGAAAATATCTAAAGCATCTGCATCCAGTGCCTTTGACAGCTGGCTTGCAAGATAATTTATATTGTTTGGTAGATTCATCAGTATATTTTATACCGCTCAAATTGTGGGTTCATTCTTTTGGACATGGTCTAAATAACAAATTTTAGAAAAATTTTCAATAAAATTTTAGCAATTATTATAATGTCAGCTTAAAATCAAATTCTCTCTTCTAAGTATAATAAGACAAATTATTGTTTATTGCACTTCTTTTTTTAATAAAATTATATATACCTATGTGTTTTAATGCAGATTAAATTTAACCGGAACCTGTATTTTGATCGGCATTACACTTGGATTGGATATTTTAAATTTCCATTTCTTTAAAGTCTCAATGGCCCTTTCGCATAAGATAGGATCTGCTTGTGTCTCCATAAGCTTCAAATCCACCACTTCACCTGCCTGATTAATCGTTAACTCAATCAACACTTCACCTTCTAAATGCTTTTTCCGCGCAGCTTCTGGATAACCTGGGGCAGGATTACTGGGATCGGGCACAATAATATTACTCATCTTGGCAGAAGGTTGCCCCTCTCCCGTTGATGATGGCGTTTCTTGCACGGCAGCCTCTTTTACAGCAATTGGCTTATTCGGTTTCTTTTTGGCAGGGATAATAATCTTTTCGGCTACAGGCGTTTCCACTAGTAAATCCACCTGAAGCTCTGTTGGCGATAAAGATGCAGTTTGCACACCCAAATATTTCGACGCAATGAACAAACCAAAGGCACTTGTCCCATGCACAAGCAGTGAGAATAAAAATGCTTTATAGTAGTTCATTATGAAAATACCGTTTTAATCCCAGCGTAGAAACCAACACCAGGCTGCTCGAAGTCTTTTGGATTTTCATAACGTCGATTCAAAGCGTTTTCAACCCTACCAAATAACTGAACTCTTTTGTTCACATTGTAACTCGTAACAGCTCTAACAACTGTATACCCGCCAGGATATACTCTGCTATAAGGAAATTCATACTGAGAATCTGCTCGTTTACCATTATAAATAACCCCCATCCCCATTTTCCAATCGGGTGTTATTTGATAATCCAATTGCCCCGTGATTTTATGTTGGGGACGTCGCATCAGCTGTTTATTGCTTACAGGATCTTTAGCATGCGTAAACGTGTGACTAACTCTCAGCATAATATCTGCATTAATTCTAAAGGATGCGAACGATTCGAAACCCCAAATTTTGGCCTGATTAATGTTAGTATAAAGAAATTGCTGCGGGTCACTAGGGCTTCGGATATTTTCAATTAAATTGCTAATACTGTCGTAAAAATATGTGCTCCCAATTTCCATTTTATGGAAAGATTGAACAACGCCCACTTCACCCGCTTTATTCTTCTCAGGTTTAAGATTTGGATTACCTGAATCAATTCCAAATAACTGCGAGAGGCTGGGCGCTTTATAGCCCGTCCCGTAAGCCGTAAACACCTTTGTCTTTGTTTCTAGATGATCATAGCTTACTGAAAGTCTATAGGTTGCTGCATCTTTAAAATTATCATGGTGATCTAATCGTGCTCCCACATCCACAGCAACTCTTTGAAAAAAAGTGAGGTGGTGTCCCATAAAACCACCAGCGCTACTTGTCTTCGCAATTATAAAGTTATTAGTCCTGCCATTATATTGCTGCATAGATTGTTTTTCTTTTTCCACTCCCGCATCAATTTGATAGTTTTGGTTAACATTAATACGATTTTTCCAATCAATACCTCCAATATTCCCCACATTCCAAGAAGGCGTTCCATAAGAAGGAATATCATTACCACTACGTGTCCAAATATCGGTATAGGACGCTCCAAAGCTTGGCTGCCATAAATCATCAGGAGAATTTAGATCAGCTTGTAACCGATTATAAAATTGCTTTTTATGCTGTTGATACGAAGGGTTAACTTTATCAATCATGTATATATATTTACGATTGGTATTTAGATAATGGTTAAATAAAGAAATTCGAAGACGATCGTTAACATCCGCACCAACTCTGGATGTCATTGATTCATTTTGGTAAGGATCCGCGCCAAATTGCCGTGGCTTTGTTCGGTAGAATGCAGGCGTTACAACTGTTCCACCAGTTTGCAGCCTTGAAACTGTGACATTGTAATTGGCACGCCCCTGCTCTCCTTGAGCATTGAGAGATTGCCCATTCGTTTGAAAAGAACCTGCCTCTAGCGTTCCAGAAACTTTTGTTTTCCCCTGCCCTTTGCGCGTTACAATATTTATAACACCGCCAAGAGCATCCGAACCATATTGTGAACTTTGGGGACCGCGCAAAATTTCAATTTTCTCAATTCCGTCTGTTCGCAATTGGCCAAAATCAAATGCTCCATTGGGAGAACTAGGATTGTTCGCCTTTATTCCGTCAATCAACACCAGAACGTGATTAGAATTACTGCCCCTTATAAAAACAGAACTCTGATTGCCAACACCACCATTCTGCACAACACTTAATCCAGAAGCTTCATCTAAAGCTTTGGGCAAGTCTTCATACTGATTATTTTCGATATCATCTTCAGTAATCGTTGTTATTGAAGGAGATGGCTCGATATGACGCGAAGCAGACACAACAACAGCAGGCAACGTCTGTGTTGAAGCGACAGCGATTGTAGGAATAGCTATGAAAAAAATTAAGAGTAAAGAAGCCAAGTAAATGAAGTTTATTTCTCTCGGTTACGGGAAAAAATTCCCTCATAAATCGTGCCCATAATATGATTGTTCAAAAGAAATATGTCAAGCTGTGCATCACTGACAGGAAGTATTCAACCACACAAGATTTGTATTGCATTCTTCTATACAATTATGTACACTAAACTATATAAGGAGACCCTACTATGGCATATGTGCAAACAAAAGAAGCCGTGTCCATTAATATTCGCGCCAAGGTGCGACAACGTGATCTGATTGACCAAGCTGCTCAACGACTCGGCCGTAGCCGGTCAGATTTCATGCTTGAAGCTGCTTGCCGTGAGGCAGAAGATGTATTGCTAGATCAAACGTTTTTCACAGTTAACGCTAGCACTTTTGTCAAGTTCCTGGCGATGATGGATCAACCGTTGCCACCGACTGACAAGCTACGCCGACTGCTCAAGACTAAAGCTCCATGGGACAAATGATCGTTCCTGACTTATCTCCACCAGCATCGCTCTCAGTCGAGCATCTGCTTGATGGTTTTGAGTGTGGGGAACTATCGCTTAGCGAATGGTTGAGAAAACGAGCACTTAAAAATCAGGCTTCTAATACTTCACGCTGCTTTGTCATCTGTGATGATCACACTGTCATTGGCTATTACAGTCTATCAGCAGGCGGGATTAACCACGAGGCAGTTCCTAAGGTGATGCGACGTAACATGCCTAACCCGCTGCCGGTATTACTACTAGGTAGACTGGCGATTGACCAGCGCTATCACAATCAGGGCCTCGGTCGCGCGCTCCTGCGTGACGCCATGCTTCGAGCCGTTCACATTGCCAGCGATACGGGGGTATTCGCTATTATGGTTCATGCATTGTCGGAACAAGCTAAACGATTTTACTTATCGCGTGGGTTTGTAGAGTCGCCATTACAGTCAATGACGCTCCTCATGACGTTGGCAACGGTACGCATGATCTTGAACGAACCGGATTAAAGCGTAGGCTAACAATTATTCCCGGCCGCATATCCAGACGACCATGCCCATTGGAAATTATATCCTCCAAGCCATCCTGTCACATCCACAACTTCACCAATAAAATACAGATTTGGCACTTTTTTACACATCATAGTTTTTGACGACAATTCATCAGTATCAACCCCGCCCACAGTAACCTCCGCCTTTTGATAACCCTCACTACCGTTAATGACAACCTTTAGGCTATTAATTTTTTCGGCGATTTTAAAAAGCGCCTCTTTTGTAAGGTCAGTAATACTTCTATTAAAATCCGGATGCGATGCCAAATGATCAACCAATCGATTGGTCAGATAGGTCTTTAGATAATTGGCAGGCGTTTTTTTGCTATTTTTATCGATCATGAATTGTGTTTTAAGATCAATATCAGGTAATAAGTTAAGGCTAATTTCTTGATGATTAAAACCTTCTAAATAAGATGAAATCTGTAAAATAGCAGGCCCGCTGAGCCCTTTATGTGTGAACAAAATACTCTCAGGAAAATGTGTCTTTTTATAGGACGCAATAGAGGGATTCGACACACCACTAAGTTCTGTAAAAAGATCGCGCTGCGTGGCATCAACAATTAAAGGAACAAGAGCTGGACGTGTTGGTATGATAGAAAGACCAAATTTTTTGGCAATACGATAGCCAAAATCACTCGCGCCAATTTGCGGAATCGAAAGCCCGCCACACGCCATAATCAGTGCATGCGCAGAGAATACGCCCTCGTTTGTTGAAAGGCTAAAATGATCGTTTTTAGAGATATCATCTACACAACAATTTGTTTTGATTTCAACGTTGTGCTTTTGGCACAAATTAACCAACATTGAAATGATCTGTTTAGACGATCCATCACAGAAGAGCTGGCCTAATGTTTTCTCATGATAGGCAATTTGATGAGATTCAATCAGGCTAATAAAATCTTGCGGTGTGTAACTGGCCAGTGCTGATGTAATAAAGTGCGGATTTTGCGAAAGATAGTTCGTTTTTTTCGCATGGACATTCGTAAAGTTACATCTCCCACCGCCCGAAATTCTAATCTTTTCACCGACTTTTTGAGTGTGCTCAATCAGGAGTACTCTTTTTCCACGTTTGCCTGCAGTAATAGCTGCCATCAACCCTGCGGCACCAGCACCAATTATAATAACGTCGTATGGATTCATTATACTCTTTTAGAAAAACATGATCAGTGCATTTGATTTAACACAAAAGAAAGAATGCACACACCTTAAATCGAGAAAATAGTAAAGACCGGCCACTTTTAGACTCTAGTCAATAAACATATTTATTCATGATACTGAGATTATCAACTAGAAAGGACATGTTTAAATGAACAAAAAAAACACAAGCATCCCTCCAACTCCAGAAACTATTTATCAACATTTAGAACTACTGTTTAACTTAGCTCTTAAGCAAAAAAATCTTAATGTTGCTTTAAAAAGCACAGAGCTTTTAGGCAAACAACTCGGTTTATTCGTCAGAAAACCTGCTGTAGGCTTTCAAAAACGCGTCCCTTTTTCTTTTAAAAACGTATCAGATGAAGAACTAGCCATCATGATCCGAGATTTAGAAGAAAACATCGCAGAAAAGAAGTAAAAAAAGCAACAGCAGAAAAGATATAAATAGATGAGCCCCATTTCCTCTGCTGCCATCTCCACTCCCACTCTGCCATCTCCATTCCCTCTGCCATCTCCATTCCCTCTGGCATCTCCACACTCCCTCTCTGGCATCTCCATTCCCTCTCTGTCATCCTGGTACCTGACACCAGGATCTCATGCATATTAAATCAGAATAAATCACCATATAAATCTCGCCATTCTGGATTCATTTTTTCGATTAATTCAATTTTCCAGTTTCGAATCCAGAATTTTAGATTTTTCTCACGTTGAATAGCATAGAGAACTTCTTCATAGATTTCATAGTACACCAATTTCTTAACATGATATTTTTTTGTAAATCCTTCTACCAATCCTTCTTTGTGCTGATATACACGGCGAATCAAATCACTAGTGACACCAACATATAAGGTTCCATTAGCATTGCTAGACATTATATATACAAAATATGACATGGAAGTTTATTAATCTTCTATTACCTATGTTTCGTATATTATGTGCACAATCAGAAAGGTGTTTAAAGAAAATAAGGTTTTGGTCTAAAGATTTTTCAGATCCTGGTGTCAAGCACCAGGATGACAGCGAGAGTGCACAAGATTAATAATGAGAGTACACAAAAATGATAGTGTAGTTTCTTCTCACACCTCGCATCATCCTAATGCATTACCTCATCGTTCCGTCACACTTCACTGCAAACTCTCTCCGCTGTTATCCTATCCCACACTCACCCTCTCTACTGCTGCACCCTCTCACTACTCAACACTGATCACTTTTTCGCTATCAGTCCCACCCCTCGCTGTCAGCCCCAACCCTCGCTATCAGTCCCAATTCCCTCGCTGTCAGCCCCAATTCCCTCGCTATCAGCCCAACCCTCGTTGTCAGCCCCAATTCCCTCGCTATCAGCCCAACCCTCGCTATCAGCCCAACCCTCGCTGTCAGTCCCAATCCTCGCTGTCAGCCCCAATTCCCTCGCTATCAGCCCAACCCTCGTTGTCAGCCCCAATCCTCGCTGTCAGCCCCAATTCCCTCGCTATCAGCCCCAATTTCCTCGCTATCAGCCCAACCCTCGCTATCAGCCCCAATTCCCTCGCTATCAGCCCAACCCTCGTTGTCAGCCCCAATTCCCTCGCTATCAGCCCAACCCTCGCTGTCAGTCCCAATCCTCGCTGTCAGTCCCAATCCTCGCTGTCAGCCCCAATTCCCTCGCTATCAGCCCCAATTCCCTCGCTATCAGCCCAACCCTCGCTGTCAGTCCCAATCCTCGCTGTCAGTCCCAAT
>CANFPP010000008.1 GCA_947449005.1 Holosporales bacterium | reverse complement strand
CTAACTTAAAAGATATGACGCAAGAAGATTTTGATGAAACAATTTTAAACTACAATGAAACTCCGAGAAAGAAACTGATGTGGAAAACTCCTCTTCAGGTCTTTAACGAAAATTTACTCCGTGTTGCACTTCCAGCTTGAATGTGGCCTTATGTCATTTAATGACAATAAGAAACAAAGTAATTTTAGACTAATGGAAAACGAATAATCTTACCACCAAGAGAGACCAACCACACAACGCTTAATAGTTTACTCTTCTGCTTCTTTCTTCAATAGCTTTTAGAGTGAGCATGCCACAGTTTTGCTCTTTAGCCTCAACCGCAAGACAAGAAGCAGCAAGCCCCCTATAAATAATATCTTGAATTGGTCTGGTATTTTCAACAAGATCATTAATGACGGCAGAAGCAAACGCATCTCCGGCCCCTTGAGGATCGTGAATCTCTGCTGGCATTGCCGGGACAATTCCTCTGTAAAGAGGTGAGTTTACGCATACGCCATCTTTGTCTAGTGTGAGAAAAACATAGACAACTCCCCTGTCGCGTAAAAAATCAGAAACTTCTAATGCTTGATCATACGTCTCAATATTTTTTTTCATCAAGCATGAGGCTTCTTCTCTGTTCAAAAACAATGCATCAAAAGCATATAGACCACCAATAACACGCTCTGCTAATGGAGGAGCCGCAACAGCCGTAAAAAGCTTCGTTGTTTTAGGTGCGATAAAAGCTATTGCTTCTGTTGTTAAATTGGTGTCAATAACCCAGCTTTTATACTGAGACATTTCTGTAAGAAGAGGCTCAAAAAATGAAGAATTTAGTAAAGAATAAATTTCAAGCCTTGTTGTATCCAGAAATACTTCTCCACTCGAACCTATAGAATAAACCACTGATGCTGTCGATTGTTGCCCAAACCTGGCAATATATTTACAACCAATATCAACCTGCTTCACAGACTGAATTGCAATATCTCCATAACCATCACATCCAACAGCACTTATTATTTTTGTTTTGCGTCCAAGATCTTTTAAATTGTGCGCAATATTATAAACCACTCCGCCTATCGTAGACTTATAAATTCGAGAAGTAGCATCGTCTAGAGCATCATCTCCTGATGCAACCTCCGTCCAATCAATATTAATGCCTCCAATACATAAAATCTTGTTCATGCTCTATTACATTCATTATTATTCACTAAAACATAATCCCTCACGAATGGATGGTCCTTTCCATAAAGTGCTGAAAAAATCCCTGCACTTTGTTGGAAGCATTTTTTTATGACATCCAATCCTGCCGTGTCTTGATAGGGAATAATTTCAAAGACTTTTTCGCTTTCTAAATCATTGTAATTTCTCTCATTCATAATTTCTTTGCAGAGAGGTTTCATTTTGTTGAAAAATTCTTCGAAATACTCCCACGACTTTTTAAAATCTTTCTGTTTGTATTTAATAACAGCCGCATGATAATGACCTGTTAAGAAAATTAGATCTGAGTAGTTTGTATGCAGTGCCGGTTTTGTTTGCAACACGGAGAGACAGTCATTATAAGCCTCTGCTAGTTCACCTAACCGTATCTGCGCTTCAATATAAAAAATTCTTGGCTCTACAATTAAGGCGCTATTTCTCTTACTCGTTAATTTTTCAGCCTTTTGTATGGCTTCGATAAGCTTATCTTTAGCAGCGCTCAGATCTCCGTTTCTAATATCAATCTCTCCCATGTCAATTTTAAGCCAGACCTTGGAAAAATTGTGAGGGCAATTATCAAAAGATTTATCGATAATAAATTGCGCCTCTTTAAAATAATTAATAGCTTCCTGGTACTTTCCAAGACGGCAATAAATTTTTCCTAAAGTAATGTTATTTCGCACGATATTGCACGAAAGTTTCTTTTTTAGTTTTTGATCACTTTTATGTGCGCTTAATGCTTTGTCTGCATATTGCACACCTTTATTTGCCTCAGTACCATTAATGTATTTCGTACTATATAGGATACCAAAGAAACCATTGATAATTGCCTCAGACTCTTTTTTAAGCTCAAGATCAAAACTTGATGTTTTCTGAAGTGCGTCAAGTAGATATTTATTTGCATTGTCAAAATCATTTTGATGAATATACGCATATCCTATCAACCTTGAATTATCGAATGCCAAGACATCTGATTGTGGAATTATTTTACAGAATTAAAGGCTTTCTTTGGCATACCTAATAGCCTCATCAGTGCTCTCTAAATTTATACAAATGTTCGCCAAATTTCTTAAGAGCCATGCCAAATCAAAATCTGAAAGAATTTTTGTGCTGTTTTGCATATCGCGCACAGCCATAAAATACTCTCTTTCTTTAACAGGATTCCGCGCACACTTGTAATGCACATTCCCAAGAATATATTTGATTTTTTGAATGGACATCTCTTTATCTTTTTCTGCAAGAGATACTCTTTCAATATTTCTCAAGAAAGCTTCAAGATGAGGTATTAAAGAAGAAACTCTCTTATAATCATTTTTAACATAATGCTCGTAAAACCTTTGAATGGCTTCTATGTAGTTGCTTATTAATTCGCCTTTATCTTTTTCTGTTAGTTTGCTTAGAATAAATTTCTGACTTAGCATTTGCATACTTCTATGCAAACAAAATACACCATCATCAGATATGCTGGTAATTAAAGAATATTTTTTCAAATCATGCAAAAAATAATCCAGAGACAAAGGGCGTGTGTAAAATTCAAAGAGACATTTGGGGATATCTTGTGAGTCCAAAAGACATACGAACAATAACAGGTCTTTATATTCAGGATTATTTTCAATAAGCTTATCAAGAGATGATGTAATTATACTATAACGTGTCTGCGTATAATCACTCACTTCTCTCAAAAAAATTTGTTGATTCTTATCAAAGTCTCTATCGATTTTTTTGATCTTCTCTAAATATTGATCAAAAGTTATCCCTACATTTTTTATGTAATATGCTGCAATGGAAACATCCAATGGAAAGGGAGGAATTTTTGTCAGAAAAGCACGTGCTTTATTAAGTATTTTAGCACCTTGTTCAGCAGGGATAATATTTGGATCTCCATTATAGAGAATCCTAATAAACAAAGTGATCGCCTCTTCTGGGTTTAATTGATCAACTTGAATGACATTGTTTGCTTTTACAGAATTAAGTATATTACTATCGCGTGTCGTAATAATAACCTTACCAGCACCCCAAACATTGGCATCTTGCGGGAAAGACTGCTTTAAATCAGAAAAACTTTCCACATTATCATAAATCAACAACCAGCTAGATTGCTCTTTTAATTGCTTCTGCACAAAGATAAGAAGTTGTTTTTCTTTTTCTTCAACATCTTGCATTTTTTCAATAAGAATTATCTCTTCTTTTTGTTCTGCTGTTTTAGACAGAGCGTATGCCAACTTATTAAAAGAATGCATCAAACTTTCTCGGGTTTCGGCATTAATTTCCCACACAACTGGAGCAGAACATGATTTTCCAAAATCTCGTGCCAAGGTCGTTTTTCCAGACCCGCCGACACCAACAAAAGCGATCACTTTAATGGGGCTTTTTTCTTTGAATTTTTTTGTTACTTGCTTAATAATTTGCGACCGTTTAAGAAACACAACATCGTTTGGCACTAACAAATCAGAACGCACCGCACGCACATCAGATAAGATTAAATTGTTAATTGGATTGCTTTTCTTCACAACTAAAAACAGAACGCTGCAAACTATAATCAAAATAAGAATACAAAGGGCAGCCCATCTTGCCGTTTTTGTTTTCATAAAACTTAAAATGTGATTTGTGGAAAATTTTGTTGCTGAGGCAGATCGATAAAGATCTGGTAAGCTTTGATGTTTTGCATAAGTGAGGCTCACTTGAGAGGAAGAGGTTTTCTGAAGCCTTGTCTCAAGAAGATCTTTGCTTAATATAATATAATGAGAACCGAAGTCCCAAATTATTTTTGCAAGATCAATCAGTGGCAATAATTTTTTTAAGATTTCAAAAACACCAAAATAGTAATTATTATCGCATCCTTTAAAGTTAATAATATTGGCATGAAATAGGTTTCTTACAGCATCTCCATAGCTTTCATCACTCTTAAGATACAGAAAAAAGACACGAGTTGGATCGAGCTTTTTATGGTATACCTCCATCTCACCAAGCCCCCTTTCATTCGACAAGACATAAAGAATATAATTGTCAGAAGAGGAGCTTTGAGCTACAGACACATATTTTTCATATGAAAAAATCTCTACGTTAAATCCAACGAGCTTAAGATGCTTTTCAAGTTCGTGTATGAGGATAAAATTTGATTTATTTAGTAATGAGTCATAAACAATCCTACAAACTAATGGTGTGTTTTTCACGAGCACAGAAACTTTTTTTAAAGATTTTTCAAAAAAAGCAGTCAAAGCAAGATTTTGATAGTGCTCCCTTACAATTGAACTCTCATTCGATTGTTCAATGAAATTAATGATTTCATCCCGTGAATTACATTGCAGCTTTAGCTTAATATTTTGCACATGATATTCAATAGTGCGCGGAGAACCACCTAAGTCAGCTGCCGTGGCTTTTATGGATTTTCCAGCAAAAAGATAAGATAGAACATCAATTTCTTTTTTTGTGAATTTTACACCATTGATAATTTCTAAGTCTTTGTACATACTCACTCAGATTCTTTATTATGGTTTAGTTTTCAGCATCAAATGTGCAAGAGAACAAGCCTGGACCTATAAAGTAGTTTTCTAAAAGCTCACGTTTTATGAGTTTTGAATAAAACACATACACCTTAATACAGTGTTTTTTTGATAAAGATAATGCGAAAGTTGGCAAATTTTTCAATCAAAAAGAGCATTTTCTTATCATATTCCGTATTTTTTACGGGGTTGATTCCGTAAATTTTGCACTCGCCCCAGAGAGCTTTGTTCTGGCTTATTAGCGCGACCTAGATCATCATGCGATCAACGTTACACGATTTTAGAATTTGATTTAACACCATACAATTTTCGATCAACGACCGATATTGTTACTAGAGCCGGAGCTAGTTGAGTATGGTTCTCAAATTTTAAAATCATGGATGTGCTGCTAAGAGCCCACAATGTTAACGGAGTTTGGATTAATGTTTTTTTTACGCTTCTTCTTTAAAATTTATTTTACGATGAGTTTATGCTAGTAGTGCGTTTTTGGATTAAAAGACAGACTTATTCCTGACAGTCCAACTTTATCTAAAAGAGCATGAAATTCGAGATTTACAAAAGAATAAACCATTAACATTTTTAAGGAGATCAAAAATGCGAACACTATTATTACTTTCCCTATCATGCTTGTGCATACAATCAGAGGGACAGGCTGCAATGAGAGAGCTTGGAGAATTAGGATTTTCCACAACCAAGCGTATAGTCCACCGCATGAATAAACCAGTTTCTGCTACTCTTTCTACCTTTCAAAACTTCGAACAACAACTTCGATCAAACGCAATGTTAACTAGTCCAGTTAAAACAAATATACAATCTTACTTACCTATAAAAATCTTATTAAATCGTCATTGTGCAAGACATCAGTTACCTCAACAACAAATAAGAAGATTTTCAACAATATCTCCTTCTTTAGATGATGAAATAAACATGTTTTTGAATAACTGCAATACAGAGATTTATAGCGTCAATTCAAGCTTAGCGTATCTAAGTGGCCAAGTTTGCGAAACAATAAAAGGCTTACATGATATTCCAGAAATAGGCTACCTATCAGATCTCGATAGTTTATTGGGCTCTTGGAGCTGGAAATTAGATGAATTGAAAAAAACAGAAAACGCAGCTGTATTAAAAAAACTAGAAACCCCCATAAAAAAGCTAGCTTTCATACTTGAAAGATTTGAGCAAGAAAAAAACATTTCATCAGGTCTTTATAGTCACAACATAACAACAGAATATTAATCCACAACAATAAATCAGAGGATAGTTTTGTGAACATAGTTCTATTTTTATTTGTTTTTATATTTTGCAATATTAATTTTAGCTACGCAAGCACCCGTCATCTCGGCGAACTTTTTAGGGATATCGTATTTCCATCAAAAAGAATAAGCTATGAATACTTACAAATGCACACAAAGTTACATTCAGATCACAGACTAAGAGACTTGGGAAATGGTTATAAATTAAGCTCTATTAGCTCATCTTATACTCAATTCGACGATGAGTTATTCGAAAGAATTAATAGATCAACGAATGCAAAAAAACACTCTTTAAAAGTTGGTAAAAAAAACCCTCCTCCTTTGTTAGTTTCTGAACTAAGGCACAGTTTTGCCAATGGCCATAAAGTTTTACTTGACGCAAAAACTGAAACTAGAAAGATTCTAGTCTCACTTTATCCAGGCAATACTGTTAGAGATTTAGCTAGCCAGAATGGACATTTTTCTTTGCAATGGTTTTCTCCTATTATTGAATTTATGTTATGCCCTACTCTATCTTCTGCACGAAAAAAATTGGCGATTTTAAATTTATGGCATGCATATAGTGGCATAGCTGTAGTAGCTATTGACAAAGATCAGGAGTGGGTTTGTAGCTATGGTCTTGTAGCTCCAAAAATTGCATTTGATACACAGTTTAATTTACCCAATCATGTTTTTCCAAGATTAATAGAACCGCAAGATCGTAGAACTTTAGAAAATTCAGCAATACAACTAAATAAAGCTAGGAGCGATTTTTACGAGTATTTACCAGGAAGTGGAACTCAATACTATATTCCGTACATTGATCCTACAACACAAAGCCATTCCATTAGTGATTTAGGCTCCATGTTAGATGAGCATGGAAAACCTTTGCCTGAATATCAACTAAAGAACAAAGCACCTCGCGGTTGGGGTTATTATCCCCAACAGCCCTGTCACTTACTTGATGCTCAACACAATCTCGCAGAAATTAATATACATAAGCTTCTATGGAAAGAAGGGTATTTATACGACCATGAATTCTAAGTAATTAACGAAGTTCTTCGAGAATTGCACAACACAGCAACATCAAAAGAATATTATTCTGACGCAGAATATAAGCGAATTAAAGAGATTTTAGAAAAGAATAAAACATTATAAAAATCCGTACTGTTTCTTCTCAAATTTTTAACACAATATTGTTAGTTTTTTGGATTCCCACTTGAAATGACAATGGAGGAAGCAGAAATTTAACAAAGATCCGAGTAGTTTATTTTAAAGATTGAAAAAGCCGATAAACCGTTCCCCCTGACAACGCCCTTGGAACACGCGTGGTATTCGGCATGCTTAAGGATTTGCCCTGCAAGCTTCGCACCCCGCTAAGTAAGCAAAGATTTGCGCCTCCATCGCCTGGCCATTCCACACTGCAGCATCGGCTATGTGAATAGTAGATTTTCTGTAGTCCTATCAATCTAAAAGTCTTGATGAAAATCAACTTACATTTTGTTTAATTTTTGTATCTTTGGCATATTATTGAGAAAGATTAAGGAGATCAAAAATGCGAACTCTATTATTACTATCCCTATCGTGCTTGTGTATACAATCCGATGGGCAGGCTGCAGTGAGAGAGTTTCGAGAATTTGGCCCTTCTTACGTTCCTGTTTATAGAACCTTAGAACGGGTAGATTTTTCACATGATGTAATAAAGTTTAAATCTACCAGTTCGTCCAGTGTAAAAGTTTTTAATGCATTAGGCTCGCTTGGAAGAGTTAAGGTTGATTATGAATGTGACGATGAAAGTTTTGACAATATTTTCCCGCCTTGTTCTTTTGCACAAAGCACAGTTAATAGCTTGGTTGGTAGACTAACAAACGAGATTGGTGTTGGCACAGGCACTATCTTTGAAAAAATAGGGAATAGAATGAGGGGAATTGCTGCCAGGCATAATTTTATAACACGAGACAACAACGTAAAGTACGGCGAGTTTTTTTTAGCAAATGCAAGATTATCAGAAACTGAAAGCAGTGTTTCTTTCTGTGCAAAAATTACTATTGATGCTGTATATTACTTGGATTCAAAAGATGTCTGTATATTTGAAGGAACATATGAAACACATAACGAGTTTTATGTTAGTGAATTGTTTAAACACAGGCTAAGTTTTTTAAGAAGAGATGATCAGCTAAGTGCAATAAACCAAAATTTTACACTGTGGCATTACCCTGGAGGAACTGCAGATCAACGGCAGAATACAGGTAAAATTTTAAAGGCAAACGAACACGATGCTGCAACATTTCCAGGTTCCAGTGGAGCGCCTATTTTCATTAACAACAATACATTATTTGGAGTTCATATAGGCGTAAGGCCAGATAATACAGGAGGCATAGTATGCTATAATAGCGCTAGGCTGAAAGCAAAAATGTACTCTCAAATGACTTCCGCCAACGTGTACAGAGCAGCCTCTACCAAGAAGATATAGATGAGCTACTTAGGCACAAAAAAAGAAAATCGTGGTCAGGTTTTTCATGGTTGTTAAGTTTTGCGTAATATATTTCATCAAACAGGACGGTAAACTGTCCCCCCAGACATAGGTCTCGGAACGCGCGTCGTATTGGGCATGCTTAAAGGCTTGCCCTGCAAACTTCTTACCGCTAGGTAGGCAAAGATTTGTGCCTCCATCGCTTGACCATTCCATCCCGCCTCATCGGCAGTTTGGATAGCTACCTTTTTGTTAAGTCTTATCTGAAGATTTCTCTCAAGACTTTGGCGGATTACCGGGTTTTTCCACCCCCCACCTGCAAGAATCCATTGCTGTGGCAAATCTCCCTTAAACCAGTTCAAGCTATCCACAATGGTTGCGGCTGTAAATTCTTCAAGGGTTGCGCAAGCGTCCTCTAAATTTAAAGAATCAAGCTCTGGCACAAGGCACATATCACCAATATCCAGAGATTTTGGCGGTGGCATTAATAAATAATTCTCACCCTCTTTGGTGATAGATTTTTCATATAGTGCCTTTAGCGCACCCTGATGAATTTTGCCTTTTTCTCCATACTGTCCATCTTTGTCCATGAACTCTTGACCGCTTGTGCGCTGCCTTACAAGGCGATCAATAAGGCCATTTCCTGCCCCTGTATCAAAGGCGATGAGATCATTTTCATTTGCACTTGGAACAAAGGTAACGTTTGCAATACCACCGCAATTAACAATGGCTGTTGGTATTTTATTATCTCTCACCGCTAAAGCATGATGATATAGGGGAGCAAATGGTGCCCCTTGACCACCTGCCGCGACATCTTGGCTGCGAAAATCATTCACAACGACGATTCCGACTTGATCTGCCAAGACTTGTCCATCTCCAACAATTATCGAAATTTTACGTGATGGCTGGTGATACATTGTCTGCCCATGATAGCCAACAACATCAATATCAGAAGACTTACGACCAGTTTCTGACAAAAGTTTTTTAACGCTTGCAACATGAAGTTTTGTGGAATGCAAAATCACATCATCAAGACGCAAGGGCGCCCCCTCATCTCCATGAAGATAAGCTGTAAGAGATTTAATTGTATTATCTGGATTCGAGAATTTAAGCTCATTCTGAAGATATTCACGGAAAGATTCTAGATATGCAACTTGTGCTTCCTGCATATTTCCTTGGAATTTTCGAATTGAATATTCCGCCGATTTAAACAGCATCTTTGACTCAGAATCATAATCAATCGTTGTGTGACCAAGATCATGAATGCTGTTAGACGATCCATCTGTTTCAAGAAGTGCCGCATCAATACCATCCATTGAGGTGCCACTCATAAGTCCAATTGAAAGCATTCACATAACCCTTTAAGAGTGAAATCTAAAAGCAAGGCCCCAGAATAATTCATCATTATCTTGTGTTAATCCATGCTTCACATATTTTGGAACAATGATAGCATCTCCCTCAGAGAAAATAGACTCTATTTCACCAGTTAATCTGCAATTTCCCTTACACGCAACCATCATTGTATCAACAGCATGCTCATGAATTGCAACACTCTCCCTTTGTTTTAGTCCAACCCACTGAATATCAAGAGATCCCACATTTTTACTCAGAAAATTGCTTAGCAAAGGATGCGAAGAAAAGTTTTTGATTAATGCATTTTGATACTGATTTGAAAGCTGTCTTTCAGCTATTTCTGCTTTCAAAAGGTCTCTCGCCACAATCATTTGATCAGCAATATTTTCATTATTAATTAGCATCTTCATCTCTTTCTCCAAAGTTTTTATCACTCATAAAATAGAGACCAAAAGCACTGATTAAGGCACTTGCCATTAAGTAGTAATTCGGCATCGCACTATCTTGGAATCGGCTGATTAGGTAGGTAATCATCATCGGTGCTGTCCCCCCAAAAATCCCCATGCTTAAGTTATTACTCAAGGCAACGCAGGTATATCTTATTTTTGCTGGGAAACACTCCGCCAAAAAGGACGGTATCGGGCCTAAAAAGCTACCCGTCAAAAGTGATAAAATTATATGATGCACAAAAAATGAACCAGCCTGCTTATCGTGTATCAAAGGTATTAAGAAATAAGCTGCAACACAGGTACAAATAGATGAGATAAGTAAGACGTTTTTTCGACCATAAATATCTGATAATTTACCAGATATTACAGCAGCGATTCCAATCGCAATAACGCCAGGTGTATTGAGCATAAGGCAGACCAGAGGATCAGAAGATCCAAAGTGTTCTTTTGCAAAATTTGCATAAAATATTGTCATAGTGTACATGCCAACACCAAGAAAACACTGCATAAAAACTGTAGAAAAAATTTGTTTTGAATGCTTTTGAAACGTTTCTTTTATTGGCAATTTGGATAAATTATTTTTTAATTTTAATTCAGTAAAGACGTCTGAATCTTCTAATTTGGACCTGATGTAAAGCCCCCAAAGAAACCCTCCAATACTAATAATAAAAGGGATTCTCCAGCCCCAGCTCGCCAGCTGTTCAGGCATCAAAGTGACGTGCAGCACTGTTGAAACCAATGAACCCAAAGCCATACCCAAAACTAAGCTTAGGGCCGCAACGCTTCCATAAAACCCTCGCTTTTTAGGATTTGTATCTTCAATTAAGTAGATCATTGTCCCCGCATACTCACCGCCCATAGATAGGCCTTGCAAAATACGAATTAAAATAAGCGCTATAGGGGCTGCCATTCCAATACTGTCATAACCTGGCAAGAAACCAATCATTACAGTTGGGATCGACATTAAGTACAGCGATAGAAGCAATGCTTTTTTTCTGCCATATTTATCGCCAATATGGCCAAATAATATTCCCCCTAAAGGCCTTACCAAAATACCTACGGCAAATACACCAAATGCTTTAAATAGAGAACCGAGAGATGATGACGCTGGAAAGAATAGCTGACCAATGATCGTGGCAAAATAGCCAAAAATCATAAATTCATACCATTCTATAATATTGCCAATTGCGCAGGCTGTTAAAATTCTTTTCATAGAAAACCCCTTATCCTATTTGATATAAGCTAGAACATCTTAACTGCATTTTGAATCGCATCTCTAATTTGAGATCTTGAATGCAATCCCGTTTTTTCCTTAATTGAATTGATGTAGAACTCCACTGTTCTTGGAGAAAGGTCCAAAGCTTTAGCAATCTCTTTCGTGCCTCTACCAGCACTCAACAATTTTCCACAGTCAGTTTCTCGCTTTGTCAAAGACACATTTTCCGTTATGCCTTTGATGATAAGCTTATCGATTTTCATTTTATCGCAAATATTTAAAAACTTATAAGTATTGCCATTATTTAATAAGGCGTCATTCGTGCCAAAAATTACAGTATCTTTAAATTTAGCAAGCTTGCCAGACTCTCTAGTATTAATAATTTCTTGAGCTTTGCTGTTGAAATAAGCAATGAACTCTTCGAAATATTTTAATGTATTGATATAATTAGGAGAAACATTTGCTTGATCCACGCTCGTGGAAAATGTCCATAACTCTAAATAATCTGGCCCTCTTCTATAAAAATTTATCCCATGCCACATTCCAAAGTGATTTAAAGACTCTAAGAAATGGTCATTTGGATTAATTGGCCACTGTACTCTATAAAAATCTTGAGTACAGGTGTTGTTCATAGCCGTTTGAAAGAAAGCTCCATGGTCATGGATATTTTGATAGTGATATTGAGCCCACTGGTCGTTGGTTGACAGAAACATATAGTGCCCATCATTATAAACTCTTTTATATCCAAAAGTTGTTAAGCCAAATGGGGTAAGAAAGACCTCAGAGATAGAGTTAAGCTTCTCTTTTGTATCCAGGCTATAATTTAAAGCCGAGAGGTTTTCACTTTCTTCAAATGTCGACATCTACATTTCTCGTAGGTTTATGAAGTCTTAACCTTGAGAGACATATCCCATAATGACAAAGCTTTCACAAGCAGAAACTTTTGATTTTTAAACTTTAGACTTGCGATCGCAGGTCTAATGATTATGATGAAAAATATAAGTTTTGATTGACGGGTAGAATTTAAAACATTGCTAGCTTTGCCACACACTTTTATTTTTACACCTGAAAACCAGGAAAAAGCTAAAATATTTATTGAGCGCTATCCGAAAGGACGGCAGCAAAGCGCAATATTGCCTTTACTTGATCTAGCTCAGCGCCAATGCGGAGGATGGCTTCCGCATCAGGCTATTGAATACGTTGCTCTTATGCTGGGAATGCCGACAATTCGCGCTCTTGAAGTTGCCTCATTTTACACCATGTTTAATCTAAAGCCGGTCGGGAAATATCACGTACAAGTTTGCGGAACAACTCCCTGCGCTCTCAGAGGAGCAGAGGAAATTCTTTCTGCTTGCGAGCGGCAATTAGACATCTGCAAAGGACAAGTCACCAACGATGCACAGTTCAGCCTTATAGAGGTTGAGTGTTTAGGAGCCTGCGTTAACGCACCTGTCGTTCAAATCAATGATGATTTTTATGAAGATCTAACCCCTCAAACAGTAACCTATTTACTGGAGAATTTAGCAAGCGGCACCCCAACAACACCTGGATCAACAATTGGCCGCCATGGGTCAGAACCGATAGTAACTCCCCCAATAACTCAATTAGAATTATTCAACTCTAAATCAAAAAAATCCAATGCTTCATAATCGAGATCGCATTTTCACCAATCTTTACGGAGAAAATCCTGACTCCCTTAAGGAAGCTAAAGCCCGTGGAGATTGGGACAAAACAAAAGAAATCATCGCCAAAGGCAGAGCATGGATTGTTCAAGAGATCACAAAATCTGAATTAAGAGGTCGCGGTGGGGCTGGATTTTCTACCGGTGTAAAGTGGTCATTCATGCCACAAGAAAGCGATAAACCCTCGTATCTTGTTGTTAATGCAGACGAAAGTGAGCCCGGAACTTGTAAAGATCGCGATATCTTAAGAAATGAGCCCCATAAGCTAATTGAGGGCTGCCTTATTGCAGGCGCTGCCATTGGTGCACACGTCGGATATATTTATGTTCGAGGTGAATACTACAGAGAAGCAGAACGCCTACAAGCTGCAATTGATGAAGCTTATGCGGCGAAACTGCTTGGGAAGAATGCCGCGAAATCAGGATGGGATTTTGATCTTTATATTCACCGTGGTGCCGGAGCCTATATATGCGGTGAAGAATCTGCTCTTCTCGAAAGCCTAGAGGGTCGAAAAGGAATGCCGCGTCTAAAACCACCATTTCCTGCGCAAATTGGATTATATGGCTGCCCTACAACTGTCAATAATGTTGAAACCATCGCTGTCGTTCCAACGATTTTACGGCGTGGCGCTTCTTGGTTTACGAAAATTGGAACGCCTCACAACACAGGTACAAAAATATTTTGTATCTCAGGCCACGTTAATAAGCCCTGCAATGTTGAAGAAGCGATGGGCATTCCTTTACGTGAATTAATCGATAGATATGCCGGCGGTGTGCGCGGCGGGTGGCAAAATTTGAAAGCCGTCATTCCGGGAGGGTCTTCTGTGGCTTTAATTCCGAAAAACATCTGTGATACGGTTCTTATGGATTTTGATAGCTTAAAGCAGGTACACTCAGGTCTTGGAACAGCGGGTGTTATTGTCATGGACAAATCAACCGACATCATTAAAGCCATCGCTCGCTTAAGTAAGTTTTATATGGATGAAAGCTGCGGCCAATGCTCGCCCTGCAGAGAAGGAACTGGTTGGATATGGCGTATGATGGTGAGACTTAGTAAAGGTAGCGCGAAAGAAAGCGATATAGACCTTTTGGAAGAAGTAACCCATCAAATTGAAGGCCATACAATTTGTGCCTTAGGAGATGCTGCCGCATGGCCAGTTCAAGGGTTAATACGCCACTTTCGAGGGGAAATTGAGAATCGAATTCGCCTTGCATCAAAAGCAACAATTTTATAAGTAAAGACAGCGATTATGGTTACACTCGTCATCAACAACACATCTGTCACAGTTGAACCTGGAACAACAATATTACAAGCCTGTGAACAGTTAAATATTGAAGTTCCTGTGTTTTGCTATCACTCTCGACTTTCAATTGCCGGAAATTGCCGCATGTGTTTAGTTGAAGTTGATCACAGTTCAAAGCCCGTAGCCAGTTGCGCTATGCCTGCAATCGAGGGAATGATTGTTCATACCAACACCCCAATGGTTGAAAAAGCGCGTAAAGGAAATTTGGAGTTTCTGCTCATTAATCACCCATTAGATTGCCCTATCTGCGATCAGGCAGGGGAATGCGATTTACAAGATATTACGCTCAACTATGGATCTGACAAAAGTCGTTTTGATTTGAATAAACGCGCTGTTAAAGAAAAACATATGGGGCCTTTGATTAAGCCTATCATGACGCGTTGTATTCATTGTACGCGCTGCATTCGCTTTGCTGATGAAATTGCTGGTGCGCCAGAAATAGGAACCTTAGGGCGCGGTGAAAATCTTGAGATCACCAGTTATTTGCAAAAGGCAATCACATCAGAACTCTCAGGAAATATGATTGATATTTGCCCTGTTGGCGCCTTAACCAGCAAACCTTATGCGTTTCATGGCCGTAGCTGGGAATTAACAAAAACCGAGAGCATTGATGTTATGGATGCTGTTGGCTCGAACATACGCATTGATAGTCGTGGCCGTGAAGTGATGCGAATCCTGCCTCGCCTTCATGAAGACATCAATGAAGAATGGATCAGTGATCGCACTCGATTTGCCTGTGACGGCCTCAAAAAACAACGCCTCGATTCTCCTTATTTGCGTCGCAATGGAAAATTAGAGCCTTGCAGTTGGGATGAAGCTTTTGTAGCAATCCGCGATAAAATTCAATCTGTTTCTCCTCAAGAAATCGCTGCCATTGCAGGCGATCTTATCGATTGCGAAGCTATGCTCGCCTTAAAAGAATTAATGGAATCACTTGGAATTCCTCATTTAGAGTGTCGTCAAGATGGATCTTATCTCCCCACTCATTCGCGTTGTCATTATCTCTTCAACACAACAATTGCCGGCATTGAATCTGCTGATCTTGCTTTGATTGTAGCCTCAAATCCTCGTGTTGAAGCTCCTTTAATTAATGCACGTTTGCGTAAACGCTATTTAATGGGTGGATTTACAGTTGGTCTTATTGGGTCACAAATTGATTTAAACTACCCCTACTATCTTCTTGGTGATCAAGCTCGCACGCTTAAAGAAATTCATGACGGCACACATCCTTTTGTTAAAAATCTAAAGGCTGCAAAATCTCCTATGATGATTTTAGGCCAAGCGGGTCTTAACCGCCGCGACAGCATAAATATCATACAGCTTTGCCAAGGGATTGCAGAAAAATATGGACTCATTACCAATGAGTGGAATGGATATAATATATTACACACAGCTGCGGCACGCGTTGGTGGTTTAGATATTGGATTTGTTCCGAAGACGGAAGGGTTTAATATTACAAACATTCTATCTGCTTGCAGAAATGGCGACATAAAAGTTGTTTATCTTTTAGGGGCAGACGAAATTCCTATGAATCAATTGGCAGATACATTTGTTATCTATCAAGGGCATCATGGTGATGCTGGTGCACATCGTGCAGATGTTGTTTTACCAGGGGCCGCCTATACAGAGAAAAATGCCACTTATGTCAATACTGAAGGCAGACCACAGCGTGCTGTTCTTGCCGTAAATCCTCCCGGTCAAGCAAAAGAAGATTGGAAAATTATCAGAGCTCTTTCTGACGTTCTAGGTCACCCTTTGGCTTTTGACACAATCGAGCAACTCAGAGAACGATTAGGAAAAATCAGCTCAACCTTTTCGCACATAGATGAAACAATTCCAGCTCCTTGGCAGCACTTTGAAGGCAAGACATCAGAAAGATTAAGCGCAATGCCCTTTAAATCATCTATCAATAATTTTTATATGACGGACCCCATTAGTCGTCATTCTGAAACAATGGCAAATTGTTCAGCTGAAGCAATGGCGATCAATCATGGGTAGTGCACTCCTAATCCACGCATTAACCGTGCTTCTCATTGCTGGAAAAATCTTACTTCTTGTCGTTCCCTTAATTCTCGCCGTTGCTTATTTAACTTTTGTAGAAAGAAAAGTTATTGCCGCAATGCAACTTCGCGTCGGGCCAAATGTCGTTGGCCCTTTTGGGTTACTACAGCCCATTGCAGATGGCCTAAAACTTCTCCACAAAGAAACAATTATCCCCTATGCCGCCAACAAAATATTATTCATTTTTGCCCCTATTTTAACCTTTAGTCTCAGCCTAGCAGCGTGGGCTGTCATTCCCTTTGATCAAGGGACTGTGCTAGCCAACATTAACGTTGGTGTTTTGTATTTATTTGCGATTTCCTCGCTAAGCGTCTATGGAATCATAATTGCAGGATGGGCGAGTAATTCTAAATATGCATTTTTAGGGGCTTTACGTTCAGCAGCCCAGATGATTTCTTATGAAGTTTCCATTGGCCTTACCATCGTTTCTGTCCTTCTTTGTTCTGGCTCTCTTAATTTGACCGACATCGTCCTTGCTCAACAAAAGCATTGGTTTTTTATTCCACTATTTCCAATGTTTGTGGTTTTCTTTATTTCTTGTTTGGCCGAAGCAAATCGCTCCCCCTTTGATCTTCCAGAAGCAGAGGCAGAATTAGCTGGTGGGTATCATGTGGAATACTCATCCCTTCCTTTTGCACTCTTCTTTCTAGGGGAGTACGCCAATATGATTCTACTCAGCGGCATTACCACCATTCTCTTTTTTGGGGGATGGTTGCCACCGGCTCAATTTTTATCTTGGATTCCTGGGCCTTTTTGGTTTATTTGCAAAATTTCATTCTTTTTATTCTTATTTCTGTGGATTCGAGCAACCTTACCACGCTATCGTTACGATCAGTTAATGCGACTTGGTTGGAAAGTATTTTTACCATTTTCTCTAGCTTGGCTCGTCTTAACAGCTGGCGTATTGCTCTACATGGACTGGCTACCTTAAGGTATTAATAGAATATGAATCCTTTTTTTTCCTCTTTATTTTTGTGGTTACGCTCGTGGCTCCTGCTTGATATTCTGCATGGCATGTGGCTAACGCTAACCTATATGTTCAAACCAAAAGTCACGATTAAATACCCCTTTGAGAAAGGTGCCATAAGCCCAAGGTTCCGAGGAGAACACGCCTTGCGTCGCTATCCTAGCGGTGAAGAAAGATGCATTGGTTGTAAGCTCTGCGAAGCTATTTGCCCCGCCCAAGCGATTGTAATCGAAACAGATGAACGGGATGATGGCAGCCGCCGGACCACACGCTTTGACCTAGATATGACAAAATGTATTTACTGCGGCCTTTGCGAAGAAGCTTGCCCAGTCGATGCCATCGTTGAAGGTCCAAACTTTGAATTTTCAACCTATACGCATGAAGAACTGCTATACAATAAACAAAGACTATTGGACAATGGAGATCGATGGGAACATGAAATTGCTCATAATTTAGCAGTTGACTCTAAACATCGATAGGAGCGAATTTAAGACGTGGCACAAAGCATTTTATTTTATCTATTTTCAACTGTCTTAATTTTTGCGTCTGCTATGGTTGTTGGTGGCCGCAACCCTGTTCATTCGGTTTTATTTTTGATTCTAGCTTTTTTTAATGCCGCTGGACTATTCCTACTTGCTGGCGCTGAATTGCTCGCCATGATTCTTATCATTGTATATGTAGGATCCGTTGCCGTTCTCTTTCTTTTTATGGTGATGATGCTAGATGTCGATACACAAAAATTACGACGCACTATGGCTAAGTATTTTACGGTTGGTTGTTTTATCGGCATCATTCTTGCCATAGAATTAGTAACTATTGGATGGAATTGGTCTCCCTCTTTAAGAGCGCATGACGTTATCTCTCTGCCAATCACAACAGTCCCCACAAACACCCATGCAATTGGCGAACAAATTTATACGCATTATTTTTATATTTTCCAAATTTCTGGCGTGATCTTACTGGTTGCCATGATCGGCACAATTGTTCTAACAATTCGAGGCACTTCAACCGCAAAAAAACAAAATTATGAAGAGCAAATGAGGCGCAATAAAGAGAACACATTGGAAATCGTAAAAGTTCCATTTAAAACAGGAATCAAATTATGAGCCCGATTACACTTCATCATTACCTTGTTGTTGCGGCTCTTGTTTTCACATTAGGTATCTGGGGGATTTTGCTCAATCGACGTAACGTAATTGTTATACTGATGTCAATCGAACTCATTCTTCTATCGGTTAATCTTAATTTTGTTGCCTTTTCTTGGTATCTTAAAGATCTTGTTGGCCAAATTTTTTCAATTTTTGTTTTAACAGTAGCCGCCGCTGAGGCTGCAATTGGCTTAGCAATTTTAGTTGTTTATTTCCGCAATCGCGACACCATAAAAGTGGACGATGCCAGTGTCATGAAGGGATAAAGAATTGCTTTTAAGCCACACTTGTATCCTCGCTGTTTTTTGTCCATTAGTTGGGTTTTTGATCTCTGTTCCTTATGGAAGAGTTAACTGTCCTCGCTTAGCTCAGGCTATAACATGCCTTATGATGACAATATCACTCGTCGCTGCAATATCACTGTGTTGGGCAGTTTTAAGCGATAATATTAACGTTACCATCAATTTGTTTATGTGGTTTAAGATTAATCATATGAGGGCATATTGGGGCTTGAAAATTGATTCACTCAGCGCCGTTATGACGCTTGTCGTCACGTTTGTTTCATTCCTTGTACATGTTTATTCGCTCGGATATATGAAGCACGACACATCTTTGGCAAGATTTATGGCGTACTTAAGTTTCTTCACTTTTACCATGCTCATTCTCGTAACTGCCCCCAATTTACTTCAAATGTTTGCCGGCTGGGAAGGCGTTGGATTCGCCTCATATTTATTGATTGGCTTTTGGTACGAACGTCCCAAGGCTAGTAATGCAGCAATGAAAGCTTTCATTGTTAACCGAGTTGGAGATGTTGGCTTTATTCTTGGAATCTGTACTGTCTTTTCTATATTTCACACCTTTGATTTTGATACTATTTTCACTGAAATTCCAACGATTTTACAATCACCCAAACTTCATTACTCTTTTTTAGGGTGGTCTTTTGATTCTTTCAATTTGATTGCTTGTTTGTTCTTTATTGGAGCAATGGGAAAATCTGCACAAATCGGCTTACATGTTTGGCTCCCCGATGCAATGGAGGGACCAACACCAGTCTCTGCCTTAATTCACGCAGCGACGATGGTAACAGCAGGTGTATTTATGGTAGTTAGATTGTCGCCAATCTATGAGCTTGCTCCTTTTGCTCGAGAGTGTATGTGCGTCATCGGCGGCATAACAGCCATTTTTGCTGCAACAGTTGCTCTCACTCAAACTGATATTAAACGAGTCATTGCTTACTCAACTTGTAGTCAGCTTGGCTATATGATGTTCGCTTGTGGATGCTCTGCTTACTCTGCTGCTTTTTTCCATCTTGTTACGCATGCTTTTTTTAAGGCACTGCTTTTCTTAAGCGCCGGCTCTGTTATTCATGCAATGTCTGATGAGCAAAATATGGAGAAAATGGGAGGCATATACCGTTTGATTCCGTTCACGTACACCATGATGTGGATTGGTACTTTAGCTCTTGCAGGTGTTCCTTTCTTTGCGGGCTATTTTTCAAAAGATGCAATCATTGAAGCAGCTTACGCCTCAGGCACTATTACTGGTTTTTTTGCTTTTATGTGCGGATTAATTGTCGCTGCATTAACAGCTTTATATTCTTTGAGGTTACTAATGTTGGTGTTCCACGGCGAACCGAAAGCAGATGACCAAGTGATGGCCCATGTGCACGAAATACCTTGGGTTATGAGATTGCCATTACTATTTTTAAGCCTGGGATCTATCTTTAGTGGTCTTATTGGATCTCACTGGTTCTTGAAGCAAGAGTGGGGATTTTCTTGGAATAAATCAATTATCACAATGACATTTCAAGAGGTTCCAACTTGGGTTGAATACGTTCCATTTATGTACAGTTTATCAGGCATCGTTCTTGCTTACTTGTTCTATATTCATTACCCCCATATTCCACAATTGATGGTAGATAAATTCACCCCTGTATATCGGTTCTTTCTCAACAAATGGTATATCGATGATCTTTATCAAAAAGCACTTGTTAGACCATTGTTAATCTTAGGTGACATCCTGTGGAAATTCGCTGATCGTCAAATCATTGATAGATTAGGTCCAGACGGTCTTACGGCATTAACCTTAAAAACATCTCGCTTTTTTAGCCGCTTTCAAACGGGCTATATATACCATTATGCCTTTGCTATGTTGCTTGGAATTTTTGGGCTTGTTACCATTTATTTTATAATTATATATAATCCTGCCTTGTACACCTACGTGAAGTGAAAAACTCATGAAACTCCCCTTACTCTCTCTTTTGATTTTTCTACCCCTTACTGGTGTGATATTTATTAGCCTCATCAATGGAGAAAAGACATCTCTTGCTCGCAACGCACGCAATGTTGCGTTGTGGATATCTATTGTCATGTTCGCGCTATCTTTAGTGCTGTGGTTTAATTTTGATCCCTTCAATCCTGAATATCAATTCATTGAAAAACGCGAATGGATTACTCGCAGCAACATCTATTACTACGTTGGTGTTGATGGAATCTCTTTGTTCTTTATCCTGCTAACAACGCTCTTAACGCCTCTCTGTATTTTGATTAGTTGGGATTCCATTCAAAACCGAATCCGAGAATATATGATGGCGTTTTTATTTTTGGAAACTCTCCTGATAGGTATGTTTTGCTCCCTTGATCTTTTGCTGTTTTATGTTTTCTTTGAAGGCACACTAATTCCAATGTTTCTAATTATTGGTATTTGGGGAGGAGAGCGTCGAATCTATGCTTGCTTTAAGTTCTTTCTCTATACTCTTTTAGGGTCTGTCCTTATGTTACTTGCTCTGATTAAATTATTTTCAGAAACGGGTACCTCCGACTTACAAGCAGCTATTGATTTGACAATATCTTTTGAAACTCAAAAATGGTTGTGGCTTGCATTTTTCGTCTCTTTCGCCGTAAAAATACCGATGTGGCCATTCCATACTTGGCTGCCTGATGCGCACGTTGAAGCTCCAACAGCAGGATCTGTTATTCTAGCAGGTGTTCTCATTAAAATGGGTGGCTATGGTTTTTTGCGTCTCACTCTCCCGATTCTCCCTCACGCATCAGAATATTTTGCCCCTTTCATTTTTACGCTCAGTGTTATTGCGATCATTTATATTTCTCTAGTCACTCTTGTGCAAAAAGACTTAAAAAAATTAATCGCTTATTCGTCCATAGCTCACATGGGATTTGTAACTTTAGGAATTTTTAGCTTAACGCATGAAGGCATTGCCGGATCAATTGTTCAAATGATTAGTCATGGCCTTATATCAGCTGGTTTATTTCTTTGTGTTGGATTCCTTTATGAACGCTTTCATACGCGCGACATCAGCGCTTATGTAGGCCTTGCCACTTTAATGCCTGTCTTTAGTGCGTTTTTCATGATTCTAACTCTAGCCTCAATTGGCCTCCCTGGGACGAGCGGCTTTATTGGAGAGTTTTTTGTTCTGCTTGGTATTTACCAAATTAACACAGGGTTTGCCCTTCTCGCATCAAGTGGCTTGGTTCTAGGTGCAGCCTACATGCTGTGGCTTTATCGCCGGATAATTTTTGGTAAACTAAATGTAACAGCTTCAGATGTTAAACCTGTTCTTGATCTAAACATTAGAGAAATTACTTGTTTATCGGCAATCACCATTCCCATTCTTGTTATTGGAATCTATCCTCCTATTCTTTTATCTGTGATTAACCCATCTGTCGAAAAACTACTCATACGTCATAACATAGTAAAAGTCACAGCCCCTCCAACAAAGCCAGTAGAAAAAATACCTCTAAAAACTTTAGCTAAGAAATCGAGCAAAACCTCATGATTACGGCTCCTCTTCCTGAATTCTTACCTGCACTTCCAGAAATCGTTTTATTGATCATCAGTCTTGGTCTTTTGGTTTTTGGAGTTATGTCAAAAAAACCAGCAATGAATCTTATTGTTTCATTAGCCCAGCTAACGCTACTTCTTATCTTAGCCATCATTTTATTCTCGCCCAAAACAAGACACATAACATTTTATGGGTTGTTTATTAGCGATGCTTTCTCTGTTTTCATAAAGATTTTAATCTTAACAGGCGGATCTATTGTTCTAACGATTTCCAAAAAATCTTTACCGCAAGAAGGAATAAAACAGTTTGAGTACCCAATACTCATTCTTTTCTCCATTTTAGGCATGATGATTATGGCATCTGCCTATGATTTATTAACCTTGTTTGTTGGACTAGAACTGCAAAGTCTGAGCCTTTACATTATCGTTACATTACAGAGAGATAACCTAAAATCCTCAGAATCTGGTCTTAAATACTTTATTTTAGGCGCCCTTGCAACCGGGCTTTTACTCTATGGTTGCAGTTTAGTTTATGGATTCACCGGCACAACAAATTTTTCCATTCTTGAGAGAATTTTTAAAGGTAGTCAGGATTTAAACAACCAAACAAACTCAATCGGAGCTCTTGTTGGCGTTGTCTTTATCATAGCTGGCATGGCCTTTAAAATTTCACTAGCTCCCTTTCATATGTGGACTCCAGATGTTTATGAAGGAACGCCGACATCCATAACAACATTCCTAGCAACCGTTCCAAAGATTGCAGCTTTCGCACTTTTAGCACGACTGCTCACGGATCCTTTTTATGAATTAACGCCTCAGTGGAGCTATATTCTTGCCGGTCTTTCTATCGCCTCTATGGTTCTTGGAACTTTTTCCGCATTATACCAACAAAACATTAAACGCCTTATTGCTTACAGCGCTATTTCGAACATGGGATATGCTTTAATGGGTCTTTCTGCAGGCAATGAAAATGGCCTTAGATCAAGCCTTATTTATCTTTTTCTTTATATGCTAATGACGCTCGGAATTTTTGCCTGTCTCTTAAACATGAGTCAACGCGGACAAGAAATAACCACCCTAAAGGATTTAAATGGTATCGGCCGCATCTACCCTGGAACTGCCTTTATTCTAAGCTTTATGCTATTCTCAATGGCAGGAATTCCCCCCTTACCGGGCTTTTTTGCAAAGCTCTCCGTTCTACAAGCCGTAATTTTTGTTGATGCTTATGCAATTGCAATCATTGGTGCTGTTGTCAGCGTCATTGCCGCCGCCTATTATCTCTTTCTTATCAAAGCAATGCTTATGGAAGAGGCAGTCGTTACTTTCGCAAGACCCCATAAAAAGCATGATCGCTCGATGGAACTTGTTCTCGGAGGCATCGTCATTATCATGGTTCTATTTTTCGTTAAACCTGCAATATTTATAAACTGGACCAGAACCGCTGCAACCTCATTATTTTACTTAGATTAAAATCATGGTAAAGTAGTCATAATCTATTCAGGAGAACATACAAGTGATCGTACTCTTTACCAGTTTTTTCTCTGGCGTTCTCGCCATATTTAGCCCCTGCGTCCTACCGATTGCCCCTGTACTCTTATTAAGTGCATGGCAGAAACATCGCTTTGGTCCTATTGCTTTGATTTCAGGATTGGCTGTAACTTTTACAGTCATTGGGATGACCTTAGCCGCAAGTAACTCTGCCTTTGGCTTCGATGCCCCTACTCTTCATACGCTCTTTGCGTCGATGTTAATTGGTGTGGGCCTCGTGTTTTTTAGCGATGGGCTAAACAAAATTCTCCAATCTCTGATATCCCCAATAACCAATCTTTTTAGCAGCGCTTCTCACAAAGTAAAGCTTGAGGGGCTAGGTGGGCAGTTTGTTTTAGGACTCTTGCTTGGTGGGGCTTGGTTGCCGTGCACTGGACCAACTCTTGGTCTTGCCATCAGTCTTGCAAGTCACAAACAGGACCTCTATTACGCAGCCTTAATTATGATGTGTTATAGCCTTGGCGTTAGTACACCCCTTATTGCCCTTTCTTATCTAAGCCATGGCATATTCAAAAGAAAGAATTGGCTAGAGTTTGGCAAAGCAAGCAAAAGAATACTCGGTGTTGTCCTTATTATTATTGGTCTTCTCATGGTCACTGGCTTTGAAAAGCATATTGAATCTTTTCTCGTCGACCATTGCCCCATTTGGCTCTTAAAGCTTACCAATAAGTATTAAGAAAATACTCCCGATCAGGAGTATTTTCTCTTATTCTTAGGCAAAAACATCAACATCAACCCGTTCGGGTTTATTCTGTTGCTTTTAGCTTTTATTGTGTTAAGATAATCCCGAAGGGGTTGATTTTATGCAGATAACGGACATTAGAAGCTTGGGAAGCTTAATTCACGACACACGAAAATCTCAAGGATTAACGCAAGAGCAGCTTTCTGCTGCATCAGGGGTTGGCATACGTTTTATCCGTGAACTAGAGCAAGGAAAGCAGTCCTGTCAAATTAGCAAGGTCCTACAAGTCATGAGAATGCTTGGAATCACTGTTTTCGCCTCATCAAAAGATGGTGAGTTATGAGCCGTATTCTCGACGTTTATTTTCATAATGTCTTTGCTGGAAAACTAGTCCAGAATGACTCTGGAAATTTATCATTTCAGTATGACTTGAATTATTGCAGTGATAAAAACTCATCTCCTTTATCAGTATCTATGCCAATTCGATCTGAAGCCTATGAAAACAATCAAGCAAAAGCATTTTTCTCTGGATTTCTCCCCGATGATATCGTGCGAGAACGCTTAGCACGCTATTTAGGCATTTCAGAAAAAAACCCTTTTGCGTTACTCGAGCAGATTGGCGGAGAATGTGCCGGAGCTGTATCACTATATCCCGAAGGACAAATTCCATCAGAAGAACAAACATTAGATACTGAAGTTCTAGATGATCATAAGTTACGAGAAATTTTTGAATTGCTTAAACGACGGCCTCTCTTGGCAGGGACTGATGATCTGCGCTTATCTTTAGCAGGAGCACAGAATAAAATTGCAGTAGGGATAAAGGGGGGGAAAATTGCCTTAATCAAAGGCACAACCCCAACGTCACATATTTTGAAGCCGTTAATCGCAGATATGGATGGCATAAAAGGCAGTGTCCATAATGAATTTTTTTGTATGCAGCTTGCCATTCGACTAGGTATCGAAGCACCACATACAGAAATACGTTGGCTTAATGAAACGCCGTATTTTTTAATCGAACGATACGATCGTATACGTGATAAAACAGGAACGATCAAACGATTACATCAGGAAGATTTTTGCCAGGCTCTAAGTATTGTGCCTGAACTAAAATATGAACGCGAGGGCGGACCAAGTATTGCGAAATGCTTAGATATTTTACAGAAACACTCAAGCAAGCCTGCAGTAGATTATTTTTCTTTTTTAAACCGCGTAATATTCAACTATTTGATCGGTAATGCCGATGCACACGGCAAAAATTTCTCTCTACTTTATAAGGGTCGCACGCCAGTTTTAGCGCCCGCTTATGACATGCTCTGCACAGCAGCATATCCAACTCTATCATCAAAAATGGCAATGAAAATTGGTGGAAAGTATGAGCATAACTATGTGTTTTTACGCCACTGGCATTCTCTTGTTCCAGATACAGCTTCTGCCAAGATGAATTTAGAGAAACGCCTAGCTTACATGTCGAACGAATGCCTTAAAAAAGCATCTGAACTGAAATTTAGTCTAAAAAGCGATGGGATTCAATCAACCATTTTTGACGATATTTGCAGTGTGATTAAAGCTCGCACCCTACAAATATCGTCGTGATAATCTTAAGCTCCAGCTTTTTTAGTGACGCTGTCAAACTCTCCATGACAATGCTTATATTTCTTCCCTGAATTACACGGACACAATGAATTGCGTAAGGTTTTCCCCCAAGTCGTTGGATCATTTTGATCGAACGCTCGAGCAGAACGATTTATACGTGTTTTAGACACTTCTTCTCCAGAAACAGGAGGAGCACCAGTAGTATTTCCTTCCTCATTTGTCCAATCTGGAAGAAGTTCATTTAGAGATGAGAAATCTATCTCGTTCCCCAGAGCGCTTTCTATCGATCCATTTTCAGGCAAGTTAAATTCAAAATGACAAAGAACACTAATAATTTCCTCACGTAAACGATCTAACATTCCTTGGAATAAATTAAATGCCTCTCGCTTGTATTCATTGAGAGGATTCCCCTGTGCATAAGCTCTAAGGTTAATACCCTGGCGCAAGTGATCTAGAGTTAAAAGGTGATCTTTCCAGAATTGATCCAAAAGACGTAATAATAAAGTCTTTTCAGCACTTCGCAAAAGAGCTGCGCCATATTTTTCTTCTTTAGCTGCAATTTTTTCTTCTACAGCCTTATAGATACGCTGACGTAACTCTGGTTCTGAAATTCCATCTTCATTACCCCAATCCATAATTGGCAAATCAAGCGCGAACAAACGCATACATTCGCTATGTAAGCCCTGTAAATTCCACTGTTCAGCAATTACATTTTCAGGAATATGAGAACTAACTGTACCAGAAATAACTTCATCCCGTATATCTGTGATCATGTCGCTGATATCATCCGCTCTCATAAGGTCACGACGTTGTTCGTAGATAATTTTACGTTGATCACTCATAACATCGTCATAACGAAGCAAGTGTTTGCGAATATCAAAGTTTCGCGCCTCAACTTTACTTTGCGCACGCTCTAAAGCTTTACTAATCCATGTATGCGAGATTGCTTCGCCCTCTTTAACGCCGAGCTTACGCAGCATACTATCTAAACGTTCAGATCCAAAAATTCTCATCAAGTCGTCTTCGAGTGAGATAAAGAATTTTGAAGCGCCTGGGTCTCCTTGGCGACCAGATCTACCACGTAACTGGTTATCAATCCGTCGGCTTTCGTGGCGTTCGGTTCCGATTACGTAAAGACCGCCAGCTTTTTTAACATTTTCTTCATCACGTAGAATTTCTTCTTTGATAGTCGCGATTATGCTTTGCTTTTTCGCTCCATCTTCCATTGCTGAAGTTTCTCTAGCAACTCTCATTTCAAAGTTACCACCAAGCTTAATGTCTGTACCACGTCCAGCCATGTTGGTTGCAATTGTAACCGCACCAGATTTACCTGCCTCTGAAATAATCAAAGCTTCTTGATCATGATAACGCGCATTTAATACCTGATGAGGAATATTATCTTTCTTCAAAATTGATGATAGGCGCTCTGACTTTTCAATGCTGGTTGTGCCAACCAAAACAGGTTGTTGACGTTCCCGGCACCCTTTAATCACTTCAATGACAGCATTAAATTTTTCAGTCTCTGTCAAGTAAACTTCATCATCGTAATCTTTACGTGCCACAGAAACGTTTGTTGGAATTTCTACTGTGCGAAGCTTGTAGATTTCTTCAAGCTCTGACGCCTCAGTCATAGCCGTTCCTGCCATACCTGATAATTTAGGATAAAGACGGAAAAAATTCTGATAAGTAATTGATGCTAGAGTTTGGTTTTCCATTTCAACTGGAACCCTCTCTTTAGCTTCAAGTGCCTGATGAAGCCCTTCAGAGTAACGACGACCATCCATCATTCGCCCTGTAAACTCATCAATAATGATAACTTTTTCATCTTTCACAATGTAATCAACATCGCGTGTATAAAGTTTGTGTGCACGCAAAGCCGAGTTCACATGATGAACAACACCAATATTTTGAATTTCATAAAGATTGTTTCCTTTAATGATCCCATGTTCGAATAATAGTTTTTCTATTTTTTCAACACCAGAATCCGTCAAAGTCACAGAACGTTGTTTTTCATCTTTCTCGTAATCTTGCTCAACTAAATGAGGAATCAAGACATCAATAGCCCCATAAAGCTCGGATGAGTCTTCCGCTGGACCTGAAATAATTAAAGGCGTTCTTGCTTCATCAATTAAAATGTTATCAACTTCGTCCACAATCGCATAATTAAAGGGACGCTGAACCATTTCACCGAGGCGGAACTTCATATTATCTCTTAAATAATCAAAGCCAAACTCGTGATTGGTTCCATAAGTAATATCAGCATTATAAGCATCTTGACGTTCACTGTCGGTAAGTCCATGCACAATGCAGCCGATGCTTAATCCTAAAAATTGATAGAGCTGGCCCATCCAATTAGCATCACGTTGCGCAAGGTAATCATTCACCGTAATAACGTGAACGCCTTTACCAGTTAACGCATTAAGATAAACTGGCAGAGTTGCAACCAAAGTTTTACCTTCACCGGTTTTCATTTCTGCAATCATACCTTGATGAAGAACTGTTCCCCCAATAAGCTGCACATCAAACGGGCGCATTCCTAAAACACGCTTTGAGGCTTCGCGAACTGTTGCAAATGCTTCGACCATAATATCATCTAGAGTTTCACCTTTTTGAAGGCGCTCTTTAAACCAAGCCGTTCTGGCTTGTAGTTCCTGATCCGATAAATCAACCACACTTGCTTCAATTTTGTTAATTTGCTTTGCCAATTTATCGTATTTTTTTACAATCCGATCGTTCGCTGAACCAAACAACTTTCTTATTGTTGCTGAAAACATTTATCCCTCAAAAAATTAAATAAAACTTTTATAGCAAGTTACCATAGTTTATAGACATAGCATGTCTGTAGCCTTTTCGCCACCTATTGGTAGCAATATCTTATCTACGCCATTTAGAGAATGGGAGATATTGATGTTTAACTTGCTAATTTCCCTATTATGTCGTACCTAAAGCTATATTAATATATAAAATTCTTCCAATTGGTTAATTTATAAGATAAGGAAATACTTTTATGGTCCACAAAATAGTTCACAGCCTTACAGCTGTCTTGGTTCTATCATGTATGACGTTTGCGACAAGCACAAATGCAGAAGCGCCAAAAGCAGATACAGCGAAAATTGATCCTGCAAAATTAGATGGCGAAAAAGTCATAGCAAAATTCCCTGATGGCACAACCATTTTGATGAAAGAATTGCTAAAAAGTATTGAAACACTTCCTCCACAGTTAAAGGAAGCGCCATTTGAAAAAATTTATGAAGCTCTTTTGAATCGTATTATCGACATGAAGCTTATCTCAAATGCTGCAAGAAAAGCTGGCGTTGATAAAGACGCAGAAGTTTTGAAAAAAATCGAAGATGCTAAGGAAGCTATGATCCAAAAAGCATACTTGGATAAAGAAATTGCAAAACTTATTACAGTTGAAGCTTTAAAAGAAAAATACCAAGAAGTTCTAAAAATGATGCCAAAGGATCAATTTGAGATTCGTTTGAAGCATATTCTTGTTAAAACGAAAGCTGAAGCTGAAAAAATTATCAGAGAGATCAAAGACGGCAAAAAATTTGACGAGCTTGCTAAAGAAAAATCAATTGATGAACAGACAAAAGAACAAGGCGGTGACCTAGGTTACGTTCGTCGTAGCGATCTACCAAAAGAATTTGGTGATGCTGTGTTTAAAGCTGCAAAAGCAACTTTGGTTCCAGAGCCTGTGAATCTCGGCGAACTTGGATTTAGCGTTGTTCGCGTTGAAGACAAGAGACCAATTGAGCCTCCGAAGTTTGAAGAAATCAAAGGCGAAATCTATAAGGCAGTTACACCACAGTATGCTGCTGATTTCATAAAAGGTCTTCGCACAGAAGCTAAAGTTGAAAAGTTTGACACAGAAGGCAAGCCACTTGTTGAAAAAGTTGAGGAAAAGAAAGCTGATGCTCCTGCAGTTCCAGCCGCTGTTCCTGCTCCTGCTGTAAAATAACTTTCTAAAAGCTACAAAAACCCTCCAACTGTTTTCGAATGGTTTGGAGGGTTTTTTATTGCAAAAAATCAGTTAAATTGAACTAGCCAGCAGGAAAATATTTTTAAAATTTAACTTTTGAAGGAAGATTTTCTTTAATTCTTCATTTAAAGTTTGTAAGAATGCAATATGCAGCTAAGTATTAAAATTGACCTAAGAGGTAAAAATGTCTAAAAAAATAATATCCTATTATTTAATGATTATGACTTTTTGCCTTATAAGCCAGTCTGTTGATGCCAATAAAGACGAAGATCTCGATCTCCACGTTGATAAAAGCCTCACTAACTCACCTCTGAATCCGAATGATGTTTTATTCTCTCCTGATGAGGATCGCATTATAGCTATATGTGACATAAGAAGCTCTATTCCGAGCAGACCCTTATTCCCTATTATGATGGGCGGCAGTATGTTTCTTCCTCCTAATCCTAGCAATATTGATAGCATTAACAGTAAGGTTAGGCACGTTAATGGTAAGCTCTATTACGGTTGTCTTACAGAACACGAACTTACCGCCCTGATGGAACATGATGATTCTTCCTCTAAGGATAGCAGCATTACAATTGAGAATCGCGGCGCTGCTATTCTGCGCAGCCTAGAAGACTTTATTTTTCCACAAGATACGAACTCATCACCGTGCGACAATAGCCCTCTTCATTCTACATTTTTCCCTGGCATCACTATCAATGAGCTTGATTAAGCATTTTGTCAAAACGATTATGTTACTTAGCAATCTAGACTCTTTTACAGCAATAACATGACGTTTTCTCTTATAATGAGAATCGAGATTATCTGTTTTAGCCATCCCTGTTACGAATGAAGATGCCTGGAATTTAAGGCGGAGATTTTGAGTAGAAAAACCCACAAGAGGCCATGGATATGGCACAAAAACTATGAAAGCCGCTGAAGATTTAGGCAGAGGAAAAGATTGCCTGTTTTTAACTGTCAACACGATAAACTTTGAAGCCTTAAGCTTCTATCCAAACTCGGCTATCAAGTTGAATTTAAAAGTAGCGAGTACTTAAAAAGCTCCATCTTCTTTCTCCTTCGCAAATATTTGTGAAATTCATCAGAGTAATCCGAAGTCGATTTCGGATTACTCTAGATTATTTCGAGATCAGGTTCGGAATAATCTAGTTGTTATAGAGACTACACCAAAGCTGATTTCTACCTACACCCCAACAATTGTACCTGCAAAAACTTTCCTATCGCAGCTTATTTAAGAAAGCAGAATCTTTTATTTCAGGACATAGCCCCCAACAATGCACGAACCTTATCAGCAGCATCCGGTATACGTCCAACCGGACCCGCTAAAATCTGACCTATAATTGCATCATAAATTTCTGGATGAGTTTTGGAAATATCAGCATCCTCGTTCCATTGAGTCTCACCGCCCAAAAAAGAAGTAATTCTTCGAGTTGGCACATTATTTTTGCTTAGATTTTCTCGCACCATTTCTTTTAAGATAGACATTCTTCCTCTTAGCCTCGGTGAGCAGTTCAAACGCTCTCCATATCCCCAAGATCTAAATCCATTTTGAGTGTTAAACAATGCTTGCCATTTAGGGTGCTGTGGAAAATATGAGATTGCAACGAGCCCATCAAACAGCACAGGTGTAAGTTGAGGAGTCTCTACAATTATACGAATGGCATCGTAAAAAGGCATATTGCCCTCTATATCTTCTTCAGGAGAAAGTTTAACAAGCCCCTCCAATGCTGATAAGTGCTTAAGAATAGCCCCAGAGTTCCCGCGGCTATTTCTATCCATATTCTCTAAATACTGCTTACCAAATGCACGATATATTGCTGGGTTCGAATCACACAAACAATAAAGCAACTCAGCTGCTGCTCTATCGCTCTTATTATGCTCACTAGACGCTATTACTTTAAGACATTCATACAGCTCTGTATTGGCATCAGCAGCACGAAGCACCGGCTGAATATCAAGGCAACCGTCGCGCTCAAACAACTTCTTTTTCTCATCCCTAAACTTAAGAATATTAAAGGGAACAGCTTTCATTGTGACCAGGCCTAATGTTTCTTCATCTTCAGCAGCTGCTGCACTTGCCGCAGCTCCAATAATTCCAGCTTCAGCGCCTTTTTCCCGCATCGCATTCACAATATATTTTGCAAAAATTGGATTCAAATTAGTGTTTGGGTTATAATCACCTGCATCCGCACGCCCAGAGAGATCACGCAAAGCAGCTAACGCAATTTCTTTTCTGTGAACATCTTCTTCACTCACAAATGAGTAATCCATCAACATAACCGCCGCATCAAATCGATTATCATGACCGGCATCTGCGGCTATCTCAGCTAAAACTGCACACACATCAGGTGTAATTAACGTAGAATCAATATCAGCCAGCTTGCCTGCAAAAAATCTTGCAACTTGCGTACGTGTTGCTGCGAGTCTGACTGTTTCCTCAGCAGCAACTTTAGCTGCTCTCGCCACTTCTGCTCTTTGGCGTTTTTCTTCTACTTCTGCTAATTGTTGAATGACACGCTTTGACGCATCGAAGCGTTCCTTCAGTCCATCAAAGTGCTGCACATGAACCTCATTGAGCCATCCAAAAATTGTATCTTCATCAAAACCATCAACAGCAAAAAGCCACTCATAGCCTGTCAATAATGATCTATTAATGGACAAATCTTCTGATGATAAAATATTACCCACAACATTTCTTGCAAGATCATCCAAACCACGTAGCACTATGTAATGGGCCAAAAAATAGCGATCGATAACATCATCACACAGCTTATATGGATTTTTATGAGCACGGCTATCTATGCTTTGCGTAGACGATATCGCACCAGCTCCATCAACAGTCAAATCTGTCCAAGCCGCCCCGAAAACAGCTTTTGCAGTTTTTGCCTTTTCATCTGGTGTTGCGATGCGTTTTACGAGTTTACCTTCATCACCTAGAATACTATTGTTTTCATCAGTGTATTCATTCGCATCCCTCTGTTCCTCGAAAGTTTCACCTCTGTAAACTTTAGCTCTGTTGGTGTGATTACCTTCTAGAATATCAATTAAGGGTAACGCAAACACACTTGATGACAGAACAAACACAGAAGCTACTAATCGTAAATAAAGTTTAATAGCCAATTTATTCCCCATAAAAATCCTTAAATGATCATAAGCTGTATATAGTAATGGGTAGCAATAATGTCAACAATAGATATTGATATCTGTACAATTTAGCTAATATGAACCTCATTTAACATTACACCAATTATTCAGATACACTCCAAGTAACCAACAGTATCCCTTGCTGTTTTCTACGTACCGCTCGATCTTTAAACTATTCTCTCGAATTCATTTTGATTATTCAGACAAAAAAGATATAATTTTAAATAAAATGAATTAAATTGCGGATAGCTTGTGTCTCAAAACTATGAAGATCAATTTCTAAGTTACTATAATCGTGAGTTAGATTACTTACGCAATTCTGGCGCTATCTTCGCAAAGAATCATCCTAAAATTGCCAGACGCTTAGAGCTAACAGGCGGAGAATCACCCGATCCTCACCTAGAACGCCTGCTTGAATCTTTCGCCTTTTTATCAGCCAGACTCAGCAAGGAAATTGATGATCGTCATCCTCAAACAGCAGCAGCCCTCTTAAGTGTTTTGTATCCTCATTTAATTGCCCCCATTCCCGCTATGGCAATTGCACAGTTTCAGGCCGATCCCAATAAGGGGACACTCACTTCCGGGTTTGAAATTCCCAAATCAACTTCTCTATTTGCCAATGCCCAAGAAAATGTTACGTGCCGTTTTCAAACCGTTTATCCTATCACCCTTTGGCCTATTGAAGTTAAGACCGCAGATTTAATTCCAAGCGACACTTACAATTTTAATACAGCTAGCGGCGAAAACCCTTGGTATTTACGCTTGGTTCTACACTCTAAGGAAAAATTCATTGATCTTAAAATTAATGAATTAACATTCCATATTAAGGCAGACCGAGCCTTGAGCTTTTTGATCTATGAAAGTCTTTTCTCAACCCTTAATCCAAAGCTTTTTTGCGTAAATGATGGAAAAAATGCTGCGCACTTACCAGAGAGCACAATTACACCAATAGGCTTTTCTGAGTCTGAATTAACAATGCCCTCCCCAAAACACACCACACCTGCATATCAATTGTTACAAGAGTATTTTCATTTTCCTGAAAAATTTTTATTTTTTAAAATAGACCATTTAGATGCAATACAAAAAAGAATCGATGAAGAACAGAAAGAAATCACTCTCTTAATTCCGTTAAAAGACGTTGAAGATTTCATTCATAAAAAAATTGGCCCTGAAAATTTTTTGCTCGGCTGCAGTCCTATTGTAAATTTATTTCCAAAGACAACGGATCCGTTTCGACTTGATCATCGTAAAAGTGAATATCGTCTTATTCCTGATCAAAGGCGTGACCGCACCACAGAGATTCATACAATTCTAGATGTGATTTCAGCAACAGATGGAAAAAACACACCTGATGTCGTCAGCCCCTATTTCTCATTTAATCACAAATCAATCGTCGATGAAGATTCTATGTACTGGCTATCGCGCCGAACATCAGCCGAGGCACGTGACGTTCAAGGCACAGATATGTTTTTATCGTTCGTTGATTTGAAATTTAATCCGGCCTTACCGCCCAACCAAATTATCTACGCCCAAACCCTCTGCACGAATCGATTTCTACCAGAACAAATACCTGAGGGAACTCATTTGCAAACAGAAGATTCAATTCCGATTACTCAAATCATTTGTTTAGATAAGCCTGTTCCGCAAGTTTATTCCCCAACGGACGGCGAAACTTTATGGCGCTTAATTTCTCAATTATCAATTAATCATCTCTCTTTAACAGCTGGAGAATCTTCTGTTACGGCCCTAAAAGAAACACTTAATCTTTATGCAGGACCTGGCTCTAGCCACAGGCATCATGAAATTGAGTCCATTCATAGTTTAACAATAAAACCGATTGTTAGACGCATTGGCAATCAAGCGTGGCGCGGTTTTGTTAATGGACTTGAGCTTACATTAACCTTAAAAGATCGATCACAATCTGGAGGCAGTCCCTTTTTATTGGCAGCAGTTTTGCGCCATTATTTTGCCCTGCAGGTTTCAATTAATTCATTTATTGAATTAAAACTTCAAAGCACTGAGGAGAAAGGCGATTGGATGAAATGGAAACCATTGTCGGGCGAGCAGACACTCCTTTAAGGTCCGCTTTAATCGATCAAGCGCATGAGTTTGATTTTCATCAAGCTATCAATATTCTTGAAAGATTCGCTCCGAACAGCACCCCTATTGGTGAAGGTAGCGATCCGAGTAAGGAAGCTTTTGAAATTAAATCGAGAGTAACTCTAGCCGTATCCTCTAGCGATATTCATCAAGTTCAGATGGACCACAGTCATAGTGGCAAACCGATCTTATGGATTAATTTTCTAGGTTTGGCTGGAATTCAAGGGCCTCTACCAACCCCTTATACCGAAATGCTGATTGATCGTATCCGCAGCAAAGATATGGCTCTTCGTGATTTTCTCGATATTTTTAATCATCGTTTAGCTTCTCTTTGGTATCGCCTGCGCAAAAAGATTAGTGTAGGTGTCGCACAAATCCCCCCCCAAGAAAATCCCTTGGGCGAAGTTCTGCTGAACCTCATTGGACTTGATAAATCTCGGAATCTTTTAGCTGTTCCTGATCAAACTCTTATGTCCTACCACACCTTATTCTGGCAGCGGCTGCGTTCCGTCAGTGGCCTTGGGAAAATACTGAATTCTCATTTTAATGTTCCAATTAAAATTGATCAATTTCAAGGAAAATGGCGTCAGGGCATTCCCGAAGATTTAAGCGTTATCGGCATAAGCGGCCAACACCAAAGACTCGGCCAGTCCATGATTCTCGGCAGCAAAACTTGGGACCAGACCTCAGGCATCACCATAAATATCGGCCCCTTAAATTGGGAGAAGTTTTGCGACTTTCTTCCCAACAATGATGGAAAACATTATCAAGAGCTCCGTGATTTATGCTATTTCTACGTTGGCTTTCACGCCAACATCACTCTCTGCTTAATTCTAAACAAACGCACAATGGTGCCAGTCCGCCTGAATCGCGAGCTCTCACTCGGCCAAAACACTTGGCTGAAAACCACAAAAACCCCTCCTAAAGACTTGCGGGTTTCTATGCACATAAACTTGCTAAGCTAAAAACCATGCAAGATTAGTTTCACATACTAATTCTGCATGGTTTTTTAAAGTTTTACTGTGCAAATATTGACCTCACAGCTTCTGCACAGTAGTTTGCACAGTAAAATCTGGTAAATTGAGCAGTGCGCCTCCTAATTTGCAAGGCTTTTCTACAAAAATAAGCTATACAAAATATAACTAACTTAAAATACGTACAGGTTTGACCATTACTAGCTCATTAATTACTCTTGAAGTAACATTAGAAGACGAAGGAACACGTCTTGATAAATTCCTTGTAAGCAAAGCACCGGAAATGAGCCGTAAACGGCTTCAGGATCTAATCAAGCAAAACTTAGTTTGCAAGAATGGCACTCCTTTTGACGACGCTTCCGCTAAGGTAAAGACTGGAGAGATTTACACAATTTCTGTTCCTGCCGCAATTGCCGCAATACCGGAACCACAATTAATTCCCATTGAAATTCTCCATGAAGACGATGATGTTATTGTCATTAATAAAGCGGCAGGCATGGTTGTTCATCCTGCGCCTGGGAATTATGATCAAACTTTGGTGAATGCATTACTCGCGCATTGTGGCGATCGTTTATCAGGCATAGGCGGCGTGATCCGTCCAGGCATTGTCCACCGTCTAGATAAACAAACAAGCGGACTAATGGTTGTTGCCAAAAATGATTATGCGCATCGTTTTTTATCCGAGCAGTTCTCTAAGCAGGGCGACAAAAAAACACTAGAGCGTACCTATGTAGCTTTAGTTTGGGGCGTTCCTCAACCGCTTACAGGCACCATCACAACTTTGATTGGGCGAGATCAACGCAATCGTCAGAAAATGGCCGTTGTCAAAGCGATCTCAGGAAAAACTGCTGTAACACATTACAAATGTAAGCAATCTTTTGTTCCAGAAGACAGACCAAAAGATGCAATCAGCCTTGTGAAATGTGTTTTAGGAACAGGGCGAACTCACCAAATTCGAGTACACCTTAATTTCCTAGGCTTTCCTGTTGTTGGCGATCCGACTTACGGCCGAAAATCATTTCCTAAATCTCTAGAAAAAGTTTGGCCTAAAGAAGTGTTAGAATTTCCAAGACAGGCCTTACACGCAGTTACCTTAAGATTTATCCACCCTCGATCAGAAGAGCAAATGTATTTCACCACTGAGCTACCTGAAGATTTAGAAAATTTATTAGAAATTATACAAGAATTTAATTAAAAATTTGCAAGAAGGATAAATCTTTCATACCATAAGGTTTGGTTTTGTAGTCAAAGCAGGTATTTATGGCAAACACAGGCACTTATGATACTGATTCTCACCACCACTATATTAAAAAAATTAGGGGCATTCCTCTATTAACAGTTGAGGAAGAATCGCAGCTTGCAAAAAAATGGCGGGAATCTGGAGATTCAAAGGCCGTCGACCGCCTAATTTCAAGCCATTTGCGATTAGTCGCCAAAATTGCAGATGGATACAGAGGCTATGGCCTCCCCGTCACAGATCTTATCGCTGAAGGTAATCTGGGGATGATGCAAGCAATGAATCATTATGATCATGAAAAAGGCTTTCGCTTTTCAACCTACGCCATGTGGTGGATCAGGGCTAGCATGCAAGAATACATCCTAAAGAGCTGGTCTCTGGTAAAAATAGGAACAACCTCAGCCCAAAAAAAATTATTTTTTAATCTGCGAAAAACAAAACACAACCTCAATCGTTCTGATGATAATTACTTAACCCAAGAACACATCACCTACATTGCAAAAAAACTAGATGTAAAAGAAGAAGAAGTTATACAAATGGACAATCGTCTTTCAGGCAAAGACTATTCTCTTAATACACCTGTTAGCACAGACAGTGACAGTACGATGGAATGGATTGAATGGATTTCCGACGAAAGCGATAATCAAGAAATTCAGCTTGCTCATAAAGATGAAGTCACAAAACGCCAAGATTTGTTTAATAAAGCAATTTCTTGCCTAAACGAGCGTGAGCACTTAATTCTCGTTGATCGCCGATTAACAGAGCCGCCGCACACCCTCGAAGCATTAAGTGATAAATACAAAATATCACGTGAGCGCGTCAGGCAAATCGAAGTAAAGGCTTTCGAAAAACTTCACAAAACAATTAAAACCCTTTCGCATCCAGCTCACCACCATATTTAACTGATGTCATTTTAAGCGTTTTATTAACCATTCGAACTATCGATGCATTAGTAGAGATTTCAATTGCATGTGATAATGACACCCATGCCAAATCTAAAGATTCTTCACTAACAACCATATCGTCAGGAAAATCTGTCGTAAAAAGGAATCGTATGTCATAATGAAAATGATCAGGCATGCCTTTTTTATTGGCCGGAATTAAGTGTACATCCACATCAAAGATACCCATTTCATCTTTAAACTTCAGGTCCTTTAGTCCAGACTCTTCAGCTGCCTCACGCAAGGCTGCTGACATAATTGTTTTATCAGAAGGCTCTACGTGACCGCCTAATTGAAACCAGCGCTGAAGCTTTGCGTGATGGGTCAGCAAAGCATTCTGCAAACTCGCATCTAAGATCCAGGCTGACGCTGTCACATGCCCCACACAATTCTCAGAATTAAAGGGATCAGGGTTATTCAAAACAAACTCAACAGTAGATTGGATGTGACCTTTTTCTACCGCATCAAATGCTTGTGCCGCGCCAAGCAATTTTAGTAAATTTTCTTTATCCAATTTTCTCACTCCACACGAACTTAAAAACATACCTTTTATGAATGAAGATGCCTGGAATTTAAGGCAGAGATTTTGAGCAGAAATAGAGTTTATAAAATCGCAGATAGCTCATTCTACCTAAGATTTTAAAAGCGATAATTAATGATCAAAAGATCAACTTAAAAACAGGTATCTTCGTTCATAAAAGGTATATACCCTAACACCCTAAATCATGGTTATAATACAATGAATTTCCCTCTGGAGAAGAATGTATGGACTCTAAAAAAGTAATTAATTTATCAAACTACAAGAAAAAACGTGCCTTAAAAACCAACGAATGGGGAGAAATTGATATTGAAAAAACTCAGGAAGAAATCCCTAAAAACCCTTCATGGCCAGAACGCTTTTTAGTATCTATGGTTATGTTTTTCTTGATTACAGTTTTGCTAATTACGTGGTTAAAGCTGTAATAGTACAATACAAGCCGGCGCTGAGTTTGATAAATTAAATTGATGATCCCGAATACATTGACCCGCAGCAACACCTTTTCCTTCAGTAACTCGGAAAATACCTTCATCAGGTTTTGTATTCCCTTCGTCTCCTTTTATTTTCAACATCTGAGCTTGCTTTGGCGTCAAAAGTGCGCCATCTGCACTCTCGCCATTTTCTTTGCCTAGCATTAACCAATTACCAGGAAATTGACTTGTTGGCCCAGAAACAACACTAAACTTTCCACCCATTTTTGAAGCAGGAGATTTATCGCTTGAAACTTGACCAGCTTTAAATAAATGAACCCAGAAATATGCAGTTTCATTTCCTTGGATTAAACCATTGCCATTTCCACCAGGAACACCATTACCAAACCGAGATTGAGCTTCATTATCATCTCCAGGCAATGCTCCATAAGTTTCTTGATAAAACATCACAGCCATTTTATAACGATTAAAATCACTAAGAGTTGCACGCACTTTTGCTGACTCCAACAGATCTTGACCCTTAAAAACAGCACCCGCAATGATACCAATAATCATTAACACCATTGCTAGCTCAATTAAGGTAAATCCTGGAAGCTTTACTCTTCTCAAGATAACTTTCTCGATGAAATTTTTGTATGACTTCCTTGATCAACAAGATGCTGAAGAACAGTTTGAGGCCGTGCTCCTGAATGAGTAATAACTTCACTTGCTGCTAAAGTTGCAATTTTCCCAGCAGTTATAGGGTCAAATCCTTGAGAAATTCCATATAGAAATCCTCCAGCATAAAGATCACCCGCCCCGGTCGTATCAATAATATTTTCCACATTCAAAGGATCAATTTGATGTGTTTCTTGATTTGTCACAATTAGTGAACCTTCAGAACCTGTGGTAATAACAACATGGTCAGCAAGCTTAGAGAGCTCACCAATAGCAACATTCAAATCTTGAGTTTCCATGAATGAAAGAGCCTCTATGTTGTTCGCAATCAGAATATCAACATTATGCTTTATGAAATCAACAAATGTGCTGCGGTGACGCTCAATACAAATAACATCACATAAGCCCATCGCTACGATTTGGCCTGCTTCTTTTGCAATTTTAGCCGCTTTAATATTGGCCTGTTGTGCTGTTGGTGGATCGAAGAGGTAGCCCTCTAAATAAGTAATTCTTGAGTTTGCAACAATCTCAGAAGAAATATTATCAACGCCCAGCTCTATCGAAGCTCCAAGATATGTTGCCATTGTGCGTTCCGCATCAGGCGTAATAAAAACAATACAAACACCTGTTTTGGGACCATTTTCTGTAGGAGGTGTTGCGAATCTGATACCATTTTCACAGATTGATTTAATAAAGATTTGGCCAAAGTCATCATTGTTAACACAGCCAATGAAAGCAGATTGACCACCAAGAGAAGCAATGCCAGCTATAGAATTTGCTGCAGAACCACCTGCGCAGCAAAAACTTGGCGTAACCAAACTCAAAAGCCGCGTAGATTCTTGTTCTGTAATTTGCTGCATTGTGCCTTTCTTTAGGCCATTTACAGCTAAGAAATCATTGTCAACAAAACACAATAAATCAACAATAGCGTTCCCAATTGCCACGACATCGAGAAGGTTGTTCATAAAAATAAGTCTCAGAATGAATAAGTTTTTATTATCTTAAGACTAACACACAAACAAAAACTTAAAAGCCTTAAGATGCTGTATTTTACAAAAAAAATACATTTGGCGTCCCCAACGGGATTCGAACCCGTGCTGCCGCCTTGAAAGGGCGGTGTCCTAGGCCTCTAGACGATGGGGACTGGATTTATAATGTGTACTGTTTTACTGACTTAAAATCAATCAAGTTTTTACTAAAGTACCAAAGTTTTTATTTTTCGTGATTTTTTCATCGATAAACAATAAAAAATAGTTGTTTTTCGAATCAAGAAGATATATGTTGTTTTTAGATTAAGACATTATGATCAAGAAACCACAAGGAACAACCCCATGCATAGAATTCAAAAAATCAGCTCATATCTGTTAATGGTTTTTAATGTGCTCATACTAGCACTACCCCTCATCGCCGTGCTGACATGGCTTTTCATAGAAACAGAGTTTATGAAAAATCTAATTTCAAATAGTTTCTTGTTTAAGCAAATACAAACGCCAGAAGGATTTGTAAGTTTATCGCAAATCAAGTGGACATCAACTTCAAAAATTATTGGTTTTATCGCCTGCATTTTAGGGGCATTACCAATTTTTTTAAGCTTATTCTCACTCAAATCTATTTTTCAGAACTATCAAAAAGGTAAAATCTTTACGATCACGAATGCGCAACACTATAGACGCCTGGGAATATTCTTCTTTCTTGATGCTCTTCTTGCAACACCAATTGGTGATATGCTTATGATTCTGGCCACCACCTTGTCCAACCCACCAGGACATCGTTATATCAGCCTAAGCTTCGGGACACCAAACATAGAAGCACTCTTTTGTGGTATTCTTGTAATGGTTATCTCTTGGGTAATGCTAGAAGCCAGCAAGCTTCATGAAGAACAACAACTTACCATTTAGGAAGAGTATATCATGGGAATTATAGTGAATCTTGACGTTGCTCTCGCCAAAAGAAAAATGAAGCTTCAAGATTTAGCAGAAGCGGTTGGCATTACTGCTCAAAACTTATCTATTTTAAAGACGGGCAAAGCAAAAGCCATACGATTTTCAACTTTGGAGAACATCTGTCGGCATCTAGGTTGCCAGCCTGGCGATATCTTAGAATTTAAAGTGGATGAGTTATAAATGCATTAAATACACACCCATCGCCGTCATGGCGAGCACCGCAGGTGCGTGGCCATCCAGTTAAACAATATCTGCTATTAAAGTTTTTCATTTCATTGATTTGTCATAATGTAAATGGGTGGCTGTTTCATAGGTGTTAATTTTTCTGGATGGCCACACCACTTCGTGGCTCGCCATGACGGCAGCGGTTATTTGTAATTTACTGAAGATGTTGATTTGTAATGAAAAGATTTTGGTTAGTTATCCCCATGAATTGAGTGCGCTAATGAGTTTGAAACTGCGGATAGCTCACTCTTCTAAGATTTTAAAGCCAGAAGTTAGAGGCAAAAGATCAGCTAAAAAAAACTTGTACACTACGTTAACTCACATAAAGCACTCACGGGCCTATCACCCGTGAGCTTTTTAGATAACAACTCTTAACGAAGACCGTAAAAGTCTTTTGCACCCTGAAGCATAATATCAAACTCTTCTGTGTTTGGATGATCAGCGTCAGCCCCTTCAATAAAGGTACCACCAATAACTCCCACATCATTTGGTCCAGTCTCTGGCAAGTGCTTAGGGAACATATAGAATGATCTTTTTGCTTTAAATCCTTCTTTTGTTTTTGCTTCACCAAAGTAAACTAAAATCATATGTTGCAAGTTAGCTGGCTTCTGATTCTTTAACATAATGAGATGCCCTTGAACCGAGGCCATTTCTTTATCACCTAACAGTTGCTTTGCCCCAAGACCGATACAGTTAATAATAAAGCGCGCCTTAATCTCACTAAATGAGTTAATTTTTTGTTGTTTAAACTTGACTTTGCCGGTTAGGAATTTTTTCAAATTTTTCATAAACACGCTCGTGTCGATGAAAATTCCATCATCATAACTTACCAGACGTTGCTGTGTGCCAGTGCCAAAATCTAACAGAACATCTTTTGCAGGCTTCATCACAACGCCAACATATGGCTCAAGCCCTGAGTCTTCACGTGTCCGGAAATATGTTGGAACAATAACAGCGCCTTCTTTAAAGATGGCATCTTGTCCTTTGGCAATTTTTTCATAGAATTTATAGGCATCAACACCGATTTTATTGACAACTTTTTGCATTTCTGGATCATTGTCCATTGAGACTGGCGCTAATAAACCACCAGCATTATGCGACGTTAAATCATCAAACTTCTCGGCAACAACAGTGATATTTTTATATCCACGCTGAACAAGATCTAAAGCTGTAAAGAGACCAATTGCTCCTGCTCCAACGATTGTAATCTTCGAGTGTTTTTTTAACTTCTTTCCTGCTGACTCTTCAAGCAATCCATTAACGTAACTTGCAGATCCTGGGCCTAACGTCCAACCACTTCCCCCATGTCCATAGTTATTAGCAATAACCTTACCATCCTGCTCGATCACATTCATTGATGGAGACCCATGGCGCATCGGACGATGACATAAGATTTTCTTACCAAGATAAGCCGCATCAAGCTTTGGTGGCTCTATTTTCCGTACTTCTAAATTTTCATTAATCCCTGAACAACCAGCAACTAGCACTGCTAGAACTACAGAGACATACCCCATATATTTTTTCATTACCCCACCCTCTATTCATTAGATATATTTAATAGTTATCGCAACTTATTATAAGCCAACAAAGCCGTCAATATAAAATTTGAGACAAATCACCCGTATTTTTTTATTCATGACGAGCCTACACAAGATACCCCTGGCTCACCCACCAATCGGGGTGGCGTTCTTGGATTTTCTGCGCAGCAGCCGCTGCATCCATTTTGTCAGAATACAAACCAAAGCAAGTTGCTCCGCTACCAGAAACTCTTGCAAGCAGATTATTTTTTGAGTTAGAAATTGCCTCTAAAACATCTTTTGTACTTGGCGTCAATGTTTGCAAGGGAACTTCAAAGTCATTGCGCTGCTTTGACAGAAACCCCAATAAACCTTCTTTGGTTATGAATGGCTCAGGTGCCTCAAGGAGATCGCTATAAGGCCGTTTCAAACTTTTAAATATTTCAGATGTCAAAACAGATTTACCTGGGTTAACCAGGACAATCTCAAGCGCTGAGGGTAAAGTCAGATTTTTTATGTCTCCTTCTGTTCCACTACCATCAAGCCAAAATGCTGTTCCAAAACCTAATTGGTATGCCAAACAAATAGGAACGTCAGCCCCCAATACACCCGAAGCCTTAACGATCTCTCGCTTTTTCTGGAACGTTATATCTTTTGGCAAAAATGCAGCAATTGCTGCCGCAGCATCACTAGAACCACCACCAATACCAGACGCAATTGGAAGATTTTTTCGAAGATGAATCGTACCTGTCAACGCTATACCTTGATAATCACCTAACCACTCAATTGCCTTGATCACTAAATTCTGAGATTGATCTGTTGGTAGTTGATGCGCAAAAGGCCCATCAACCGTCAATTTTAACTCTGAATCAGATGAAACGCTAACTTCATCACCACACGACGCAAAAACAAATATTGATTGCAGATGATGATACCCGTTATCGTATCGATCAGTAACGTGTAACATCAGGTTAATTTTTGCTGCAGCATGATATATAGTAGACAAAAAAATGCTTCTTTCTAAGGTAGTACAACAGAGTGGTTACAAGAAAAGATCTTACAGATTTACTTCGTTGGCATCAAGAAATTGGTGTCGATGCTATTGTAATGAATGAGCCAAACAATCGCATGAAACCAGCAGCACCACCTGTGGTAACGACTGTAAAGCCTGTGATAAGCTCAATGCCGGCACAGCATGGATCCACACACCCAGCTTCCGCTTGTCAAACGTTAGATGAACTCAAAGACGCTATGGCCAACTTCAATCAATGCTCCTTAAAAACGACAGCCATGAATATGGTTTTTTCCGACGGCAATCCCAAGGCTTCGATTATGCTTGTTGGCGAAGCGCCTGGAGCGGATGAGGATAAGCAAGGATTACCTTTTGTCGGGCTTAGTGGACAACTGCTTGATCGAATGCTAGCGACTGTAAAGCTGAGTCGTAAAGAAAATATTTATATTACGAACATCATTCCTTGGCGCCCGCCTGGAAATCGTCCACCGACTACGGCAGAAATTGCTGCGTGTCAGCCCTTTGTTGAACGACATATTGAGCTTATTAATCCCAAAATTCTTATCTTAATTGGCGGAGTTGCAGCAAAGACTTTACTGAATACAACTGAAGGCATTGTCCGCCTCAGAGGGACATGGCGTTCATACCAATCAGCCGGACTTTCGCAACCAATTAAAACAATGGCCACGTTGCACCCAGCATACTTAATGCGCTCGCCTGGTCAAAAAGCGATGGTTTGGCGTGACCTTCTTTCCATTGCGAAAGAAGCTAACATCGCTTTATAGGACATAAAAAAACTGGCAAAGATTTCTCCTTGCCAGTTTTGTTGTTTTAATTGTTAAAGCTTATTGTGCTTCAACCTCTTCAGCTGCTGGAGCATCTTCTTCAGCTACTGGCTCTCCGACAATTTTAGTGAAAGAAGGAGTTTGAATCACTTTCCAGTCTTCCATTCTCCGACCAGAGTTTTCTCCTGAAGGATCACGTAATTGAGCAATACAAGCAATAACTTGTTCTTTGTTTTGTTTCACCAAGGGTTCAATAGTCTTTTCTTTAGATGGCTTGGTAGTGCTACAATACGCATCAACTTTACAATGAGTTTTACAACTAGCTTGTTTTTCAGCTTTTCCTTTATTTGCTGTAACGCAATAGCGACTACATGTTCCCTTAGAAGACGCACAAAATTTTGACACAACAATTTCGCAATGCTTTGTCGTTTTTCCAATATTAATGTGCTCATAATCGTCATCACCAGGAGTTTTTGGATTCGCACTAGCCTCATAGCCGCTAACTAAAAACAAAGCTGCAAGCCACAGAATACTGGTCTTTTTCATAGGGAAATTCCTTCAAAAATAATCATTGATCTTTATAAAGATTATGCAAAGAAAATTAATAAATCATTAAGAAAGTGAAGTTTTATTAATTTTTTCTAGCATGTCTTTTGAATCCTCAGGACTTAGCCAAAGAGTTAGCTGAATCTCATCATCTTTATCGTTTCGCTTAATAACAGTCCCGCGGCGATAGCACCAGGCCAACAAGTCACCATCACTACTTGATAAAGTTATATCTACAACTTTTTTATCTCGATTTAAAAATTTGTCGATCAATTTTAAAAGCTTATCTGTCCCCTCGCCGCTCAGGGCTGACAAAGCAACTCTGCTGTGCGTCCGCTCTAAACGATTGGAAAGAACTTGCTGTTGTTCGTCATCAAGCAGATCCACTTTATTATAAACCTCAATCATCGAAGGATTATGTCCATCCTCCATAAGGCCTAAATCTCCCAGAACCTTATACACATCTTGAACCTGATGCTCGCTATCGACGTGTGCGCAATCTCGAACATGAATGATTACATCTGCTGCACACACCTCTTCCAAGGTTGCCCGAAATGCTGCAATTAATTGAGTTGGTAATTCTGATATAAAACCAACTGTATCTGATAAAATAATTTCACGGCCACTAGAAAGCTTTACGCGGCGCATTGCTGGATCAAGGGTTGCAAACAAAAGATCCTTCGCAAAGACATCTGCTTTTGCCAATGAATTAAAGAGTGTTGATTTGCCAGCATTGGTATATCCAACCAGTGCAACAATCGGCAGCGCACTTCTTTTTCGTGACTGCCTGTGCAAGCCCCGTGTTCGCTTAACTTGATCCAATTGTTTTTGAAGCTTTAGAATTCGCTCATCGATCAGTCGCCTGTCTAACTCTAATTGCGATTCTCCAGGGCCACCAATAAAACCAAAGCCGCCTCGTTGCCTTTCAAGATGTGTCCAGGATCTAACCAGTCGACTTCTTTGATGCTTAAGAGCTGCAAGCTCAACCTGCACCTTACCTTCGGCTGTACGCGCTCTAGCGCCAAAAATTTCTAAGATTAAGCCATTGCGATCAATAACCTTACATTTCCAGACTTTCTCGAGGTTGCGTTGTTGAATCGGCGTAATGACCGTATTTACAACAACCAAAGAAATATTTTGAAAAGCGATAATGCCTTTAAGCTCATCCACATTCCCCTTTCCAATTAACGTAGAAGGAGAAGGTCTGTTTAGATTGATAAGTTGTTGATGAACAACATCAAGATTAATTGCCAATGCAAGACCAACAGCTTCTTCAAGTCTGCCGCTTCGTTTTGTTTCTGCATGGAGAGGCAGGACTGAGATGCTTGCGGGTTTTTTGCGTATCACGACATCTAACACGCAAGCTTTGGTCGGCTCTATCGATGTTTCTTTAACCATTTGAGTGGTTAAGGGGGGTTAGGTTTACAAAATCTTTAATGTTCTTCATCAAACTCATCATCAAATCCTGCGTGCGTTTCTTCATGAGAACCCTCAACAGTTGTACTGTGGGCGCCATCAAACAACTGGATTGTTCCTTGAGGCATTAGAGTTGATATAGCATGTTTATAAACAAGTTGGGAATGACCATCACGGCGTAACAACATAGAACTACTATCAAACCAAGTAACAATACCTTGCAGCTTAACCCCATTAATGAGAAACACCGTAAGAGGTGTTTTGTTTTTGCGGATATGATTTAGGAATACATCTTGAACGTTTACAGGTTTATCAGCTGCCACAGCTAAACTCTCCTTATTTAATATTTTATTAAAATTTTTTATAATTATAGATGTAGTATGATTTTGCGCAAAGACCAAGGGCAGAAATTAGAAATCTGATAAGATTTTTTTTAACTCATGACAATCTGCAACACGAATAAGGCCTGGCATTTCAAAATCTAGATGCTCTTCACTAATGCCAACCGGTTGACAGCCAGAGTTTATGGCACATTGCCAGTCCACGGGAGTATCACCAACAAACCATACTTGATTAGATCCCACGAGACCAAGTCTTTTTAAACTTAGCCTTGCCAATGCTGGATCTGGTTTGTCGCGCACAGTATCCCCTGACCCAACCACACTTGCAAAAAAATGACTGATTCCAAGACGCTCGACCTCATCACGAAGGACATCTGCTTGCCGATTACTGATAATCGCCATTGGATATTTATTCAAATACAGCCATTCTATAAGTTCTCTCGCCCCTTCTAAGAGTCTTACTTCACCAGCGTACTCATCAAAATAGTGATACATTAATTTTTGAGCAGCCACCCAATCATCACCAAATATTTCAGGAAACACATTGCGTGAAGAATTGTAACCTCTGCTTTTGACCTCATCAAAGGTAAATGGTTCTTTGCCGAAATCAGCTAATGTTCTGTTAAAGGCAAGAAAAATAACCTGCCAACTTTCAACGAGAGTATTATCCCAATCAAACAAAAACGCGATAGGTTTTGAAGGGATAATTACTTTATTCAACGTCTTCTTTTCCTCGCACATAGGCCAAATATTTTTTATGTAGCTTTTGAGTAATAGGACCTGGTTTGCCGTCATTAATGATGTGATCATCAACTTGAATAACGCCAACAGCCCATGTGGTTGCACCACTCAAAAACGCCTCTTTTGCAGACAATAACTCTGGAAGCTTGTAAGGTTTTTCTGCCAACGTAATACCAAGATTATCTGCAATTTCTATAAGCTTAGCACGAGTAATCCCATTTAAAATAGATGAATCTGTAGGATGGGTTTGCAACTCATTTTTCTCATTAATAATCCAAAGATTACTAGCAGCACCTTCCGTTACATATCCTTGACTATTAATTAGCACAGCTTCATGAGCTCCCTGTGCAACAGCAGTTTGTTTCATCAAAACATTTGGCAACAAAGAAACTGATTTAATATAGGGTCTGGGCCAGCGAATATCAGAATGTGTAATAACCTTTACACCCCCCGCTTTACTAGCAATGAATTTCTGGTAATCAAAATGCCTCGCAATGATAACAAGGTGCGGCTGAATCGGTGGGTTTGGATAATGAAATTGCCGAGCTAACGTTCCGCGTGTTATCTGCAAATAAAGAACGCCGTTGCTTATACGATTGCGTCTTAGCAATTCTCTCATAATAATTTCAAAACTTTGATGTGACAGATCAAACTCTATATCAATCGCAGCAAGAGATCGCTGCAGCCGATCCAGATGTGGGTACAAATCCGCCATCTTACCGTTCATGACAGCCACAACTTCATAAACACCATCGGCAAGTTGATACCCTCTGTCTTCTACAGGAATCTGAGCATAATCATAAGGAAGGTAACGACCATTTACATAAACAATGCGAGACATTTTCTACAAGATTCCTATAATTTTGCGAATTTCTTTAAGGTGAGGAACCGCAAGATCATTCGCTTTCTCTGCCCCTACTTTTAATATTTTATCCAGCTCACTTTTTTCATTTAACAGAAAATGCATTTTTTCACGAATTGGAGACAATACGTTAACCAAGGCATCAGCTAACTGATTCTTTAATGTTGAAAATGTTTGTCCAGAAAATTGCGCACAAGCCGCATCACAGGATTGATCCGTAAGCGTCGCATAAATCGTTATAAGATTTTTTGCCTCAACTCGACTTCCTAAATCCTCGAATTTCTCTGGAATTGGATCACTATCTGTTTTTGATTTTTTGATTTTTAAAACAATCGCATCTGGATCGTCCATCAAGTTAATTCGTGAATAATCAGAAAGATCAGACTTACTCATTTTTTTTGAACCATCGCGAAGGCTCATCACTCTCGTTGCCGTTCCTATAATATGCGGCTCTGGCAGGATAAAGGTTTCTGTTTGATAATGACGATTGAATGCACCTGCGATATCTCGAGCGAGCTCAACGTGTTGCTTTTGATCATCGCCAACCGGCACATGTGTTGCATTATAAATTAAAATATCAGCCGCCATCAGCACCGGATACGAATACAATCCCAAGAATGCTTTTTCTCTATCTGAACCTGCTTTATCTTTGAACTGTGTCATGCGATTTAACCACCCAAGAGGCGTAATGCAGCTAAGAATCCAAGCTAGTTCTAAATGTGCTGGAACTTGACTTTGTGCAAATATAGCACTGGTATCTGGATTAATTCCGCAGGCAATATAGGCTGCCGCTACAGTCCGCGTATTATTGGCCAGATTATGCGCATCATCACTGGTGGTTAAGGCATGCATATCCACAATACAAAATAGTCTCTCACGCGAGATTTCCTGCAATTTCACCCAATTGCGAATGGCACCCAAGTAATTGCCTAAATGAATATCTCCTGTAGGCCTAACGCCAGAGAGAATACGCTGTATTGTTTGCATTTTTTATCGCCTTAAAGAACTAAAATTGAGAGTTTTAAAGATACCCAACCAGTACCCAAAAATTCCATAGAAACCTATCCCAAAACAGGTGCAAAATAAAAGAGACACTATTTTTAAATATAGTTTATCGGTTAAATCATTAAAATAACCATGAATAAAAAATACCACTCCTCCCATCAATAAGGAGCATAAAACCACTTTTCCAATCATCTTAATAAGATTAGGCGATGTTTTGAAGAGTTCTTTTTTCTTCAGGAAAATAAGTAATAAGATTGTATTGAGCCATGCTGAGATTGATGTCGCTAAAGCAAGCCCTATATGCTGCAATGTTCGCATTAAGATTAAGTTCAAAATAAGATTAACTATAATACAAACGATGGCAATTTTAACCGGAGTTTTCGTATCCAAACGGGCAAAAAAACTAGTAGAGAAAACTTTCCCTGTAACATAGGCTGGCAAACCGCAAGCAAAGGCAGCCAAAGCAGGCGCTGTTGCACTAACATCGTTAACGTTAAAAGAACCATGTCCATAGATTAAGTTAATAAGAGGAAAAGATAAAATAATAAGTCCCACCGCTGAGGGAATACTGAGCTGAAGCGCAAGTTCTAAAGCCAGATTTTGACTTTCCATTGCGTTCTCAATATCTCCTTTACGAAGTTGGCGAGAGAGCCTGGGCAAAAGAACAGTTCCAATTGCAACGCCAAAAATTGAGAGAGGCAGCTGATTTAAACGATCTGCATAATAAAGATAGGAGATTGAACCTGTTGTGAGTAATGAAGCAAGCACCATATCAATCAGCAAATTAATTTGCATAACCCCAGCGCCAATGGCTCCCGGAATCATTTTTCTCATGACATGCTTCACGTCTTGAGTTGCTTTAGGAACCAGTAATCTTAATGAGACACCGATACGCCTACATGCCCAATAGAGCCAAACTAACTGAACAATCCCGGCAATAAAAACTGACCAAACAAGCGTTAATCCTGCTGAAAGATTAATAACAGGATAAGCGAGCAAAGCTAGAATCATCAGAATATTTAAAAGTATTGGAGCAGCAGCAGCTGTTGCAAAGCGATCAAACGAATTTAAAATCCCAGCCAAGAGAGCTGAAAGAGACATAAATAAAATATAGGGAAATGTAATACGCGTAAAAGTAACAGCAATATCAAGCCGTTCAGGGGTTGTTGAAAATCCTGGGGCAAGAAGATGCATAATTTCTGGTGTAAAAATTTCTATGGCGAGGACCAACAGAATTAAACAAGCGCCAAGAAATGAAAATACGCGTTCTGCTGTTAAAATTGCGGGTTGCTTTCCTTCTTTTTCAAGCTTTCCAGCAAAGAAGGGAACAAACGCCGCATTAAAAGCACCTTCAGCAAAAAAACGCCGGAAAAAATTAGGGAATTTAAAGGCAACAACAAAAGCGTCTGCAACGATCCCCGCCCCCAAAACATGAGACATAAGAATTTCACGTACCAAGCCAAATATTCGGCTAAGACTTGTAAACCCCCCAACAGTAGCAACGGCACGGACTATTTTCATTATTGTATTTCTCTTTTTATTTTAAAACGCAGTGTGCAGATTTTTGTAAGAAAACAGCCTGGATCCACGCCTGCGCAGTGTGATGACAATGGAGAGAGCGGGTATAGTTCCCTGACATCATATATGCTCTATTCGCCATTATCATTCCTCAGCATCGTCATCATTAGGCTCTTTCTGTTGTCATATCGTTCTCACCACCGTCATGGCAAGCACCGCAGGTGCGTGGCCATCCTGAAAATAGCCTGTGGATTACACTGAAGCGTCGCTTACTCGTGATGACGGCTGGTTGGGTAAGAATCTAATCCCGAACTGACGTTAATTAGGATCCCAAGATTGATAGTCTTTTGAATGAATTTTACCACCATCAATTAGCCCTTGCGGTTTATACGCAAGCGCTGTTCCCGTCAAATTTGGTAAGTGAGGCTTTTCCCAACCATAGTTCTTTTTAGCAGGTTGTAACTTCTCAACCGTATAATGCAACCAAGCATGCCAAATTGCTGGAACTTTTGAAGCTTCAGGCGTTCCATTGTACAAAACCCAACGACGCTTTTTGCAATTTTTTCGTGCTTTTCTTTCTTCGAAATAACGGTTTTCATACTCATCAGTCCCAACTAATTCACCTCGAAACCATGTGTATAAAAGAATTATTGGATCAATCATGCTATCCTATTCACCACTATCAATTATGTTTTTTTCATCGTCATATCACTCTCTCCTACCCACCCGTCACTCCGCCGTCATTCCCGTGTAAGCGGGAATCCAGGCTGTTTAAGTTCATATATCACTGTTTTATTAGTGTTTTTATGGATCTCCGCCTTCGCGGAGATGACGCCGAGAGGAAGTACGATCCCGGTGCTTCACCTCAGAGTCTAAAAGAGCATAGATCGTATCTTTTCTATTTTAAAAAATTATCATGATTATGGAATAAAAACTATTCTTTTTGTCTGGGATTTTAGCCATACTCCCTTATCTAAATATAGAATGAAGGCTATACCATGAAGAATCGTATTCTAGGGGCAACTTTTTTGATCTCTGGTACCACTATCGGCGCTGGAATGCTCGCACTACCGATGACATCAGCCAGCTTAGGCTTTTGGAAAGGTACTAGTCTTTTAATTGGTATGTGGATTTATATGTTGTTTTCAGCCGGCGTTATGGTTGAAATTAGCCAAGGCCAAGGTAGAAGTATCGCAGCCATTGCCGAAGAAAAGCTCGGTATTTGGGGAAAACGTGTTGCCGCTCTTAGTCTTCTTGGTTTGTTTTGGGCGCTTCTTTCAGCTTATATTGCGGGCGGCAGTTCCATTTTGCATCAGGAAGTCAACTTTCCTCTACCTATGCTATCCATTCTTTTTACGCTTGCGCTTGGAATTTTTGTTCTAGCCTGCACACAGGCCGTAGACTACGCAAATCGCTTTTTATTTATTATAAAAATTGTTGTTTTTCTAATTATGGTGGCCGGGCTTTATCCGTTTATTAGGGCAGAAAATTTTATCTGCTCTGAGAGTGTATCTTTCTTGCCTTGGTACGCAGCGATTCCAATTTTCTTTACATCTTTTGGGTTTCACGGCAGCATTCCAAGTCTTATCTCCTACCTTGATGGGGACAAAAGAAGTATTTACATTAGCCTTATAGCAGGAAGTTTTATCCCGCTAATTGTTTATATCTGCTGGCTAGGCATCACCATTGGGTCTTTAGGCTCTCAACTAACAGGCAGCGAGGATGTAGGTCTTTTTATCGGAAAATTAACAGAAATTACACAACACCCATTCTTGAATATATTAATTAATGCTTTTACTTTCTTAGGAATAGCCACATCGTTCTTGGGCGTTGCTTTAGGGCTTTTTGATTATATATCTGAGTGGTTTCGCGAAAAAGAGAGTTTTAAGACACGTCTCCAAGCAGCTTTTTTAACCTTTAGCTTTCCCTTAGTATTCGCACTTTTTTATCCAAAAGGATTTATTTTTGTTCTAGGCTTTGCCGCTATCTTCCTCAGTGTTCTGGCAATTGTTTTGCCAAGTTGTATCGCATTTCGGGAAAAGAAAAAGTCATTCTTCTTAAATAAAGGCCTTGTTTTAACACTACTCTTTGGTGGGATGTCCCTGATTATCATTGAGCTTTTAGATAAGGTTAAGCTCTGCAATTGACATCACTGAATATTCTGGAGATGGCATGCTTTTCGGAAGATCAATATCTGGAATCTTTACCCAGCAAAAATCAAGACCAGCATTGATTGCTCCCTGATAGTCACTGGTTAAAGAATTCCCGATCATAAGCGCTTGGTGAGACAATAAACCACAAGATTTTAGGGCAATATCAAAAATGTCTTTATGTGGCTTCGAGACGCCAACCTCCTCAGAAACGATAAAGGATTCTGCCCAGTCTTCCATATTATAAAGCTTATGCTTTCCTCTTTGAACATTAGAAAATCCATTTGTCACAACGCAAATCTGAAATCTCTCTTTTAAGATTTTAATGGCATCTTCTGCTCCCGGTAACCAGAATGAATTTTTGATAAGTTGATCTGCATAAAATGCGACAACATCTTGAGAAGCAATTGATGATCCAGCTGACTTGTTAAGCAATGCAAATCTCTGCGAACAAACATCTTGAGGAGTTACTTTTCCAATTTCTAGTTCTTGCCAGAGCCGGCCATTAATCGCGTGAAAGGTGCTCAAAAAATCCGCTTCCGAAATTATCTCTTGATAAAATTGTCTGTGAGTTGCGATTAGACTCAAAGATTCAGATTTCGTAAAATCTAACAAAGTATCATCTAAGTCTATCAAAAGACCTTTATATTTTGCATCCAACAATTTATGTGTCCCTTTATTTATACCTGTTATGAATGAAGATGCCTGGAATTTAAGGCAGAAATTTTGAGCAGAAATAGAGTTTTTAAAATCGCAGATAGCTCATTCTACCTAAGATTTTAAAAGCGATAATTAATGATCGAAAGATCAACTTAAAAACAGGTATCTTCATTCATGACAGGTATAGTCATTCAATTACGTTTTTTCATAATGTTATAAACATGGATTCCCGCCTACGCGGGAATGACAATGGAAGGGAGCTTATCATCTTTGCTATTCTCTGCTGCATCGCTACTCTTTCCGCCTCATCTCCATTTTCTCCACCTCGTCATCCTCGCGAAGACAGGGATCCAGGCTGCTTTTCTTTCTTGATTAAAGTAATAGTCTTGTATTTTCCTCATCAAAAACAAAAAACCCCTTAATAATAAAATTAAGGGGCTTAAATCTAGAAAGTTCTTGAAGAAACTAACGCGAGTAAAACTCGATTACGAGGTTTGGTTCCATCTGAACTGGGTAAGGAATGTCTGAAAGCTTAGGTCCACGAATGAACTTGCCTTCCATCTTACCATGATCAACTTCAATATAGTCTGGAACATCGCGTTCGCTAGACTGTATTGCCAAAATCACGTTTACGTTTTCTTTCATGCCTGATGCAACAGTGATTTCATCGCCATCGCTAAGCTTGTATGAAGGAATGTTTACACGTTGGCCATTAACTTTAACGTGTCCGTGGTTAACAAACTGACGCGCAGCAAAAACCGTCGAAACAAATTTCATACGGTAAATAACTGCATCCAAACGACGCTCTAGCAACTCTACCATATTCTCAGACGTATCTCCACGACGACGGACAGCCTCTTGGTAAATACGGCGGAACTGACGTTCGCTGATATTGCCATAATAACCTTTTAGCTTTTGTTTAGCACGAAGCTGAACACCATAGTCAGAAGGCTTGGAGCGTCCTTGGCCATGCTGACCAGGTCCATAATTACGGATATTAAAAGGGCTCTTTGCACGGCCCCAAAGGTTCACACCTAAACGGCGATCAATCTTGTGTTTTGCAGTAACTCGCTTTGTCATAAACTAAGCCTATTCTAATAGAAATATCAAACTATAATAAATTAAGTATTAATGAAGTGCCATATAACGGAGCGATTGTCAAACCGTTTATTGACACCCATCATGTTATTTTCACAATCTCGCTCTAATTTTAATCACATTGTAAGAAAAATAGCAACTTTAGTAATTTATTCTAAGTTCTTTAAGATGTGTTCTTGACAGACACCACCAGATTCAGCTAAACGTTTACCTTGTGTACACATTCATATGTTTGCACTTTCACCTTTCGTTGGGTGTGTAGCTCAGTTGGTTAGAGCGCCGGCCTGTCACGCCGGAGGTCGCGGGTTCGAGTCCCGTCACTCCCGCCATTTTTCATAAATATCACTGTTATGAGTCAATGTGCTCAGCGATTCCATCATATCGATCTTTTGATCTTATGGCTGACGCAGAGCATCCCTTCTTTGCAGCTACTAATCTATCAATCTCTGAAAAGGGATCTTCTGGGGAGTATCGTTGATGGATATTAAACACAGAATAAAGACCAAGAATAACACAATTCACTTGATGACTATTCAAAGCATCTTGCTGTGTTTTTTCTAATGGCAATGAGTATGCAACAAAAAAAGCATTCATAATTTCTTGTGCAATATCAAGCCATATATTTGATTCGACATTGCGTACAAAAGATTCAACACTATCTTTCATGATTTTAGCTTCATTAGACGTCGCTGTGCGTTTGAAATTGATGCCAAACGTACCGCCAGTTGATAAAATTTTTGATCTAATAATTTGTGCCGTTTCTCTTCCCTCAGGATAACATAAATAATCTTCAATCGAGTTTATGCGTCCTAAAACTCGAATCGCATTAGGAGTTCCTTTGATTCTGTCTATATACCCATTATCACCGCCATGAACTCGCGATATACGCTTCACCACTAAGTCATCATGAACTTTGAAAAAAGCTTCCCATAATTGGTTGGCTTCATTTTGTCGTGTTGTAATATTGCGTTGCAAGAAGCTTTCTTTAAGACCCGTTCGATCTTGATTCAGCAAGACTTCATTGAACGCAAGTTCATCAAAAAAATATCTATTATTATGATGATCTGTAAAGTCATAGGTAGACTCTCTTTCTACCTTGTCCCAAAAGCTAATATCTAAAGGTTCAGAACTTAGATCATGATTCAAATTGTCCAGGGCAAAAAGATAATTAGCTCCCAAATCTTTTTTTCCTATCCATTTTTTTGCTGTATATCCCCAGCGATCTATTTGATCAACGGATTTTCCTAATGTTGTTAATTTTCTTTCTACATCCGGATATATCTCTGGATTGTTTAACGCCAACTCCATTAAAGGGGTCACATTGTTTGGAAATGGCATTAGAAAAAAATCGGGATCTGTATTTAGCAAAACTTCATAATTTCTTATTAGTAAATGCACCAGATTAGGATGGGGTAGGAAACCAGCGTCCACGAACACTTTGCTAAATACTATTGGAGAGGCAGCAAAAGGAGTTTTTCCTTCATCATTTTTGATCTCAAAAACACCATCACCGCATAATTCGTGTAGTTTTTCTATAGCATACAAATAATTACCTATGATTCTCCGGGGATCATTGAGATTTTTTTTGGTAGCTTGTTTAAGATAGTAAAAAATCTTGTGCGCTAAATTATTGCCGCTACTATCATGCAGGCTGTATATTGCATCTTTAGTAAGCTCACCTTTTCTAAAAACCTCAGCAAGTTGCTCGTGACTTTTGTAAAATCCAGCTTTCCACAAACTTCTTAAATCGCTAGCGAACGTAACTGAAAGTGTAATAAAAAGCGCAATTGCTATACGAAAGAAAAAAGAAAAGATACTGCCCACAGTAATCTCCAAGATAAAACATCAAATACTTAATGTACTACATAAGAGTTAACTCTTGATAAACCAAGTGTTTTTCTGTTTTCTAAATGTCTTTTAAATAACCAGTAAATGCTGCGTTAAGTTTATCGACGTTTTGAGGGATAACACCGCCAGCCTGGGCTAAATCTGGTCTGCCACCTCCGCCTTTTCCGCCCAAAATTTCAGCGCCAATTTGAACCAAATCAACAGCACTAATCTTCTGCTCAAGATCCTTAGTAACCCCAACAACTATAGAGATTTTTTCTTCCATTGCGCTGGTTAAGACAATAATGCCAGAGCCAAGTTTTTCCTTAAATTGATCCACCAAAGGCTTCAGATCTTTAGGGGCAACATCTTGAAAATTCTTAAAGACGATAGAATATTCACCTGCTTTTTCTATGTTAAAATCATCACTGCCAGACATTGCTTTTTTGCGAATGTCGTTAACCTGTTTATTAAGATCAAGGATTTGCTTCTTAGCAGCTGCGCGTTCTAAATCCATCGCTGATTCGAGTTGATAAATATACTCTAAAACAGCTACTCCCGTTATAGCCTCGATTCGGCGCACGCCAGACGCAATACTGCTCTCCCCAATAATTTTGAGAAATCCAATGTCGCCTGTACGATTAACGTGAGTCCCTCCGCACAGCTCTTTGGAGAAAGCCTTTTCATCGGTCCCCATGCTCACAACTCGAACCTCATCACCATAACGCTCACCAAATAAAGCAAGCGCCCCTACGGCCTGCTCAGGCGGCATGACTTGAGTCTGTACAAAGTTATTATTTTGAATTTGCTGATTGATTAGACGCTCAATCATCTCAAGCTCATTTGGCGCTAAAGCTTTTCCGTGCGTAAAGTCAAACCGGAGGCGATCAGAGGAGACCAAAGACCCTTTTTGAGTTACATGCTCTCCTAAACACTGCCGCAAAGCCGCATGCAAAAGGTGAGTTGCTGAATGATTTGCCGCAATCCGTAAACGGCGATTTTTATCAACACATAACTTAACTGCATCTCCTTGATGTATCACTCCTTCTAGAACTTCAGCGCCATGAACATGAAGCGCACCAAGTTTTTTTGCCGTGTCCGTAATGCGAGCTTTTGCTCCATTAGAGCTGAATAAAAGACCACTGTCTCCCATCTGTCCGCCAGATTCAGCATAGAAAGGTGTCTGATTCGTTAAGATCTGAACTTTATCACCAACGTTAGCTTCTGTGATAATTGCATTTTGAGCATCAACTAGCTCAACAATCACAGCCTCAGCAGTTGTCGTCTGGTACCCTAAAAATTCTGTGCTTCCCTCTTTATCTTTAATATCAAACCAAACCTGTTCATTCGCTGCCTCTCCTGAGCCTGACCAGGCAGATCTTGCTGCAGCGCGCTGCACTTCCATCGCCGCATTGAATCCATCAGTATCGACAACTCGCCCGGATTCCCTCAAAACATCTTGAGTTAAATCTAACGGGAATCCATACGTATCATAAAGTTTAAACGCAACATCACCAGGCAAACCTTTGGCCGCTGGCAGCGTAGATATCTGCTCGTTCAAAAGCTTCAATCCACGATCAAGCGTTTGACGGAATTTTTCTTCTTCTGTTTTCAAAGTTTGCTCAATAAGAGGCTGTGCTCGAATAAGCTCAGGATAGGCCTGCCCCATCAATTGGCTCAACGTTGCAACCAAGCGCCACATCAGCGGCTCTTTCGCTCCAAGAATATGAGCATGACGCATAGCACGACGCATGATCCGTCTTAAGACATACCCTCTTCCCTCATTTGACGGAAGCACACCATCAGCAATTAAAAATGAGCACGCTCGTAAATGGTCTGCAATAACGTTGTGCGATTGACGTTGGTTCGAGGCGCCAGCCCCTGTCAATTCAACAGAATTAGCGATCAATGTCTTAAAAAGATCAACGTTATAATTGTTGTGCTCGCCTTGCAGCACCGCTGCAATTCTCTCCAGCCCCATACCTGTATCAATTGAAGGATTTGGCAATTCAATACGGCGACCATCAGCCATCTGTTCAAATTGCATAAAGACCAGATTCCAGATCTCAATAAAGCGATCGCCATCCTGTTCAGGCGAACCTGGAGGACCACCGGCAATTCCCTCGCCATGATCATAAAAGATTTCAGAACAAGGACCACAAGGGCCCGTGTCACCCATCGACCAAAAATTATCCGAGGTCGCAATTCTGATAATTCTGTCTTCAGGTAATCCAGCAATCTTAGCCCACAATTTTGCAGCTTCATTATCGTCTGCATAAACGGTAACCAGCAGTTTATCTTTAGGAAGTCCAAAATCTTTAGTAATCAAAGTCCAGGCATTAAAAATTGCTTGCTCTTTAAAATAATCACCAAATGAAAAGTTACCCAACATCTCAAAAAAAGTATGATGGCGCGCCGTATACCCAACGTTATCAAGATCGTTGTGTTTACCGCCAGCTCTCAAACATTTTTGCGATGTAACGGCTCGTTGATAAGGTCTTTTTTCAAGCCCCGTAAAGACATCCTTAAACTGAACCATTCCTGCATTCGTAAAAAGCAAGGTTGGATCATTTTGAGGGACCAACGGGCTTGAACTTACAACCTGATGATCTTGATCACTGAAATATTGAATAAAAGTGCCACGAATATCTGTTAAGGTGCGCATTTAACTTTCCTAAAAATAAATTTAACCAGTGATTATTTTTCTCCCTATTTTGTCATCCTGGGGCTTAACCCCAGGATCTCAAAGAAACATAGGTTATCTCTTACTCAGCCGCGCTTGAATCTCCGCCGCCGCCAATCATCGCTTCAGCAACAAGACCGGAATTATCTCGAACGAGCTTCTCAATCTGATCAGCAGTTTCTGGATTTTCTTTTAGGTAAGTTCTCGTTGCTTCACGGCCTTGACCAATGCGCAGAGTTCCAAAAGAATACCAAGATCCTGATTTGTCGATAACGTTCGCTTTAACGCCAAGATCAATAAGCTCTCCAGTTTTAGAAACGCCTTCACCGTACATAATATCAAATTCAACAACCTTAAAAGGAGGAGCCATTTTATTTTTAACGACTTTAACGCGTGTTTGGTTTCCAACAACTTGGTCTTTATCTTTAATTGCGCCAATACGACGAATATCAAGACGAATTGAAGCATAGAACTTTAACGCATTTCCGCCCGTTGTCGTTTCAGGATTGCCAAACATAACGCCAATTTTCTGACGAATTTGGTTAATGAAAATAACCATACAACCGGTTTTGGAAATTGACCCTGTTAATTTACGCAAAGCTTGGCTCATAAGTCTGGCTTGCAATCCCATATGAGAATCGCCCATATCGCCTTCTAACTCAGCCTTTGGTACCAACGCTGCCACACTGTCTATTACCAAAACATCAATTGCACCGCTTCGAACCAATGTGTCAGCAATTTCTAAAGCTTGCTCACCTGTATCTGGTTGTGAAATCAACAGCTCGTCTAAATTAACGCCAAGTTTCTTTGCATAGCTAGGATCCAAAGCATGCTCAGCATCAACGAATGCACACGTTCCACCTGTTTTTTGAGCTTCTGCCACAACGTGCAGAGCCAGAGTCGTTTTACCAGAAGATTCAGGGCCATAAACTTCAATAACGCGCCCCTTTGGAAGCCCGCCAATCCCAAGTGCAATATCTAGCCCCAGAGATCCAGTTGAAACAACATCTGCATCAACTGCATTTTCTCTTTGGCCCAAACGCATGACTGACCCCTTGCCAAAGGCACGATCTATCTGCGCAAGCGCTATATCGAGAGCCTTAGTTTTATCTCCGCGGTCATTTGTACTCATTTACTTTTTCCTTATATTTTAAAGTATTTATCTTTTAGGTTACATTTAGCACTTCTTTAACTTTTGATGCTAGGTCCTTTAGTGTGAAAGGTTTTGGCAAAAAGTGAATCTGCGCATCGTGTCCTAAGTTTTTGCGAAACGTGTCTTCAGTGTATCCAGAAATAAAGATAGTTTTAGTATCTGGCAGTAAATCTCGAACATGTTTACTCAATGTTGGGCCATCCATTTTTGGCATCACAACGTCTGTAACAAGCAAGTCAAATTTCTCGCCGCTACGAATTATTTCCAAAGCTTCTTCACCACTTTCTGCTTCTAAGACAGTATATCCTTTTTCTCTGAGGGCTCTTGAACTAAAGAGACGAACAGCACTTTCATCCTCAACAAGAAGAATTGTTCCACCTCCCGTAAGATCGCCAGAAGGAAGCTCAGCTTGGTTAACATAGATTTGCTCCTCACCTTGGTATCTAGGCAAGAATATCTTAAATGTACTTCCTTTGTCTATGACACTTTCAACGAGAACAAAACCACCCGTTTGTTGAACGATTCCATAAACGGTTGATAAACCAAGGCCAGTTCCAGATCCAACTTCTTTCGTTGAAAAGAAGGGTTCGAAAATACGCTCAAGATTTTCTTGGGAAATTCCGTGCCCCGTGTCAGTAACCTCAATCAAAACATAATCGCCAGCAGGCATTAATTCGTGACCGATTCTTTGTTGACGTTTGCACTCATAGTTGCCAGTGCGAATAATCAGCGCTCCGCCGCTATGCATCGCATCACGAGCATTCACTGCTAGATTGATAATGACTTGCTCCAGCTGACTCACGTCAACCTTAACAGGCCAAAGATCTCGCCCATGATCCATCTGCAAATCAATTCCAGCTCCAATTAAACGACGCAGCAAAGCAGAAAGCTCAGCGATATAATCTGTGATGTTAATAATTTTTGGCTGCAAGTTTTGTTGACGAGAAAAAGCCAATAATTGACGTACTAAATTGGCGGCACGTGTTGAGTTTTGCTTGATTTGTATAACATCAATATAAGACGGATCACTCGGCATATAGCGCTGTAAAAGCAGATCGCAAAAACCAATAATCGCCGTTAAAAGATTGTTGAAATCGTGCGCAATACCGCCAGCCAATTGACCAACTGCTTGCATCTTTTGAGACTGAATGAATTGTTGCTCAAGCCGTTTTTGTTCAGAAATATCAATGAACTGCATCATCAATTGTGTGTTTTCATGCTCTCCGAATGGTTGATGGAGACAGCTCATGTAGACAGTTGTGTGAATTTTTCCGCCTTCGAAATGAATTTCGAAAGGTACAGGAAGAGCGCTTGCTTCTAAGGTTCGACGAACTTTTGTTGCAACTTCTGAACGAACACCTGGTTGAACCAAGTCATACAAACTATCACCAACACACAGTGTTCTTTTGTTCATCAAAACCGCTTCACTAATCATAGAAGAAAAGGCAGGATTAAAACAAGAAATCACCCCATTCACATCAACCATGGCCGCTGGTATTGGAGCCTCTGAAAAAGTCATTTCATTGAGAGAGCTATCATTTAACCATTGTTTCCCATCTCTTTGCTCAGGAGTCAAACGACAAATTATTGAAGCTTGATTCTTTGCACTCGAAGAGGAAGGTGTAAATAATAGCGCTTTGAATTCAGGTTGCTTAGGGGGGCGAACCGTAACAAAACCAACGCTCTTACCATCCTCTGGCATTTCAATAAATTGTTCCATTGAATGACCTAAGATTTGATCTCTTTCTATCCCAAGCCATTCAGTTAGCGTTGCGTTAGCTCCAATGAAATGCTTGGTTTGGCTTGCATAAAATAAGCCAAAAGGAGCGCGATCCAGGAAAGCTTCTAAGTTAGAATAATTGCTTTTGAGCTGATTAAAGTTTTCAAAATAAAGTGTCGATTCGATCATTGTGACAAGGGTGTACTGTCTCCCGGCAACGAGTAGAGAGTCAATTGGCGTTACGTTAGCAATCCACCAACGTTGCTGCTGCCCCAGACCATCTTCTCCACCCGACAATAACGTTTCACCAGATTGACGTTGTTCTACCCACTGTGAAAAGGAAGATGCCTCAGGAGATGGCTTAACTTTCAAAAAAACCTTACGCAAGAATTCGTGGCGATGTGGATAAATGTGAGGGTGGGTTGTAAAAACAGTTTTTTGATTTTCATCAAAAATAGCAATTTCTACATAACTTCCTAAGGCCGCTAACGAAGCATTAAGAAATTTTACTCTTTGCACAACCAATTGATTCTCGCGCACCGATTGCACCCAAAAAGCCAAGCAAGCAACTGTAACTAATCCAATGCCCGCTAAACTTAACCATTGTAGGGGGTGAGTTGCAAACCAACTGAGAAGAATAAATGATCCGCTCCAGACGAAGGTAACAAAAAAAATACCAAAGGTTTTTATAGATGAAATCAAAATTTTATCCTGGCAGCTCTTAATAATAGTAACTACTCAGCATTTTTTAGATCCTGCCCATCCATTTGTCATCCTGGTGCCAAGCATCCAGGATCTGATGCAACGAATCTATTGTCTAACTCACTTAATTCATTATAATTTTCCCCGAAAAATATAATGAGAGTTCGTTATAGACATAGTATGCAGGATCTCATGCCGTTTTGCTGAGTGATTACAAAACAATACTACCCTTAAGTCTATACGATTTTAATTATCTTTAAATACCAAATCATCAATATCAATGCCGATTTTTACATTTTCGAGCGTTACTTCTGTTGTTTGTCTCGATCCGTCTTCTTTTACGCCGCCATCGATAATCCATCCTTGGAGCAATATCATCGGTTTTATGGAGAACTTAAGAATTAAAAACAAGCCCTCATTTTGACCTTTTTTTTGCAACCTAAACTGAGCAGACTGTTCTGTCTGTGAAACAAGAGAAAGTTCAAGATCCTTTTCAAAATCAAGGTTTTTCTGCAATAAAAGACCTGCAGGCGTATCTTTAACCCCCACAATGTCCTGATTACCATCTTTATCTGTGAGCGTTAACGTATCTCGATTTGCAATGATTTTCTGTTTTGTTGTCTTACCATTTTCTATGTATTGCACGCACAGCTGCGGACGCTTTAAAAATAAACGGCCCCTTTCAAGACTACCGTCTGGATTCTGTTGCACCATGTCTGCTGTTAATGCTTTAACCCCATTCAAATTGTTTTGTATCTTCTGTTGCAGATCAGTAGAGCTAAGTTTTTGTGTAGTTTTCTGTGGAGCTTCAGCATGAGCAAAACCGATCACGAATAAAACAAATCCAAGTATTTTAAACACTGCTAACCTCTTCCTATAATTTCTCGTTTTCCAACATGATTGGCCGAGCTAATAATACCTTCTTTTTCCATTTGATCAACAATACGAGCTGCACGATTATAGCCAATTTGCAGGTGACGTTGAATGAAGCTCGTTGAAGCTTTTCCTTCACGCATCACAACATCGAGAGCTTGACGATACAAGGCGTCGCCACCTTTGTCTGGTGAATCATCAGAGCCTGACGTTTGAGATTCGCTATCGTCTTCTGTCACGCTTTCAAGATAGCTAGGCTCACCTTGGGTTTTCAAAAACTTCACAATACGCTCAACTTCGTCATCTCTAACGAATGGACCATGGACACGAATAATTCGCCCGCCACCAACCATGTAAAGCATATCTCCTTGGCCTAGAAGTTGCTCTGCACCCTGCTCACCCAAAATGGTGCGGCTGTCAATCTTTGAGGTAACCTGAAAACTAATACGAGTTGGAAAGTTTGCCTTAATTGTTCCGGTAATAACATCCACTGAAGGGCGCTGGGTTGCCATAATCAAGTGGATACCCGCCGCACGAGCCATTTGTGCCAAACGCTGTACAGCGCCTTCAATTTCCTTACCAGCAACCAACATTAAGTCTGCCATCTCATCCACCACCACAACGATAAATGGTAGGGGCTCTAGATTTAAAGTTTGATTTTCAAAGATAGGCTTTCCAGAATCAGGGTCAAATCCAGTTTGAACACGGCGCAACAAAATCTCTCCGGTCGATCTTGCTTCTTCTAAGCGCACATTATAACCCTCAATGTTGCGAACACCTAATTTAGCCATAGCTCGATAACGATTTTCCATTTCTCTGACAGCCCACTTTAAAGCAACAACTGCCTTTTTTGGATCCGTCACAACAGGAGCAAGTAGATGTGGAATCTCGTCATATACGGACAATTCCAACATCTTAGGATCAATCATAATGAATTTACAGCGGTCAGGGGGGAACCTAAAAAGCAGCGATAAAATCATCGTGTTAACAGAAACAGATTTACCAGAACCCGTCGTTCCTGCGACCAAAAGATGGGGCATTTTTGTCAAATCAGCAATAATTGGTTTGCCGCCAATATCTTTACCCAAGATCAAAGAGAGTCCTGCTGAAAAATTATGATATTCCTGAGTTAACAGTAAATCCCTCATATAAACTGTCTGGCGCGTAGGGTTTGGCAACTCAATACCAATAACATTGTGCCCAGGAATCACGGCGATACGTGCTGACAATGCTGACATAGAGCGCGCAATATCATCTGCCAAACCAATAACTCTGGAAGTTTTAATACCGGCTGCTGGTCTTAGTTCATACAAAGTGACAACTGGCCCAGGGCGAATATTAACGATTTCACCCCTAACGCCAAATTCCGCCAAGACAACCTCTAGCTGCTTTGCCGATTGCTCTAGCTCATCCTGACTTAGAACCTTTCCTGTACTTTTAGCTCGGGAGGGGTCAAGCAGATCAATAGGGGGAAGTTGATACTCATCATTCGCAGCAGAGCGCGGGAATTCATACTCTAAACTTTCAGAAACAATTTCTTCGTCTAGACCCACATCGATATCATCGTCATAGTTTTCTGGTGAAGTAAGATTTAGGGGGTTTTTCAAACTCTCAAGCGATTCTTCTTTAAACCGAAGGTCAATTAGCGGGCTTGCCTTAAATCGCACTTCTTTCTTCACAGGACTTGGTCGTGCTTTCTTACCAAAAGCAGCATATTTTAACAGAGAAACTATTGAAAAATAGAATCTTCCAAGAGAGTTTACAACGCCTTCAAGCTTAAGCCCAATCGCATGCCATACTAAAATTAAAAAAGCGATGCCAATTAAAAATATCGTAAAAGGAAGAATGGATTGATAACCCCAGGCAATCAAAAAATTTTGCCAATTAAAGAAGAATATCTCTCCTAAGGTTCCCCCCATAGGGACGGTTTTAAAGCCAGTCATAGATAGTTTTAACTTCAACAAGAAAGAGTTTTCTTTGTGATAAAAATAAGTCAAAAATATGCTAAGAAAGAAAGAAGAAGCTAGCGTGTTCGTCAAACGAGATGTGCTAAAAGCCAGTTTTTGTTGAAGCATAAGGCGCACTCCCCATATCCCCATAATCAGGGGCAACAGAAAGCTGGCCATACCAAAGCTTTGCAGCATCAGGTCTGCAACGATGGCTCCTGGATATAGCATAAGGTTATGTACAGCGGTGTCCGTTGCTGTATTCAAAGATGCATCATTAGGGGTATAGCTCATTACGCTCAAGATTACCCAAACCGTAAGAAGCAAAAAACTAACCCCCACTAACTCACGAACTCTCCTTTTGAAAAAGGCGATGGTTCCTTGAGGGAGGAAAGATGTTTTTAAAGAAGGACGAGGGGCCATTATACCTATAATATTTATATTTTTAGTACGAGCTACTCCTTATAAAAGGAAAGCTGAGTTGTTATATCTGCAATGAATGAAAATGACTGGCACTTAAGGCAGAAATTTTGAGCAATTATACCCATGAATTGGGCATGTTAGAGCTTTTAAAATCGCAGATCGCTCATTCCATCTAATATTTTTAAAGCGATAATTAATGATCAAAAGATCAACTTAAAAACAGGCATTTTCATTCACTACGGATATATTATACACAATAGTCAAAAAAAAATATATAAACAGTTTTCCACTAGATCTCTCTGGATGGTAACCACCCCCTATCATTCTCCGTTACTGGATGACTCAGAAATCACTCCAATCCCGAACAAGTCAATCAACAATTTCTGTCAACGAATTAGGTGACTTCTACAATCCTGGTGCTTGACATCAGGATCTCATGCAGACTAGCCGCCCCAAAAACGTAATTACGGCCACTTTTAAAATTTGACTTTTTATTACATTTTAAGTTAATTTTTATTTGTATCTAACAAGAATACGGGGTTTTTTAAAGAAAAATAATAACTCAAAAATCCATTAAACTCTCAAGACAGCAGTCCGGAATCCGTCAAAAGATTTAGTGAATTCACAAGTTGTTAGTCGACATTTCTTAAAAAAAACTGCTCAAAAAGCGTAGGGTCTTCATTAATGATGGGCTCTTCCCCAATCTGTTCCGTATTCAAGT